>NZ_JAAHFZ010000065.1:0-34965 GCF_010672795.1 Moorena sp. SIO1G6
GGCTATGGGCAAGCTACACCGAACAGCTTTTGAATAAGCGATGCAGCTTCGGAACAGGGGAGGCAGTGCCGACCTGCGGGGGTTCCCACGGGGCAAACAGCGGTGCGGACGCAGGTTCCGCACACAGCCCCTCCCCACTCGCGGTCTGCCGTGGTTTCCCCCACTCGCGCTTGGGATCAAGAAAACAGGTAAGTATTCGTTTAATCTATGTTACGGAAAGCACCTCAAGTAGCGTGAGCTTTTAGCTCACGGCTGACCGCTGACGGCTGAATGCTTACAGCTTTAGTTATTTTATTGTCCTTTAAATATTTATTCTCTTCAACATGTAAGTCTCTAAGTCCGCCTTCAACTACTTTTTCTTTACTTTGCTGATTCTTACTCCCCTTACCGTTTTTGCCCTTAAATAACCCCTTCGCTTTCAACAACACCTTATCAATCGCCTGATCAATCCGCTGGCGAATCTTACCAATAATTTTCTCAACCTTCTTCGCCAAACCACCAATACCCAACAGCGAAGCCAAGAACCCAATCACCACTGGTACAGCTTTCGCTAAAGCATTCTCTACCAACTTCGCAGCACCACCAACTGCACCGGATGCGATTAGCCCAAAGGGCTACGCTACGCGATTGACCGTAGGTCACGCGGGGCGCGTTCGCACTCACGGCATCCACAACTGCATTTACCAATTCCAGCACCTGACTACCGCGATTAACAAAGAACATGATGATGTCATAAATTGCCATGGCGGCTTTGACAAATGCTGATGCTGGATTTAACAAGCTCAGAATCCACTTCACCCCGGCGGTGATCACCTGGGTAACTACCATGTTATTGATTTGTTCGATGACTGTTTGTTTCAGGTCGTTGAACTGTTCCTTAACATGTTCCCACAGTCCCATGGCTCCGCGATCGCGTAATACCTGGAATATTTCGACGGCTTTCTCCATGCCAGCTACTACTTCCCAAAGAGTTTGGCTGCATTACCACGAATGTAGGCAAATATCAAGCCCAAGACTTGGGTTACTAAGCTGAATATTCCCGGTAAGCTAAAGATGTCAATTGAAGATGGGATCACGGATGAATTGGTTGCCACAGGAGTACCGAAGGATAGGATTGTTCTGGCTTTTCATCCCCCCGAGATTCGTGAACATACTGGGTATGCGATCGCATAGTGTTTGGTTTGGTGGGTTACCCTGTCGAAGGGCGCACCCTACAAGATCAGCGATTAGGCCAAAGGGCTACGCTACGCGATTGACCGTAGGTCACGCGGGGCGCGTTCGCACTACGCTGCCTTACTAATAGTTGGTTCAGGAAGAGTTTCACCTGTTTCTTGATAGGCTATTACCAAAGATTCTAAGGCTTCAGTTCCATTCTTAACTGCTTCTTCATAAGTTTCTCCATGAGTCCGCCATTTTTGTCCGGGGAAGTCAGGGAAACCAACTAAAAAACAATTATCTTCTTCTGACCATTGAATTATCATTTGATATTTAAGTTGGCTTATCATTAATGTTACCTTCTACTTCATCAATAGCTTTTTTTACATTCTTTTCTTGATAGGGCTTAGCATCGTTTCCGTCTTTACCTGAAACTGTGAGTTTCCCAGAATAAAGAGGATGTATCCAGTTTGTATGGCTTCCTTTACCTGGTATTTCTCTAAAACCCGCTTGGCGAAGCATTTGTTTAAGAACCCTGATTTTTTTGGGCATTTACTAGAGATTTTACATATTTCCTATTTTATCTAAATCAAAATGATTACTCATCATTATTATAATTAATTTTATTGTTAAGCCAATCCACTACTAAGCCACTCCGTAGCCTGTGTAAGGAAGTTTATAACTGGGATGTAAACCGAGAATAATGTCTGCTTTCGGTATACCCATGTCTACCAAATCTTGCGCCAAATCAGCTTCTGTCATGTTTCGCTGAATCCAAACTTTGCCATCTTTGATATCTAAATGGATGAAACAGTTGTAAACTCGTTTGAGTCCATCCCAGCCGATATCTAAAAGTTGATAATGGTCATGTTCTGTGTCAAAATTAAGTTGACACTCAATCTATAAATTTGGATTATTTGCTTCTAAGGTGGCATGATTAGTTAATAGCTGGCAGATGATTAATCGGTACTTTTATATTTTTTCCATTGGATGATTACCTCCTCGAAAGGATTGTAATGCTACAATTGTTCATGGTTCAATCCGGGATGGTAAAATCTGGATTCACTACGACGGTATGGAAGATGGGATCACAGATGAACTGGTTGCTTCAGGAGTACCGAAGGATAGGATTGTTCTTGCTTTTCATCCCCCCGAGATTCGTCAACATACTGGGTATGCGGTGGCATAGCATTGGCTTTGGTGGGTTACGCTGTCGAAGGGCGCACCCTATAATATAAGCGATCGCACTATTCTTCTAAGACAGCTAAAGCTTCTTCTGGAGTTTGACCACCATAAACGACACTTAAAAAACCTGGTACATATCTTTCCATTGTTTTTAAGGCTGGATAAACAGCATTCTTAATATAGCCTTTTGTTAAAATTTCTCCCTCAAAATCTATACAAGTTTTGTAGCGAACTTCTCCGTCTTCATAATCCATTTCAAAATTTCCAACCCGTAAGCCATAATTTGCCCTTGTAATCAATTCAGCTATCGTATTTAGGGATTCTTCCGGTATCTTAAATGGCATCATCACATAAAATAAAAACTGTTCTAAATCGGTCAGAACTTGAGCATAAGCAATTCCAATGCCATGTTCACTTTGAAAGTTAAATTTATAAGCTTCTTTTTTTTCTATAAATTGGGTATCCCAACCATTTTCTTGTAAAAATTTACCTACATTATCTAATGCCTGTAATCCATTATTTTTATTTAGATTTTGACTATAACCAGTGTAATTATTGATTTCCTTAGGTGTTTCGGTATTATCCATAATCGTTAATTACTTTCAGAGGATTTAAAGCTTGTTGTTTTAACTAGCAACTTGAATGTTTTAAAATTTATTTTCCTTGATTTTATCCTTGATTTTATTAATTTTTGCCTTTCCTAAAGCGGGAATACCCATCAATTCTTTTTCATCAATATCATTTCTATCTCGTTTGCGGTTATTTCTGAGCAAATCACCAATTACTGTTGCAGGTTCTTTTCCTATACCTTCTATTGCAGTGAGCTTTTCGACAACATCTCTTAAAGGAGCTTTTCCAAAATCTACAGAAGGTAATTTACCCACAGGGAAATCAGGAGGAAGATCATGATTCATAGATGGAGTAACATCAATTTTATTCGTTTTTTTCCAGCTTGATGATTGCTTGGGATCTTTTCCTGCTTCAACTTCCATCTCTGAAAGTTGAAATTCCAAAGAGGTAGCTAAATTTGCTTCTTCTGGAATATTAACTCTACCTGAATGTTTTCCATAGTTAGCTTTTACTTCATAACTAACGACTTTTTTATCTCCCAAAACTTTATTTTTTACAACACTTTCTACTTCCCGTTCCATTTTATTATTCAAAGCACCTGTAATAGGTGTTAAGTTATTTTTACTACCAGGCCCATGAACATGATGATTGAGAAGATGACCTCGGATATAGGTAGTGGTTTTGGCAGTATTTCTTAAAGATACTTTTTTCCATAAAGCTGATTCTTCAGAAGGTTGACTACCTTGTAAACCTCCCGGATCTAAACTAAGAGGTTCAGCTTTCATAGATTTCCCATCTTCACCTTGCTGTGTCCATTTCACCTTAGATGGTGGTACACCTGTATCTAATACTTGAATACTAGCAAGATTTTTAGCAATTTTACCTAATTCTTTTGAGATTTCCTCTCCTACTCCTTTCCCTATAGATTTATCTGATTTAAGCTTATCAATTTTCGTGGCACTTAATTCAATGGATTTTAACTTTTTAGTATTCTCAAGTTTAACTTGATCATCTGATAGTTTGGCATTCTTGGCTTTAAGTTCAGATAAATGGCTATCTAATACTTTTGGGGTACTAGCAATCATTAATTTTGAAGAACTTTTTTGACCCTTGAAGGATAAGGTATGAGATTCACCATCTTTAGCTTTGAATTTCTTCTTGGCCTTCCACCACTCTACCAGAGCAGTTACTTTATCTTTTCCTTTTTTAACTGTTTTTTTAAACAACCCCCTCGCCTTCAACAACACCTTATCAATCGCCTTGTCAATCCGCTCGCGAATCTTACCAATAATCTTCTCAACCTTCTTCGCCAAACCACCAATACCCAACAGCGAAGCCAAGAACCCAATCACCACTGGTACAGCTTTGGCTAAAGCATTCTCTACCAACTTCGCGGCACCACCAACTGCACCAGATGCGATCGCACTCACGGCATCCACAACTGCATTTACCAATTCCAGCACCTGACTACCGCGATTAACAAAGAACATGATGATGTCATAGATTGCCATGGCGGCTTTCACAAAGGCTGATGCAGGATTCAACAAGCTCAGAACCCACTTCACCCCGGCGGTGATCACCTCGGTAACGACCATGCTCTTGATTTCTTCGATGACTGTTTGTTTCAGGTCGTTGAACTGTTCCTTAACATGTTCCCACAGTCCCATGGGTCCGCGATCGCGTAATATCTGGAATATTTCCACGCTTTTCTCCATGCCAGCTACTACTGGTTCCCCAAAGAGCTTGACTGCTTTACCACGAATATAGGTAAATGTCAAGTTCAAGACTTGGGTTACTAAGCTGAATATTCCCGGTAAGCTAAAGATGTCATCGGGTAGTTGAATACCCATCGGTCCCAGGGTTCCAGTTAACCAGCCAATTAAACCGGCTTGTAGATGTTGCCCAATATTAGCGACAAAATTCTCAAAGCCTTGTTTAATACCACTAATTAAATTGCCTAGGAAGCCGATGGGGTCTTTAATAATGTTACCAATTACATCAGACGCTTTACTCAAGACACTCAGCAACATGTCTTTGAGTTTATTAATGGTATCGATGACTCCAGTTATGGCATTGGCTGCTTGATCAACTAACCCCTGATTAGCAGCCTTCATCTCATCGATGCGGGCATTAACAGCTTGCAGCTTTTCGTTATAGTTCTCGGCCAGAGTATTAATTAGCTGATCTTGTTTGCTGTCAACGCTTTGTTCCAACTGGTCGAATTGACTTTGAATATCCGTAGCGGCTTGTTGACCTACAGTTTTCAGGTTTTCGGGTAATTTAGCTACATAGTCTTTAATTTCTTGCCTACCCTTGGCAATTTCTGCTTTAGCATCGGTTAAGGCAGTACCAATAATGTTGACGATTTTATTGAGGACAACATCCATTTTTGCCAGGTAAAGTTGTCGTCCTTCTTGATAAAAAGCATTAACCTCTGATGGTAAACCTAGTAATTTATCCTTACCCCAAAGATACCAACCGAAATCGCCACTATAACGCTCATCTTTGTAAGCCTTCATTTTTTCATCAACGTAGTTCTCGAAGGCTTTGGTGGCTTGATTGGCACCAGCGTCAAATTCTTGATTAACCTTACCATCTAAGCCATTGAGAATGTCCTCAACCTTAGTTTTAGTTTGGTTGTAAATCTTTTGAATATCCCCAGCAACCTTAGCTCGTTCTTGCTCATCCTTACCCTTAGTTTTAATTTGCTGATTGGTAACCTGAGCTAATAACTGAGCCCGGGAGCCATGCATTCCTTGGAGTTGTTGCCCCGCTGTGGTTGCAGCTTCCCCTTGGGCTTGGGTTAACTGGTCTTGTTCAAACTGACGATAGGCTTGGGGTGCTTGGCTGGCATTAGTTTGAGCCTCTTGTTTTGCTGCTAAAGCTGTTTGGAATTGGGGTTCATTGGATTTAGCTAACTGTTCCGAAGTAACATCAGCCACAGCCATCTGTTGGTCAAGTTTTTGGCTACTTTCTTGTAGGGGTGCCTCCACTTCACCTTGTCCCTTGGCTTTAGGAATAGCTTTATCAGCACCAATATTTTTGGTTACTGCTCCCGCTTTGTTGGCAGGTAGGGGAGTTACTGATTTGGGTTTAATACTGCTGGTATCCGGTGCTTGTTTCGCCTTCTGTTCTAAGGGTGCTTGAGATGCAGTTTGCTCTTGCTTAACGGTATTTTGCATCTGGATCTTGACAGAAGCCAGTTTGTTACTTTCCTTAAACTCATCCGCTTCTTCAAGAGTTTTCGGAGCTGCTGACTTGATGCGCTCCATTAATTTAGCCTTGAAAGCAGCAGCATTAAAACCAGGAGTGGGAGCCTGTTCCATCTCACCCACTTGATTTGCTTGTGCTTTGCTTTCTACTTCCGAGGCAGGACTTACCGCTGCAGCTTGGGCTTGTTTCGCTTTTGTACTAGCTGGGGCGTGTTGTTTTTGCTTATTGGCAACTCCCTTAGCTTTAGCAACTACTGCTTTAAAATCTGGATCTGACTCTGGGGAAGCAGCAGTAGTTTCTTGGGGTGTTGTTTCAGCAGGTGTTGCCGTGGTTTCTTGATTTACCTCAGCTTTCATCCCTTGATTACCTGCTTCTGGAGCCATTGCCTCCTGGTTTTTCTGTGGAGAAACTCCAGAACTAACCGATGTTGCCTTGGTTTCCGGCTTTGGGGCTGAAACAGCCTTAGTCTCAGCAGTTTCTTGAGGTGCAACTACCTCTGTGTTAACTGTATTTTCTGCCTCGACTTCTGGTTTAATATCAGTATCCTTGACAAGAGTCTGGGATTCTTGATTGACCCCATTCCCCGGAGTATCCTTGATCGGAATAGCAAACCCAGTCTTGTTTTCGAATTTATTTGTCTTCTTGGCCTGTTGATCAATTACCTTCGCCTGAATTCCCCCGGTCTGCTGTATCGTATGGGTCAACTCATGGGCCGTCAAACTATTATTACCAGGAGACTTACCAGCACCATAGAAAATATCCCTACCATGGGTAAAGGCTTGGGCTCCCAACTCCTTATTCATCTGTATGGCACTAGAGTCAGTATGCACCCGCACGCCACTAAAGTTAGCCCCAAATCTGGGTTCCATGAAAGCACGGGTAGAGTCTGGCAGAGCTTGACCGGTACCCCGTCGGGATTGGATTTTGGTTTCTAAATTAGATGATACTTGTGGGGTTTGACCAGGATTTGCTTTAGTTTGTATTTCTTCTTCCTGGGATTGTAACTGTAGCGCTATCGGCTTAGTTTGTATTTCCTCTTCCTCGGATTGTAACTGTAGCCCTATGGGCTTAGTTTGTATTTCCTCTTCCTGGGATTGTAACTGTAGGGCGATCGGCTTAGTTTGAACATCCTCTTCCTCCATGGAATTTTGCACTGGGGGTGCTGACATCCGCATTACTTGGGCTGCAACACTGTCTGCTTCCTTTTCGTACACATCATTGGGTTCCCCCACTTGCATTTTTGTCTGGATCAGGCGATTGACTGCTTGGTTACCGATGGTTCTTTGCAGTTTCAGGAGGGGGTGAACCGGACTATGGGTAGCCAAGGGGGTTGGCTTAGCTTGAACGGTTTTTCCCCTTGGGGTGGTTTGGTTGTTTTTGGTTTGGCTTGTCCGTTGATATCCCATATGGTTCACCTTTTCCTTGGCCGTTCCTACTAATATGATGATGCAATTTTTACAGACTGAGTGTATGCTAATGTTCTGGTTGTAACGCCAGTAAGCTTTGAACCGTTAGCTTTATTGCTAAGGAATATCTATGTTAGGCTCAGGGTCAGGAATCTGTGGAGGATTAGGTGTAATAATAGGATCATCAGGGTCAGGATCAGGGACAACAATATCTATACGTAATCGCCGTTCTATAACTCTGATTCGCCGTTCTAGATTTCTGATTTGCGTTTGTAGACTTTGAACCTGAGAAGCGTTATCCAGTTCCCTCCTAGTGACATCATCAAGTTTAACCATGCTAATACTCTTATCAGCAATTTTGGCATTGGTGACCGAGTTATTGGCTAATTCCGCAGTACCGACAGTGCCATTTTGAATCTTGGCGGCGTTGACCGCATTATCAGCAATTTTGGCATTGGTGACCGAGTTATTGGCTAATTCCGCAGTACCGACAGTGCCGTTTTGAATCTTGGCAGCGTTGACTGCATTATTGGCAATTTTGGCATTGGTCACCGAGTTATTGGCTAATTCCGCAGTACCAACAGTGCCGTTTTGAATCTTAGCAGCGTTGACTGCATCATTGGCAATTTTGGCATTGGTGACCGAGTTACTGGCTAATTCCGCATTACCTACGGTTCCGTCCTGAATTTTGGCAGCGTTGACCGAGTTATTGGCTAATTCCGCATTACCGACAGTGCCATTTTGAATTTTGGCAGCGTTGACCGAGTTATTGGCTAACTCCGCAGTACCCACGGTCCCGTCCTGAATTTTGGCAGCGTTGACCGAGTTATTGGCTAATTCGGCATTACCTACAGAACCGTTTTGAATCTTGGCAGCGTTGACCGAGTTATTGGCTAATTCGGCATTACCGACAGTGCCATTTTGAATTTTGGCAGCGTTGACCGAGTTATTGGCTAATTCCGCATTACCGACAGAACCGTTTTGAATTTTGACAGCGTTGACCGAGTTATTGGCTAATTCGGCATTACCGACAGTGCCATTTTGAATTTTGGCAGCGTTGACCGAGTTATTAGCAATTTTTTGATTGGTCACCGAGTTATTGGCTAATTCGGCATTACCGACAGTGCCATTTTGAATTTTGACAGCGTTGACCGAGTTATTAGCAATTTTTTGATTGGTCACTGAGTTATTAGCTAATTCCGCATTACCGACAGAACCGTTTCCCTCAAATTTAGTCGCCTTAACAGTTCCATCCACCTCTAATTTTGTACTAGGATTTGTTGTCCCAATACCAACGTTACTAGAACTAGGATGAACTGTTAGCCCATCCCGCGAAAGCATATCAGAAACACTAGGAAGCCAGCTATCATTATCTAAATTGGCTAGGTATGGTAAGGCTAGATATACTTCAAAAGATCCGTCAGCCTCGTCACCCGCTATACCCATAGAAAAACTCTGACCACCCAAACTCGTAACCTCAGATGTGGGAATTACGCCATCTACTCGATACCAACCATCTGGAGCATTATCACTTTGCTCTTTCGTAATGCCAATGCCCCCTCTAACCTTATTAGACCACCCAGCAAGTTCGCCAAATCCCACTTGTTTACCGGAAGAAATCTTGAGCCAAGCTTTGAGATGTACGTACTTTTTGGTTAAAAAATTACCTCGGGACTCAAAGGGAAAAAGTATCATGGTATGTGGTCCTGAATTATCCCCAGTAATTTTCAAAATCCTACCGTCACGAAAACTAGCCCAACCATCAGCTAAACCACCTCTTTTTATTCGCGCACCTTTGTTAGTTCTGCCAAACCAATAGGGATTTTCTTCGGTTGCATCATCTACACTATCGGCAGCATTGGCTGGTTTTTTGCCTACATAGGGTCCTTCAAACCCTTTTGTGAAAGGGTGTGCTGCTTCTAAAGTAACATTCCCAAGGATTCTGTACCCAGCAGGCTTGTTGCCATCGAGTATATTCATGTAGGAATTTCTGATTAGATTAGGCGGCATTGATGACCCCCTAATCATGCCAGAGGTTGTAATATTGCCATTGACAGTGAGGTTGTCTTCGATAGTCAGCGACTTTGCCTTAACAGTTCCATTTACCTCTAATTTTTCACTAGGATTATTTGTGCCAATGCCGACATTGCCAGCATTATAGTAAATCCTGTTACTATCACCATCAGACCACTTGGTTTCACCACCAGCGCTAATCCCAGTTAAACCAGAACCATCTCCTTCAAACCTAGTGGCCTTGACAGTTCCATTTACCTCTAATTTTTGCCTAGGATTATTTGTGCCAATACCAACATTACCATCCACTGTCAGAGCACCCGTGGTATGTAACGCATCATCTATCCTAAGTGACCCAGATGAATGCCCAGAGCGAATTACCCCTGTAACTTTCACTTCATCAGTGTCTTGGTCCCCCAAGGACACATTCCCAGCAATATGCTCGGTATCACGGGCAATCACATCCCCTTTTACTTCCAGGTTTCCATTCACTGTCAGGGAACCATCGATAGTCGAGTCTCCTGTCAGATTTAAGTTGGTAGCAGAAATCGTACCATCTACCTCTAACTTATCCAGGGTTGATAACTTAGCACTGGCTAGTTTCCGTACAGAATTATCCACTGTACTAACGTTACCGTTGTTGTCTAGGGTCACCCGTGCTAACCGAATCACATTATCATCGGTAGGGGCACTACCAGTTCTTACCTCCACCTTATCTTCATCACAGTGTTCTCTTTGTATACCACCGTAGATGAGAAATTTGGGACGTTCAGTGGTGCGACTGTATTTAGTTTCCTTACCTAGTCGGTAAGGCTTATCCTGAATTTCCTGATAGATGATGGTAATTTCAATAGTTGTATTGAGTGGTAATCCATCTAAGTTAATGGTTTTCGGTACAAGAGAATTGGGTAAAACAATAATTTCTCGACCATCTTTATCAATGGCCATGCCCTCACTAACCGCAATTTTTTTATCCCCGGTTTTGGTTACTTCTAATCCTGCCACCACACCCCAGTTATGGAGTAAACGATTGTGACGCAGGCGCATGTCACGATGGTAGGCTTGCTCATCGTTAAAGTCTTTTTCTACTAGAAACTGGGCAGTAAAGTAATTGGGACGTTGTATATCTGTCATAATCCTTAAGTAGTCGGACAAAACTAAAATTAACTGTTGAAATAGGGAGCAGGGAGTAGGGAGCAGGGAGCAGGGAATAGGGAGCAGGGAATAGGGAATAGGGAACAGGGAGCAGGGAGCAGGGAGCAGGGAGCAGGGAACAGGGAGCAGGGAGCAGTAACGTCATAATAGGGAATAGGGAAGAAGTAAAAAATTCTGTTTACCTGATTAGGCTAAAAAGCGCTAGATTGACTTTTATGTTCCAAATTTTTTACCTTTTCCATTAGCAAATAAATAGTATTGTTTTGCTCCTTCACCACTTTAGTTAAAACCGCTACGATATCCATCGGACTGAGGGTTTTGCGATCGCGACTTGCTACTAAATCCGGCACATCTTCGGCAATAAATCCAATGTGGGTTTCTTTTTGGTCATCTTCTTTGTAGCGGAATTGGACGGGATTGAGTCCTTTGAGGGTTTCTAGGGCGTCTTCTATGGCCAGGGTATTAATATTCTTTTTGAACTCTCGTGATGATCTTTGTTGGAGATTGTTAGCTGTTATATTACCTGTTACATGCACTATACCATTGAAGTAGCCAGCATAATTGTTGCCAGCACCTGTGGCACTACCGTAAACACCAAAGGAGGTACTTCCTTGACGACCTGTTACTTCACCGTAAACTCCGTAGACAGTAGATGCCCCACCATTGATAGCAGTGAAATAGCCACCATATCCAGATTTAAAAAAACCTGGCTTTGGAATTGGCTGTGGAGATTTGTCTCCTTCAATGGTATCAATAGGTCGATCAGTAGTCCCTTCAATGGTATCAACTGCCTCTACAGAGATCTCAGTTCGCTGTTCAATAAAATCCCCAGGTTTCACAGACTCAGGACTGTTTTCTGCAGTAATTACTCCTAAACTTGAACTCTTAGCTTCAAAACTATCATCTGTGGTGTCCTTAATCTCATCTTTAACTATAATTTCGTCTGGATGTTTTTCATCTTTTACAACGATAGAAGTTAGAAAACCCTGGAAATGACCCCTAACACCGTAGCAGCGCGGAATATTATTTACTTTTTCTGTTATGGCGAAGCTGGCACCGGATACTCCTCTTTCTTTCGATTCATTAGTTCTAGGGAGAAGGTAATTACCAACCAAAACACCGCCATTGTAGCGAATATTGTTACCAGATAATGTCTGCCACTGTCCGTCGCCACTAATCCCAGTTAAACCAGAACCATCCCCTTCAAACTTAGTGGCTTTAACAGTTCCATTTACCTCTAATTTGCTAGTTCTAATGGTGACATCACCATTGCGATAGAATATTATGCCTTTGGTCCAATCCCAATTGCCGTCAGGTTGATCACAAGTGAAGTGGAGTAAATCTCCATTCTTAAAAGTTCTTGAATGAAAAATAAACTTCTGGTTATTAACATCTTTGCCAAGAACTAAGTCACCGACAATATGCTGTGTGCTCTTAGGGGTTTTGGTACCAATCCCCACTTTGCCATCATAGTAAATACTGTTACTATCACCATCAGACCACTTGGTTCCACCACCAGCACTAATCCCAGTTAAACCAGAACCATCCCCTTCAAACCTAGTGGCCTTAACAGTTCCAGCCACCTCTAATTTTTCAGTAGGATTATTTGTGCCAATACCGACACGGCCAGCGGTTAAATTACCTGTTACATTTGCATTACCCTCGAAGTAGCCAGCATAACTAGTTTTGCCACCACTGGCACGACCGTAGACACCATATACATTTGCACTACTATCATTATCTGCATTGGCATTAGCGTAGACACCGTATCGATTACCACTAGTACCACCTGTTGCTTGTGCTAGTAAACCATATTTAGTACCATTGCCATTGCCACTTACACTACTGCGAACTCCGTAGGCAGTATTATTGCCAGTATTAGTAGCATTGAAAAAGCCACCAGATGAATCGCTACCACCAGAAGCAAAACCGTAGACACCAAATCGACTACCACTGGTACCGCCTGTTGCTCGTGCTAGTAAACCATATTTAGTGCCATTGCCATTACCACTTGCCAAGCCTTGAACTCCGTAGGAGGTAGTATTGCTAGTATTAGTAGCAGTGAAATGGCCACCATATTGAGTTTGTCCACCAGAAGCATTACCTCTGACACCAAATCGACTACCACTGGTACCACCTGTGGCTTGTGCTAGTAAACCATATTTAGTGCCATTGCCATTACCAACGACAACGCTTTGAACTCCGTAGGAGGTAGTATTGCCAGTATTAGTAGCAATGAAATAGCCACCATATTGAGTTTGTCCACCAGAAGCATGACCGTGGACACCAAATCGACTACCACTGGTACCACCTGTGGCTTGTGCTAGTAAACCATATTTAGTGCCATTTTCATTGCCTCCTACAGTGCTGTGAACTCCGTAGGCGTTAGTATTGCCGGTATTAGTAGCAATGAAATAGCCACCATATTGAGTTTGTCCACCAGAAGCATTACCGTAAACACCAAATCGGGTACCACTGCTACCACCCGTTGCTTGTGCATGCAAACCATATTTAGTGCCATTGCCATTGCCAACTACAACGCTTTGAACTCCGAAGGCCGTTCTATTGCCCGTATGAGTAGCAGCGAAATAGCCACCAATTTGAAAGCTACCACCAGAAGCACCACCATAGACACCATATCGCCTACCACTGCTACCACCCGTTGCTTGTGCATACAAACCATATTTATTGCCACTGTCACTGCCTTGTGCTTGGCTGTAAACTCCGTAGGCTGAATCTCTGCCCGTATGAGTAGCAATGGCCTTAACAGTTCCAGCCACCTCTAATTTTTCACTAGGATTATTTATCCCAATACCAACATGGCCAGCATTATAGTAAATCCTGTTACTAGTACCATCAGACCACTTTCCAGGGCTAATACCAGTTAAAGCCGAACCATCCCCTTCAAACCTAGTGGCTTTGACAGTTCCATTTACCTCTAATTTTTGACTAGGATTAGTTGTGCCAATGCCGACATTGCCGTTTGGCTGTAACCTCATTATTTCTTGACCATCTGCAGCACCACGTGAAGCAGCAAAAATGAATCTGAATGCATCATTGATATTATCTCCCCATGCCAGTACAGAATCTTTGCGATCTGCCCCTTGATCTTTCAATCCTAGAAATACATGGTCAGTATCCCAAGCAACTTGTAGTCCTCTTGTCATCCAGGGGCGGGGGGCATTAACACCTCCTACTCCAACTTGCAAAAGGGATTGTGGATTTGTTGTCCCAATACCGACATTGCCGTTGAGAAATGTAAAATTAGCTTGGTTTTCTACCCTAAATCTAAACTCTTTGTGTTGACCAAAATCTCCAGCCTGAATATACCCGTAGCGAACCGTATCACCCCCTGATTTATTGTGATACCAGTTCACGTAAGGAGGCTCTGGATTCTTACTTATAAAGCTTGCCATATCACTATACCGACCACCACTTTGGGCAACTGATAGATATTTTGCCTTAACAGCTCCATCCACCTCTAGTTTTTCACTAGGATTATTTGTGCCAATGCCGACATGGCCAGCATTATAGTAAATCCTGTTACTACCACCATCAGACCACTTTCCAGCACTAATACCAGTTAAAGCCGAACCATCTCCTTCAAACCTAGTGGCTTTGACAGTTCCATTTACCTCTAATTTTTGACGAGGATTAGTTGTGCCAATACCAACATTACCATTCACTGTTAGAGGACCAGTGGTATGTAACGCATCATCCACCCTCAGTGCCCCAGATGAATGCCCAGAGCGAATTACCCCTGTCACCTTCACTTCATCAGTGTCTTGGTCCCCCAAGGACACATCCCCAGCGATATGCTCCGTATCACGGGCAATCACATCCCCTTTTACTTCCAGGTTTCCATTCACTGTCAGGGAACCATCGATAGTCGAGTCTCCTGTCAGATTTAAGTTGGTAGCGGAAATCGTACCATCTACCTCTAACTTATCCAGGGTAGATAACTTAGCACTGGCTAGTTTCCGTACAGAATTATCCACTGTACTAACGTTACCGTTGTTGTCTAGGGTCACCCGTGCTAACCGAATCACATTATCATCGGTAGGGGCACTACCAGTTCTTACCTCTACTTTATCGTCATCACAGTGTTCCCTTTGTTTACCACCGTAGATGACAAATTTGGGACGTTCAGTGATGCGAGTGTATTTAGTTTCGTTACCTAGTCGGTAAGGGTTCTCCTGAATTTCCTGATAGATGATGGTAATTTCAATAGTTGTATTGAGTGGTAATCCATCTAAGTTAATCGTTTTTGGTACGGGAGAATCCGGTAAAACAATAATTTCTCGACCATCTTTATCAATGGCCATGCCCTCACTAACCGCAATTCTTTTATCCCCGACTTTAGTTACTTCTAATCCTGCCACCACACCCCATTCATGGAGTAAACGATTGTGACGCAGGCGCATGTCACGATGGTAGGCTTGCTCATCGTTAAAGTCTTCTTCTACTAGAAACTGGGCAGTAAAGTAATTGGGACGTTGTATATCTGTCATAATCGTTAAGTAGTCGGACAAAAGTAAAATTAACTGTTGAAATAGGGAGCAGGGAGCAGGGAGTAGGGAGCAGGGAGCAGAGGGACTTTTGGCAACTTTACACAGTTAGTACAGTCGTCCAGGTACTTACTCTCCTAAGATAGATTCGTCATTTTCGGGAATTTTGCCAAAAATAGTATCAATTCCAATCTGGGAACCGGTACCTTCTCCAGAATTAGGATCAAAAGTACCAATCTGCATGGTGTCAGGATAAATAATTTCTAGTCTGTACTTGGTATGGGCTGGTTTTTCCTGTTCGATGATGGCAGTAGCAATTTCTATTTGTCGGTCGAGTTGCTCTTGGGTTAATCCTTGAGCTGGAGTGATTCTTACTATAAAAAAGTGGGGTATACCACCACCAAGGTAAGTGCCTCTACCCAGGAGCGATCGCGAGGGAAGTTTTTCGCGATCATCAATTTGGTTCAGGAGTGGGGAGTCACCAATTTGAAATTCGGCATTGGAAGCGTCGATAATGGTGACTTTTTCTTCTTCCTCTAGAAATAATTCTAGCAGTTCTTGTAAATTATCTTTAGTCCCTCGAAAACGATACAGTCTGACGGTGTTGGCCAGAAAATTTCGTTGTTTTTGGACATTTAAATCTGCTCTGAGACTCAAAGCTACCCAGCTAGATAACCAGGGCAGGAAGTCTGGGGGTGTTTCTTGGGGATGGAAGTAATTAGAAATACAGGCAATTTTTTCTTCTAAACCCTGCTCAGAAAAATTGACACCATCTGCACTCCCAAAAAGAATCTTTTCAAAGGGTAGTAAAAATTGACCGACGAAAGGGTCGCTTTGATAAATCTCTGGCAGATAGTCTAAAAGTTTACTGGGGGAACGGGCTGAGTTTGTCATGGGTTTTTAACCGGTGAAATCAACGGTTTCTAAGGGGGATATGATTTCTATCTGGCTGGCGGTAAGATCTAAATCGACTAGTTCTTCTGGTTTGAGCTGGATGGCACTTAGCTGTGGTGTATCTTCCTTGGTTTTAACTAGGCGTTGTTGATTGGTTATGGCATCAGGACGAGGAAAAAATACTTCGTCTTGCTCGTTGGTTTTGGTGACATAATCTACAGATTCTAGTTCATCAAGTAGTTGATAGAGTTCGGAAACATAAACATTTCGACCAAATGGCCAACCTTGAGGATTGTCAGGATTTGGTAGGGGATCGAAAAAGTTTTCCAGTGCATTATTTATCTTTTCCTCACTGGGTGCTATTTCAGCTTCTCGGTTGAGGTGTATGGTTAATCTGACGCTAATGGTGATGTAGCGTGGCACAACTACATGGATTGCGGTGCCAATCAATCGCCGTTCTTCTAAGTGGTTTTTTACCTCGTTAATCAGCAATGAGCTTGGTTGAGGGGGGCTATTTTCACTATCATCCCGATCGGGGATAATAACAATACTGACATGACCTGGTTGATCCACAGGTTCGACTAAGGCATTTTCCGAGTTGAGGTTACGCCGAGGTATACAGTGTGCCCTCGCAACGGTATTATCTGCTTCTACTTCTCGGGCTAATTCCACAAAGTCGGCACAGGTGATGGCTCGGTAGCGATCGCGTACTTGGGTAATGGCATTTTTAATCTCTGTCTGTAAATCCCCCGTTTGCTGCCAAGTTGGTCCATTCAGCAGTTGTAAAAACATCCGCATATTGGCCTCTGTTACCCGATTTTGCCGATAGAGCACCATTTCGGTCAGGTAAGCAAACAGCTCAATGACGGTAATACCAGGATCAGAAGGATTGTGATTAGTCCATTGGGGTGCATAGCTGGGAATCATACCCAGGGCTTCTTGCACCAAGTCGTCATAGGTGCGGTCATCAAGATTAGGCAATTCTATTGGCATGAGTTACCCTCCTCAGGATTCCACAAAGGTTAAATCGATGGTGTGGTTGCCGGAATACACTAAAAAGCGATTAGTCTGGCTAGCACCTTCTAGTTCTTCGATGTCATTCACCTCCAAGCTAGAAACATGGTCTACTCCCGGCACTCTCTCCAGTAGTCGGTATAAGTCCGATTTATAGGGTTGACGACCAAAATTCCAACCCATTCCGTCAAAACCACCGGTTAGGGGATGCAGAAAACCAGCTAAGGTTTGTTCCACTGTTTGTGCTACCTCACGAGATCCTTCTAGGGAAGTGACAGCAATTTCAGTAGTAATATCGACACGGACATAGAGAGCGCCTACCACCGAGATTGCCACTGTGGGTTCGGTGTAGGCTTGTAGGTAGTTTTGGACGCGCTTGATTAGCTCCAAACTGGGTAGGGGTTTAGCTTCCGTGGAGCGGGGTACAATAATCACGCTGACTGCTCCCGCTAAATCCGGCTTGGGATCCAGGGGATTAGTTTTTAAATTCCCTAAGGGTACACACTTGGCTCTGGTTACCTCTGGTGAAGCCAGCTTGGCTAAATCTTCGTAATCTTCCTTAGTTACAGCACGCTGACGATGGCGAATTTCTTTAGGTGCGCGCTCGATTAGGGAGTCAATGGTTTCAGCTTCTGCCCCCCCTGCGGCTGCTTGATGGTTAATCACTTTGTCCACATAGGGCACTGTGGTTTTGAGTTGGACAATCGCCCCAGCTGGTTTGTTTCCAGCAGTTCCACCACCAGTTTGATAGCGACTCATGCGGATATTGCCTTGACCAGGAGGAGGAATCAGTCCATTGTGTCCATCCCCAAAGGTGATTTTTCCGGTAAGATTATCAAAGATATAATGGCGATCCCGTGGTTCTGATTGATAGAAATCCGGGACTTGATGCCAACGGACCCAAATCTCTTGCGGTCTTCCGGTTTCATTAGTAGTAACCGTAATCGCCTTTTCCCCTTCTTCAAGGACAATTTTGTCCTTTTCTAGGGCAGACGGTATTTCCGGTTCCCGCACTTCCAGCTCTTGACCTGCTAAAATTGGCTGACTAGTTGTATTAAATTTTTGATTTTCAGTCCCGTCACTGGAGCCAACAATTTCCTTTTGGATCGTAGCTGTTTGTGCTGCCATGGTAGTGTTAAGCAGTACTTGTTTCAGCCTAGGTTCAACCTCGTAGTCACCCTTTAACCATTGAACCCGGAGCCAATAACGGGGAGGTAAATTAAAGTCTTCCCTTGGTGAAAAATCCCCTGGTGGCAGAAATTCAATTAAACCGGAACGGATAAAGTTTTCGGTTTCATCTCTTATGGTTAGTTGTTGCCATGCTTGGCCATTCCAATATTCCCATACTAGTTGAACTTGTTCAGTTTTATTCAATTGTTTAACAGCCGTTGCATTAGGTACTAATGTAACATTATTATCTCCATATTTTACCTCATTTACACAGGTAAACATGCTGATTTTACGATTGGGAAAATCTGTTCTAGCTAATGGTAAACTAAATCCCAAATAGCAAGCTGGCTGTTCAGTTTCTGTACCTTTAAAAGGAATTATTTGGGGGCATAATACTTTGGAATAAACATACCGCATTAAGCTGTATGATCGTGATTCTACCGCCCATATAAAAAGATATATTTGCCAAAATGGGATGCTCCCAATTAGTTTATTTTTGCTGTCAATACGTTTAACTAGGTTATTTGAGTAAACTGAATCATTGTAGGTCAAAAGAGCTTCTGGTTCTTCTGATATTGTTAATGTATAGCTAACTCCAATTGAGCTAATTAATGGCGGAGCAAAAGTTGCCTCAATGAATCGATATTCTGGTGCTGGTGGCTCTGGTGTTGGGACAATACGCTCATAGCGAGCTTCTCTACCATAGTTACCTGCACTAATTCGCACACGAATCCAGAAACTTTCTACTCCATTAATAGTGGTGGTAACAGGTTTTTCAAATAAGTTAAACTCTACCTGACCATTTTCAGTAAAAGCCTGGGTAGTGTCTTGAAATTCAGCTTCTGGATTGTTACTAGTGTTGTAGTAAACAGCTGCAGTTCCTAATTCTTGCCAGACCTTACCATTCCAAAATTCCCATTTAAGTCTTAAATTGCTCGAAGCTCTGGTACGTAAAGGAAAGTCATCTGGTTCACCGCTAATTTCTGTTATGGTATGTGCTGTAGGAACGCCATCTGGTTCATCGCTAGTTTCTGTGGCGGGATTTCTCAAGTTAACCTGAAGAGTAATTTGAGCATTTTCTTGAGAAAAAATTTGACTATTGGCTAAATATAAGGTATCCCCAAGCTTCGGTTTTTCTCCAAAGGGAAAAAACTCTTTAGTTAAATCAACGGGTAATTGATTAAGAAAAGCCGTTTCAATTAATAGGTTGCTAGAACTAATACTCGCTTCAATTTTTATCTCATCAATTTCTGGTAGCTCATTAGCAGATACCATGTCCGTTGAAGATTCATCGGCAAGAGTAATGGGAGTAACTAACCGGCAGCGAAGCCAACGACTAGTTACTGCATTAACAGTAGTTAACGGTAAAGCGGTAATATTACTAAATTCAATTTCGCGATCACCACTGCTCGTCAAGCCTTCAGTTCCATCATTGCTCGGTGTAATATCTTGCCAATTAGCTCCATCTTCTGTTTCCTGGCAAATTTGCCATGTTACTTCTCCTGGAGTACCAAGGACTTCTGATAAATTAATCGTTACTTTAAACGTCTCAATTTCAGCAAACCCTAAAAGTTTGCTATGTCCGATATATAAACTATGTTCAATGGGTTGGTTGCCCCGAAAAACATCAACACCTGGTGATGCTGGGGTAGTAAGAATTGAACTATGATTACTATACAAATCCTGTTGGGGGTCCCGCACAAAAATAGAGTCTAATTTGGCGGCTGTTACTACCAATTCCCGTTCAGTTTCAAAAATAACAGGGTCTTGTTCTCCTTCCCCTGGAGGAGCAGCAACTTGTGTTCCTTTTGGCACTACTGCATCAACGGTAGTTCCGGCAGCTAAGGAAAATGTCAAGGGTACTCGTGCTGGTTGGGGTGGTAACCGAGACGCTCCTAATAAATCTAAAAACGCTAAAAAGTTTTTATTTGGAACTTGATTGAGTCGCTCGATAATAATCTCGGCAAAACGGGCAAAGATATTAACTATAGCAGCACTCGTTCCTTGAATATCTTTAGTTTCTCCTGTATAGTGTTCCAGCAGTTGCTGCACCTGAGCGGCAATAGTCTCTGCCGTTCTAGAATCAATTTTAGGAGCTTTTATTGCCATTAACCTGCACTTCCTTCTAGATAAAATGGATAAACTAGGTTAAAGACATTATTGGTTGCTCGCACTTGATAGTCGATATTGACAAGCATTTGTTCTGGAATAGGGGATTGAACGCGCACATCTATAACATCAATGCGGGGTTCAAAGAACAGTAGGGCTTCCTGTATAGCTTGGGATACTTTACCAGCAGTGGCAGGTGAATTGGGCTCAAAAACTAAATCATAAATGCTGCAACCAAAGTCGGGACGCATGGCTCGCTCACCTTTGGCAGTACCAAGGATAATTACAATTGACTGGCGTACACTCTCTTCATATTCCGCAAGTTGGAAATCTCCCCTAGTATCTAAACTGATGGGAAATCCTACTCCAACACCTAAAAATGGTTTAGACATAACCTTCTCCTTTTCAGCCAATAAAAACTGTACCGACTGCGATTACTTGTCCGATTGGTAAATCGGCAGGATCATTACAAGTCTCAGCAATATCTCCATTTCTGGCTGCTTGTTTACCGTTAATTTTTACCGTTGGGCTACCAATTTTAATGGTTCCTTTATTAGCAGGAGGACTTTGAAAGGCAGTGCCAGGAGGTGTGGGAATATGAGGTGGAGTATTATCGGCAGTGCTATCTACCGTAGCTGCTGGCATTCCCATAATATTGACATCACTGCTGAGGTTGCCGTTAATAATGCCCGCAAAAGGATGAGGTAGGGGAGTTGGTACAGGTGGTGTTCCTGGTACCATAACAATATGAGTATCAATAGCGGTAATTTGGTCCCCTTGTTTGGCTGCTGGTTGTCCCATAATTAAATTATACCTCTTAAAAAAAATACTTTTATCATAGTGCTTTTTTTAGTTCTATCTTCTGACTTTCCTACTCCCTGCTCCCTGCTCCCTACTCCCTAAAACCTAGGAATAAAGTACCTAAAGTAAGTTAGAAATACTCTGCTAGTTTAGATTAATAGTTTGACCTTTAAGATTCATGGTGCTGCTGGCTTGAATATCCATTGCTGCACCGGATTCAACTTTAGTATCTGCTGAAGATTTGATTTCAATATTTTGTGCTTCTAGTTTAATCTTACCTTGAGATGCTGATAAAGTAATGTCTCCATCGGTGGTAATAGCAATAGTGTTATTAGCAGTATCAAAAATAATGCTATTTTTCTCGGTTTTATCGACAATTTCAATAGTTTCTGCCCCCTCTTCATCATTGAGACGGATGACATGACCGCTACGGGATTTGATTACCCGGATATTATTAGCACCATCTTCATTAGTTGCTGGTGGTAATTCTTTACCATTCCACAAAGACCCGATAATATAGGGCAAACGGACATCACCATGTTCAAAAGCTACTAATACTTCGTCATCTACTTCTGGCAAAAAATAAATCCCTCGTTCATTTCCTGCCATTAGTGTAGCTATTCGCGCCCAGTCACTTTCGTCTTCATCACTTAGCCAGGGATATTTCACTTTAACCCGACCTAGTCCTTCTGGGTCTTCATTGTTGGTCACTACACCAACCACGACACCATAAATACGAGATGCGATCGCTCGGTGGGATTGACTATCCAAAAGTAGTTCAGACAATTTCATTGAGCATTCCTCCGCACTGTAAATTTAGTATGATATTGGCTATTACAATAGCGATGCAGGACACTGGTAAGATAGTATTGACCGCTAAAGCGCTTGCCTACACCATCAATTTGAACTACTATTCCTGCTCGTAAATCTGTACGCCCTCGACAAATTCCTTCTCCACTAATTAACTCTAGATTGAGTTGCTGAAAACGGGCTTGAGCCAGCTGATCTGCTTCCGCTTGGGTAATCATTGGGTGATTGCTCAGGGTTTTTACTGCTGTACCAAAAGCATCTTCGCTTAAAGCTGCACCACTAGTTTCTCCCCCCATTTTGCTTCCTTCATCACCAGTGGTGGCACGCCCGATAATTGCTTGCTTGTCTTTAGGATTCCAACCCTGTACTTTGACTTCGTTGACTTGACTTGCAGAGGACATACAGGGATAAAATTCCAGTAGGTCATCAGTAAACATTAGGGTGAGAATTTCACTATCTTGATTAGCCGTAGGTCGAAATACTAAATTTCGGTCTTCCACCATCACCTCATAATTAATTTTTCCTGCCCGTTCTTGCAAAAACTCCATATGAGTTTGATTGGCTTGGAAAATATAGTCATGCACTACCCCACTATCTTCTACTTGGGCAGAAAGTCCAACCTGCTGGGAAATTTGTGCTGCGATGTCACTATCTTTTAGTTGCACAAAAGTCTGGGTATGACGACCACGATGTAAGCGATGGCTGCGATCATAACCCCTAATCATTACTTTGGGTAATCGCTGAATCGTAAACTCTGGTTCTATAGCGGTAATTTCCCCAACCATGAGGGTAGTTAGGTTTCCCCGGTAACCCAATTTCACTTCTAGGGTATTCCCAATACTGAACAAAGAGTTATCCAGCCACAATACTTCCCCTTTCTGCACATCCAAACTGCCCAATTCTAAGGTAAACATACTGGGCAAATTAATCTCTTCGTCTACTGTTAACCCAGTAATATGGAACTGTGCTGACTCTGGTAAAGGCGAACCATTAACTAGAATTTCATACTTGGTAAATATTGATGCTTGGGGTTGGGTAAATGGCATTTTATAAATTCAAAATTCAAAATTCAAAATTCAAAAAATAAATATTATAATTAGCTATTAACCATGAACTATTAACCATGAACATTAAAGCAATTTGGGAATAGTTAAGGTTTTACCAATATCAAGCTGACGGGGATTATCCAGTTGATTTTCTTGGGCAATGAGTCGCCACAGCTTAGGATTACCATAGACATCCGCCGCAATGCTGCTGAGGGTTTCACCGCTTTTGACAATACGAGTAGTTAATTCTGGATCGGTACGCCGTTTATCATCTTCTGGATTGAGATATTCCGAAAAAGTGATGTTGACTTTTGCTCGTATCGGTTTACCATTACTTTTGAACAGGGTGAAGGTTTGGGTAAGATTAGTAATCACCCCCACAAAAGGGAAGTCAGAATTAGTTGGTGCTTCACCCCAGTAAACCTTACAAGCTGGTGGTGGTTGTTCTTTACCTCCAACACGTCGAATGCGGGTAAGGGCAACAAGTTTATTGGTTTCCTCCCGTACATCGTCGATGAAAGTACTATCTAATAAACTATTATTCTTACGATCAAAATTCTGAGATCGTGAATTTTTCACCCCTTCGGAAACATCAAAGAACAATTCCAGAGTTAGTTCCCGACTTCCCCCCCCACCAAAATCTAAAATTGGCGCATTATATTCTTTTTGGCTCGAACCACTCCAAGTAACACCTTTTTTGACGGTGTAGGATTCGGGGTTAAATAAAACCGTAATCTCTGGATAATTGTCTTTCTCTTCCGACTCTACAGCACGGTACTTCTCGTCTTGATTTTTTTTCCACTTCAAAGGAATAATACTTAGTTTCTCTAATGCCATTTACCAATCCCCCGACGTTCCCTTTCTACCATTAGTTTACGAGCCAGAATACGACTGACTTGTTCAGCCACTTTGGTTAAATCTATCCCTGATGCTGATGCTGTTTCTGGGGTAGACATCGGGGTTGTGGCATTTCCCGACTTTGCTTGAACGGTAGAGTTTTCCACTGCATTGGTTTGACGTGCGATCGCTCCATTCGTTTTTATTTGGGTGATTGCTAGAGGTAGAGGCAGTTTCTGATGATTGGAGTTTGTGGTTGATAACCCTTTACTAGCCTCTATGGTATTAGCCTCTATGGTATTAGTAGTTTTCAGCCAAACCCTGTTTAACTCAGATGAGGAAGATAACTGGCTAGGGGTTGTGGAAACTACAGTAGGGTTACTAGCAATTGAGGCTTTTTGGGATAGTTGTACAGGGAAATTTTCCTGCTGTTTCTGTATGATACCAGTTGGTTGATAGTTTTTTTCTGCTGCTTTGCTTTGGATAATTCCTTTAATTAGAGGTTTATTTTTAGCTTGAATTGTGCTTTGGTATGATTGACTCGTAGTTTTAGCCAGAGGGAAATCTGGACTAGAGTTACTGTGACTTCTAGTTTGGGAATGACTAGCTTGAGTAATGGTGGTACCTTGAGAGGTAATCTGACCTAATTTGGGCTGATTCGGGATAATCTTGGCTTGAATTACAGTATCCTCGTTATCCTCTTTTCTAGATACTGTAGTTGGGGATGAGGCACTTGTCGTTTTAGCCAGAGGTAAATCTGGACTAGAGTTACTGTTAACTTGACTTGGGAAATGACTAGCTTGAGTGATGGTGGGACTTTCAGAGATTAGTTGACCAGAATTTGGCGAGAGTTTAGCTTGAATTACAGTATCCTCGTTATCCTCTTTTCTAGATACTTGACTTGGGGATGAGGCACTTGTCGTTTTAGCCAGAGGTAAATCTGGACTAGAGTTACTGTGACTTCTAGTTTGGGAATGACTAGCTTTACTTAGGGTATCATATTGAGAGGTAATATTCCCTGAGTTCGGGATAATTTTAGCTTGAATTACAGTCTCCTCGTTATCCTCTTTTCTAGATACTGTAGTTGGGGATGAGGCACTTGTCGTTTTAGCCAGAGGGAAATCTGGACTAGAGTTATTTATGTTATTACCTGGAGAGGTGATCTGACCTAAGTTCGGGATAATTTTGGCTTGAATTACCGTATCTGAGCTATCCTCTTTTCTAGATACTTGACTTGGGGATGATGCCCTTGTAGTTTTAGCCAGAGTTAAATCTGGACTAGAGTTATTTATGCTATCACCTTGAGAGGTTAGATTCCCTGAGTTCGGGATAATTTTAGCTTGAATTACTGTCTGATCGTTATCCTCTTTTCTAGACACTGTACTTGAGGATGATGTACTCGTAGTTTTAGCCAGAGGAAAATCTGGACTAGAGTTATTTATGCTATCACCTTGAGAGGTTAGATTCCCTGAGTTCGGGATAATTTTAGCTTGAATTACTGTCTGATCGTTATCCTCTTTTCTAGACACTGTAGTTGAGGATGATGTACTCGTAGTTTTAGCCAGAGGAAAATCTGGACTAGAGTTACTGTGACTTATAGTTTGGGAATGACTAGCTTGAGTGATGGTATCTCCTTGAGAGGATAGTTTACCAGAATTCGGGATAATTTTGGCTTGAATTACTGTCTGATCGTTATCCTCTTTTCTAGATACTGTAGTTGGAGATGATGCCCTTGTAGTTTTAGCCAGAGGGAAATCTGGGCTAGAGTTATTTATGGTATCACCTGGAGAGGTAATCTGACCTGATTTGGGCTGATTCGGGATAATTTTGGTTTGAATTACCGTATCCTCGGTATCCTCTTTATCTGAGCTATCCTCTTTTCTGGAAACTGTAGTTGGGGATGATGGACTATTAGTTTGAGCCAGAGGTAGATCTTGAATAGATTTACTTTGAACTCTAGCAATATTACTAGCATTAGCTGCTGTAATAGTTGCTTTTCGACTAATCCGCAACGTTCCAGATTTTTCAGGGTAGGGAGGTGAGGAAGAGCTACTGGTTTCAGGTTGAGTTTGAGTTACTGTAGGATTGGTACTAGATTTAGAACTAGATTTAGGACTAGGTTTAGTATCTCTTTGCGGTTGTACAGAATTAGACTCATGACATGATAAGGTATTAACTTCTGCCAACGTTGCTTTGCGATTAATCTTAAGCTGTGGTTGTGTTCCTCCCCTATTTCCCTTCTCCCCAGTTTCATTGGTTGTCTTCCTAAGGGGAGTAGAGGAAGCAGACTTAGGCTTTTTTTCTACTAATGAAACTGGGGTTAATGAAACTGGGCTTGTAGTCTGATTGTGGTTAGTTTCTTTGACCAATGGCTTGGTCATTACTGTTACTTTCTGGGATATTGCTGTCGGGCTTTTTCCTACAATTTCCCTACTATTGTCCCTACTATTCTGAAACGGTCTTGGTTGAGTCTGCACAAAGGTTTGAGCTGTGTTTCCGGTTCCTGAATAGCTGTCAGGATTGACTCGCCATTGCCCATCAAAACCGTCCGCTGATTCTGTACGCTGTCGCTGAAGACGTGACATGATGGCTGTAGGCTGCAAAACTCCAGAACCATAACGGAATTTTACCTGTTCCGGTAAAACGGATTTTTGTACAAGTCTTGCCGCTGTCCCTTGAGTAGCTTGGTAATGAGAATGTAACTGCTGGGTATTAATGACCCCAGCCGGTTTAACCAGTCGCCGCTGTAAACGTTGCCCCAAGGTTGAATTGTAAGGAGAATCTTCCATTCTTTTGTTGCAAAATAGCGGTTTTCAATTAGTGCGTAGGGTGCGTTAGGGGCGGAAAGCCTCTGATTTTTTGCCTCGTAGCCAGGGTTGGGATAGTCCGCCCCGTAACGCACCACCCAAGGGCGAGCCCTAATTTTCCGCCTCGTAGCCAGCTTTGGGATAGTCCGCCCGATTGTAACGGGCAAGATGCCCGTTCCACCCACCAGGTCAAGTAGCAAAAATCCGATGCACCCCAGCTCAATAGCGATCGCTAATTTTGTGAGCCTTCAGATAAACTCTATCTGACCGGTTTGGGCATTCAAACGCCGATTAATCTGGGCAACTTCGTCCACCCACCGTCGTCGCTGACTGTGTTCCATGGCCATGATGGATTCATAGTGCCAATGAAAGTGGTAGGCGAGATAGGCTACCTCCTGATGGAGTTGATCCAGGGGGTAGCCTAAGATTCCCCCGACATATCTAGTTCCACGGCAAAATCTTTTTCACAGTGGGGACAGATAATCTGGAGCGATCGCATGCCATTGCCATTGATCCGATTGTACAGATCCTGCAAATAAGCCAAGTCTGAGGCAAATAACCCTTCAATCACTTTTGGGTTAATCATTTCTACAGAACCGATGCGGGTGACCACCCGAGATAGCAGAATGACAATTAAATAGGCTGGGTTAGATTGTACGCGAGGGTCTTTCAGGGGCACAATTTCATCAGCAGCCGTTGCCAATCGCATTGTGCCTTCCCGATGTAAATTCCCCTGTTTGTCCACATAACCTGCTGGTAATGTAAACTCATACTCAGTTTGCAGCATTGTTGCTTGCTCAGGCATGGTGAAATTAGTCATAATTTATACCCGCTCCAGACGTTCACAACTCACGGTGAGGGTATCAATAGCAACATCACTTCCTTTGGCATCCAAACTAGGTGCTTCATACTTACTAGCCCAGGCATTGAAGAAGTTCCAGCGTACTTTCTCCTGTCCGGTATCATCAAGCAGAATGATGGAACCATTTTTGCGTTCAACCTTGCCATTGACTGCAGCTAAGTGCCAGTCATAGAGTTCACGGGAATCGGTTATTCCCCATTTCAGGGAAATGTCAGGATAACTCGCTTTCCCTCGCAACTTACGTACTGTAGCATCGTCTCCACCTTCACGATATTCAACGATTTCTACTTCAGAACCAAAACCACTACATTCAGAAAATCCTGCCTGAACAATGCCATCAATTTCCATCAGGAAACGAAAGTTCTTATAGGGATCAACTCTTGCCATGACTAAATCTCCTTTCCAGTTAGTTCAAAAGTTTGTTTATTACTCGCCTGATTACTCACCAGCGGTTTGCTGGATGCGGAAGATCACGAATTCCGCAGGCTTGACAATTGCCACCCCAATCAGGGCAACGACTTGCCCCAACTCTCTTACTTCTTTGGGATTGGTTTCCGCGTCACATTTAACAAAGAAAGCTTGCTCTGGTGTTTCCCCAAACAAGGCTCCATCGCGCCATTCATTTAACAGAAAATCCCCCACTGTCCGTTTAATCCGTTGCCACAGGGCTAGATTATTCGGTTCAAAGACAGCAAACTGTGTCCCGTCATCAATAGATTCTTGTAGGTAGTTGAAATAGCGACGGGTACTGACGTAGCGAAAATCAGCATTAGCATCATCTGCCATAGTCCGGGCTCCCCAGACTTTAATGGTGCCTTTGAAAGAACGGATCACGTTAATCCCTTCCGGATTTAAACCATCCTGCTGGGCTTTACTAATGGGACGACTGACATCAAGGGCATTAACAATAACTTCGTTAGCAGGTGCTTTAAAAACTCCCCGGGTGGCATCATTACGAGCATAGATTCCAGCAAGATGACCACTAGGAGGTAGAGTATCTGGGGCATTGCTAACGGGATCAAAGACTTTAATCCAAGGATAGTAGATAGCAGCATAGCTGGCTTGCTGACTACGACCAACAGGACGGATATTTTCTACATCACTTGGCTCTTTAGTTTGATCGCCATCTAGGACTGCTACTCTATCTCCCATGTTGGCGCAGTGAGCGATAATAGCAGTGTGTTGAATATCACTTATTGCTCCAGGTACGGCAACAATGGTGATTTCATCAACTGTTTCAAACTTCTCTAACTCTTCAGCCGGGTTATCAATTTCTGTTGCAGCGGCAACCCGCAGTACATAACAACGGGAACCTCCGTTGAAGAAGAAGCCATAAACAGCATGGGCTAAGATTTTATTGCCCTCTTGGAAATCACCAAACCTAGTTTTGAATTCTTCCCAACTGGTAATTAATGTTGGTTCACCTGCGGTCGCCCGCTCATACGGGGCAGGAACAGGATTACCCTCATCATCTAAAACAAGGTTACCTTCATCATCCTTTTGAAACTGTCCTGGTTGCTCTGGCATAGTAACATTATCAGCTACCACACCAATAAACCCAGCGACACTGGTTGCAACTCCAGCAACAGGTAGGGAAGCGGGTGGCACGTATTCAACATAGACTCCAGGGGAGAGATACTGTGGCATAATTCTTACTCCTTGATAATCACGAAAATTACTGCTGTAACTCCACGTTGTAATTACTTGCTGCGGATTCTACTGGGATAGTGATATTAACCTCCTGTACTACATCGTCTAACTGCACCCGTAAGGTATAAGCACCAGCAGGAATTGCCCCGATGCTATAGTTTCCATCTCTATCAGTGGCTGCGCTCAGATTACGCTCAACCAAAACAACCGTTGCGCCTACAACAGGTTTATTGTCAGCATCCGTAACTCGCCCACCAATCCGGAAAAATCGTTGTTCGGTGCCTGGCACCAGTTGTTGTGAGGATGGTGAAATCCGCTGACCTAATTGCCAATCTTGAGTAATGACAATGGGGGTTGGGTCTGGCTCAAATAGTTCCTTGATCGCAATGGTTACTTTAACTGTGATGGAAGGACGTAATTGATTCCCCAATGCAGTCCAAAACTCAGCAGTGCTTTGTACGCCATCTACTTGAGCAGTTACCATTGGTAAGGCTGGTTCTTGCCCAGCAAGTCGGGTATTTTCTAAAAAAGGTATTTCTGGAATAGTTGGATAAGCTGAGAATACTTGCAGCACTTGGCTGAGTAATCGGTGTTCTTGCAGGGGTAATTCTTCGCCACCAATGGGCCAAGCTGTGACTAAATAAGAACAGACTATGCGCTTTGGAGGATTATGAATAATTGCCTGTCCATTGCGCCTCTCGATCGTTGGTTCATTATTACGTAATTCCAGGTGTTCCCGAATATCGTACAGAAATAAATTCACCGTCGTCTGTCCAGGACTAAACGTTTCTGAGGGACGCTCAAAGGAAATTTGAGCCTCCGCTAATTCTGGAAACCTCGACGATAGGCTGGTCTGTTCCAAAATTCTTCTCAACACTTGACTCAGATCGCTAATCATCCTAACTGACCGGGTTGGATTTACTGAGCAGCCACGTACCAGACTCTGAAAGCCTAGGGCGTGTTTGTCAACGTAATTATTATTAATTTTTCAGAGATTCTGTACAAGTCACGTTTTCTAGCTAGTCAAGTTTGACTAACTCATTTGAACTAATCGATTTGGACTAGCAAAATTTTGTGACTTGTTTGTGAAATCCAAAATTGATAAATTAACGCTATTCCTCTGCAGATAGGGAGATGGCTAGATGGGTAGATGGGCAAATATGGAAATGGAGAGATGGGGAAATGAGGAGATAAAATTGATGGCTAGCCGTAATTTACAGAATTGGGATAAAAACTGCTATTTTAATGGGAGTGACGTCTTGAAAATGCTGATAACTCCCCTTTTCAGCCAACTTGATTCCAAGCAATGGATCTGTGTACTGGATCCAGCCTTGGCGCTCTCCTATTATGGAGTCCACATAGCTCAGCAGCTAGGAGAAATAATCGAAATCTGGATAGCAAGAGAGCTTTGGCATATTCTTAACAATACTAAGTTTTATTTAGAACAACCAGAACTACTTATTCCCAAAAGCACTCTCAATAAAAAGGCATCTGAACAGGAGAGAGCAACCTTAGAGAGTGTGATTTCGTCACTTCAAGAGTGGAAACGATTACAAACTGAGCATGATTTGCTAGGACTCAATCTATTCTGGCTGGGAGATAGTCTCAGGGAGTCTTTACTGCCAAAAGGTACAACTATCAAGCTCTTGGCACGATGGGAATATTTAGCACGCTTATTAGATCGACGCATTAATCAGTCACAGGGGACCAATGATACTTTAATGGCGTCATTCCGGGATACTGTAGCCCTAAGTGCGAGTTTGGGTTCTGCTTTTATACTGAGCTATCAGAAACCTACAGATTTTAGTGATAATCGTCCTCCAGATATCTGCAAAGCTTTGGACAAATTGGGAATCTCTTGCGAACTGGTCAGTCCGCAGGATCGAATTGTGGCTTTGGAATCGGAGTACTTACGCCAGTTGATGATTTACACCGGACTGGCAAAACTTTTATGGGAAGGGCTTCATCTGTGTGTTATACATCTTGTGACACCAGCAGTTCCAGTATCTGACAGAATGTCTAAGCCCTCTTGGAGCGATAACTCTGCCTGTGATCCTGAAGACTTGGGGAATTGCCCAGAGTTGAAGGAGGATCTATGGATAAATACTAAAGCGTTCTGGTATAGTCTTTCTATTTGAGATGTAAACATAGAACGACACGCTTTCGGTAACATAAAACTACGGATAGGGTAACAGGAGTAAGGAATACAGCGTTTTTTTGATAATCAAAAATTACAATCTAGTTTTACAACTCATTTGTAAAGCCTAGAGAAACTATAAGTTTTTTAACAATTTAATTCCTTTTTGATTGATATTTAACAGAATAGAAGGGGGGGGGAAGACCATCCATGGATCTGATCTTCCTAAATCATTTGTGAATACTTATAGCAATCGGTGTAATGGTGTTGACAAATTCAAGCAACGAAGCTATGCAGCGAAGTCTTGGGGAGCTAAATCATTCCCTGGTCCGATGTTACCTATTCCCTACGCACAGCGCTATAGTTTTGCGTAAGCATTCAGCAGTCAGCAGTCAGCAGTCAGCCGTCAGCCATCAGCCGTCAGCCATCAGCCGTCAGCCGTCAGCCGTAGCCCATAAGCTGTTCGCGTAGCGTGGGCGTAGCCCATAAACTGATAGCTAATAGCTGATAGCACCTCAAGTAGCGTGGGCGTAGCCCATAAACTGATAGCTGATAGCTGAATGCTTACTTTTATCCTTCCCCAGGTTCCGCTCATCAATCAAACAGGATGTCTATAGGTACTTGACATTTTTCTTATGAAAGAGAAACTTAATTTTCCTCTTTATCGTCAAGATATAGCTACTAAAGATATACAATCAGAGTTAGGAAATCAAGTGATTGGTAAGCTGTTTATCAATAATTCTTGTTTTTTAGTTTGTGAAACAAACCACGAATTTAAACCTAGTTTAGGGTCTAGCTCTAATTCACCCCCTCAAAGCAGTTGTCCTTTGAATGCAGTTGGTTATATGGAGGTAAATGGTAAATGTTATGCAATTACAGAATTCCAAGACAATACTACTTCCGTTACATCTCATCTTGCTAGTCTCTTAACAGAACGAGAGTTACAAATTGTTACTCTTGTTGCTTCAGGTCAGTCTAATAAGCTAATTGCTAAACAGCTTGAAATTAGTGAATGGACAGTTTCCGCTCATCTACGTCGGATCTTCCTGAAGCTGGATGTAGATAGTCGAGCCGCTATGGTTTATCAATGTGCTCCTTTGATTCAGCAATTACAAATGAAGTCGCTATAGGCTGAGTAACTGGTATCAGCGGTCAGCCGTCAGCTATCAGCTGTCAGCGGTCAGCTATCAGCGGTTAGCCGTCAGCTATTAGCTGATAGCTGAATGCTTATCCATTATTAGCCGTCAGCCGTCAGCCGTCAGCCGTCAGCTATTAGCTGATAGCTGAATGCTTATCCATAATCTTGTATGGCACTGGATGCGATCGCATTATCTTGTCGGGCACTGGATGCGATCGCATTATCTTGTCGGGCACTGGATGCGATCGCATTATCTTGTCGGGCACTGGATGCGATCGCATTATCTTGTCGGGCACTGGATGCGATCGCGTAATAGTCCAGCACTGGATGCGATGCTCTGAGCCGCTACGCGAACGCATAATCTTGTATGGCATGGGATGCGATGCTCTGAGCCGCTACGCGATCGCATTATCTTGTCGGGCACTGGATGCGATGCTCTGAGCCGCTACGCGAACGCATTTTATTCTAATGATGTAGACAGGCTTTTTAGTATTTTAACTCTGACCTACTCTAGGCTCCCTAATTTTAGCTAATCAGCTCCCTTTTTATATCAGTAAATTAAAAAATAATCTCAAAGTAAATTAAACATAAATGAGTCTATAAATGGCTATTTAGGCTATTTGTAAATAAATGTAAATAATTTTTATTACCCCTTGCATTTTTTCGAGGATTTATCTATACTATAGAAGGTACACACTGAAACTAATAACCGCGCTGGTGAAGGTTAACGGCTATTACCAGCGCGGCTTTTCTCCCAACCAAGTAGGAGTTACTTCCATAATGGCAGAAAAATCACGATCATTAATCCCGACGTTTCAGCAACCTACCGGAGCTAATGATGCTGGTTTGGTTAAGAGTTGGAACTTTTTGCTTTTTTGCGCTTGCTGCGTTACCCTTTCGAGGGCGCACCCTACAAGATCGTGGGATTAGCCCAAAGGGCTAGGGCTTGGGGCGTTGCTTAATAATGGCATGATTTTAAGAGTAGGTGCGCGCCTCCTAGGGCTAGTAAATCGCCCTTGGGTCGTATGTAGCATGGGCATCTTGCCCGTTACAATATATTTTCGGGCGGGCAGGATGCCCACTCTACTCCTATTCAAAGGAAGACTGACGCAACGCCGGTAAATCAAGTCTTGAGGTTCCAATTGGGACTCTTAAAAATATATGGCGACAAGCTCAAATAGATGAGGATAAAATCTAATGCGCTATGCAGTTGTTATTGAAAAAGGAAAAAATAGCTACGGTGCTTATGTTCGAGATCTTCCTGGGTGTGTTGCGGTGGCAGAAACATTAGAAGACGTTAAACAATTAATTACTGAGGCAGTGATGTTTCATTTGGAAGGATTGAAAGAAGATGGATTAAGTGCTCCTGAATCAGTGTCATTCTGTGAGTATATTGAGGTGGCTTAGGGCACACCCATCACACTCAACCAGAAACAATCCCTTGCCGTAAGTACCTGGACAAAAATAAACTTCACTATATTAACTTATGTAAAGTTGCCACAAGTCCCTCTGCTCCCTGCTCCCTGCTCCCTGTTCCCTATTTCAACAGTTAATTTTGCTTTTGTCCGACTACTTATCAGATTAGATTAGTAATTTATGATGTGAAACAGGAGGTAATTGTTCAATGGCTGTAGAGCAATATCGCCAGTATATTCGACATCTTCTTTCCGAACGTGCTCAACGGGCTTCACGGCAAACAATTGCGCCAGAATACGTAGGTGCGCGCCTCCTAGGGCGAGTAAATCGCCCTTGGGTCGCACCTGAGGTTCAGACCGTCTTTGATACAGAGCAGGATCACTACCAACTGCTGTATGTTGGTTGGCGTGGGAATAAACGTGATTTTGGCTGTGTTTTGCATCTTGATATCAAAGGTGGAAAAATTTGGATTCAGCATGATGGCACGGAAGAGGGACTTGCCAACCGATTAGTGGAAATGGGAGTGCCAAAAGAAGATATTGTTTTAGCTTTTCATGAACCTGAAGTACGCCAGTTTACGGGTTTTGGTACAGGTGAATAGATTGTCAATTAATCTATCGGTATCATTATCAGTAGTGGTTTTGTTAGGTTTTATTTTTTAAGCCAATTTTCCGAATGTAGTAAGTAATTTCTTGGAATTGCTATTTAGTAGTAACCCTTCTCTGTCTTCGACATCTGAAAGGTCTTCCAGCATTTCTACTAAATAACCGTTTGGTTCTGCTACACACCAACCATAGGGATTAATTTTGTCCGGATGTCCTTCTGGTAAATCTGTTGCCACCATAGTTTGATAATGCCTAGCAATAAGTTTCGCTAACCACAAATAGTCTTTCCCTAGTGAAACTCCCTTTGTATAGGAAATAGTGATATCCATAGGAAAACCTGGGGGGGCGACATGAGAGCTAAAAAGTAGACTGTATAAGCTTCATAGCTCTCATACCTCGTAAATAATGATCGAGCTTATGACGACTTAAATGCATCAAATTTTCAACTAATCCCCAACATTTAT
>NZ_JAAHFZ010000066.1:0-32936 GCF_010672795.1 Moorena sp. SIO1G6
CAGCCCAGGTGGGGTCGCAATTTGGCTCGAAGTTGGTTAATCTGTTCCATGAGGGTTTGTGGTCTTTGTGGTAATTTCCATCAAACCCTCTCCCTGGCACTTTTTGCAACTTTTGTCCTGTACTGAGCCTTGATCTATGTTATTTCACCAATGGCCATACTGGAAATCTAGAAACAAAGCCAAGGAAAGCATCAGGCCAGTATAGCACTACGCATTCAGATGTTTGACATTCCTAAACTCCGAAACGTAAGTAATCGCTTACTTGCGGACTTGCGGACTTGCGGACTTGCGGACTTGCGCGTAGCGCTATAACGCCACCAAAAAGGGTAGCAGGAGCAAATCCTAATCGGGGATTTACTCCTGCTACCCTTATTCAGAGTATTTGGCAGAACAATCCTAGAGTCTAGTCTTCATATACCCGGCACTCAGCTGCGTCAGGATTATCATCACAGTACTCTTCAAGGGAGTTTTTGGGCTTGGCATTTTGCCGCTGATGGGAAGCCTCTGCTTGTAGTTCTTCTACGTTATCCCAAGCTACTGCACATTCGGCTGAAGACGCCCCCTCAGCATCACAAACGGCTCTAGCTTGTTCACGCTCTTGGTCTATTTTCTCTTGTAATTCGCTCATCTGTCTTTCGCTTTTATAACTTAATGATGTCTATTTTTATTTTGCTGATAGGATTGGTAGTAGTAACCAACCGCGCTTAGCAAAATACTTAACGATAGGAGGCTTAATAACTAGTAATTTCGTTGAAAAGACGACCTAGTTGCTTAGGTTTTGTGCAACTCCTATCAGGGGTAAGGTTTGCCGGAGTTTGTCCCGCTTCCGGGAACGGCAATGTTGTAAAGGCTGGTTGGGCTAGCAGCACATGTTTCCCTCATCTTAACTACTAGGGACAGGGCTACGAACTGGCGGTCATTCGTAGGTGTCGTGGCCATTACAACGATCGGACTAGTGTCCATTACCTGCATCTTAGCTAGGAAATCCCGGATTAACCAGAAATTACCAGGGAATTAACTAAGAGCGCTACTTTGATTAGCTACTTTACTTAGCTACTTTAACTTCTTAGGTTAAAGCAAAAGACCTGCTTTAACACAAATTTGTTCTTTATTTTTTAAGATTTTCCCAATTTCCCCTTACCCCCTGGTAGCTTACACCACTTCTAGAACTCTTGACACGGAAAGAACGCGGGAGCGTGGTAGCCCCGTGATTTCAATCCGGGTCAGAAGTTACCGCCAGAATAGGGTTTGAAGTTACCGTAAGACAGTGGAGCCTTTATGGTCGGCAGGCTATGGGTAAAAGGGTTAAGGCTATTAGACATCTCCAGAAACTCGGTTTTGACCCAGGCAGTGCAAGGGTTTGAGGTTAATTTTTGGAGATGTCTATTGTTATAAGGCTCCACTGTCTAAGGTTTCGTCTCTGGCCTTTATGGTTAGTCGGCTATGGGTAAAAGGGTTAAAACTTTGCCGATTTTGGCCAGAGACGAATCCTTAGGATAGGGTCGCCTTTATAGTTTGTAGGTCATGCAAAATAGGGTTAAGTCTCTTGTAATAAGGCGACCCTATCCTTACGGAGACTTCAAACCCTATTCTAAGGTTTCGTCTCCGGGAGGAAACGCGACGCGGCAGTTTTAACTGCCGTCATGAAAACTACAATGGTGAAGTGAGTAATGGTAAACGCCTACGTGATGAAGCGATTCTAGTACCTCAGAAATGCCGACCCTCTTTGATTGCATTGCGTTAATCCTCAGGTGCGCTTTCCGTTCTCCGTAGGAGACGCGGGGCGCGTTCGGCGAATTAAATTCGCTCAAGGTGCGACCCAAGGGCGAGTAAATCGCCCTTGGGTCGCACCTTCGGGTCGCACCTCTTGTGAACGGGTAAATAATTGCAGATCTTTGACGAAACCTTAGAATAAAGAAGCCTTTATGGTTAGTCGGCTATGCATAGAAGGGTTAAATCTTTGTTATTAAGGCTTCTTTATTCTTACGGTAACTTTAAGCAGAGCGTACCGCACTGGCAAGCGTGGTAGTACCTAGAAAGCATAACCAACAAAAAAAAGTAGCGGGAACCCAAGGCTTGGACCAAGTGGAACTCAGTAGGGGCGCATTGACTACGCCGGTAAGATTCGATTACGGATTCTTAACGAATCCCCGCGTCTAATGACCGGGGAGTGTCAAATTCCCCCTTTAATCGACAGATATTGACATAGCTAACTTGGTAGTGTGGTTGGGGTGGAATTCACCTTGAGCCCTTATCCTTCTTGCCATGGCTGACTTGAGGAAGGACTTCGAGTTAGAGGAACTGGGAATTTAAGGGAGCCTGTCTGATTTACCCACTATATTACGAATTGTTACTCTTAAATTGCAGTAGAGCGGATGGCTAATATGGCAATAACTATTCATAGTTATGCAGATATAGACAGATTTTTTGAGGCGCTTTCCAATGGCCGGGAAACCCGGCCATTGGAAAGCGCGCCTTAAGAAAAACAGTTTATAACCCCGTTAACGCTAGCTTTTTGATAACTAGTAATTTAGATTAAGTTATATTAAGTTTAGTCTACCACAACCAATCCTCTTCTCAGTATCAGGTAAGGCTTAGTGGAAGTCTGTGGTAGTTCACCGTTATTATAAAACCTTAAGGAGTGGCCAATCCCCTCAATAGGCAATGGTATCGGGAGTGAATTAGGTAGAATAGATGGCTAAAGTGATCAAGTGGGCAAATGCTCTATCAACCCGTGCATCATTAGAAGCGGCAGTTGCCGAAGTGGCAGACTGCCTTGAGAAGTCTTTGCCTTCAAGAGCAGATTTGGGTCTGGTGTTCATCTCATCTGCCTATGCCAGTGAGTATCCTCGCCTCATCCCCCTGCTCCAGGAACGATTGTCTTTACCTGTGCTGATTGGTTGTGGTGGGAGTGGCATCATTGGGATGAACACCAATGGTCAGGCTGTGGAAGTTGAGGAAGGACCAGCCCTAAGCCTCAGCCTAGCCTGTTTGCCTGATGTTAGTGTCCATAGCTTTCATATCCCTGGAGACGCCTTGCCAGATTTGGATAGTCCTCCTGATGCTTGGGTGGACTTGATTGGCATTTCCCCCCAAGAGCAACCCCAGTTTATTTTATTCTCTGATCCCTTGTCATCTAAAATTAATGATTTGCTCCAAGGGTTGGATTATGCTTATCCAGGCTCAGCCAAGGTAGGAGGACAGGCTAGTGGTGGCTCTATGATGGTTAAGAATGGCTTGTTTTGCCTGAAAGACCAGACCCAACTGGCAAAGTCTCTCTACCATGAAGGAACTGTGGGGGTTGCTCTAAGCGGCAATGTTGTATTAGAAACCATTGTGGCTCAAGGCTGTCGTCCTATCGGTGAAACCTATCAGGTGGCTAAAGCAGACCAGAATATCCTGCTGGAATTGACAGCCCTCGATCAAGGCAAGATCACCAGCGGTGAGCCAGCATCCCATCCCCCATTAATGGTGTTGCGCGAGTTAATCCAAAGTATGGATGAGGCAGACCGTAAGCTGGCACAACATTCACTCTTTGTGGGAGTTGCCCGAGATGAGTTTAAACAACAGCTGGGTCAGGGAGACTTTCTGATCCGCAATCTGTTAGGTGTGGATCCGAGGATTGGTGCGATCGCTATTGCTGATCGGATTCGACCCGGTCAACGTATTCAGTTCCACCTCAGAGATGCTCAGACTTCAGAGGAAGACTTGGCACTCCTTCTTGAGGACTATCAAAAGCAAACTAACACCACTCAAGCTGCTGGTGCTTTGATGTTTTCCTGTCTGGGGCGAGGAGAAGGACTTTACGGTAAACCTAATTTTGATTCCCAACTATTCCACCGTTACATCAAGGATATTCAGCTGGCTGGCTTCTTCTGTAACGGGGAAATTGGTCCAGTAGGCAGTAGTACGTTTTTGCACGGCTTCACCTCAGTTTTTGGGATTTTCCGTGCTAAAGAGTAAGAATACAGAATGAAGAATTAATTCTTAATTCTTCATTCTGGGGAATGAGTAACTACCTGACTACCGGCAGAGCATTAACTAGATTATTTTTCTATTATTGTTCTACTGCCTTTGACCCCCCAGCATCAAGCTGAGTTCGTAAGCGCACAGATTCAGCGTGAGATGGTAGACCTTCTGCTTCAGCAAGAGTCTCGATAGCACCAGCCACTTTATGGAGGGCTCGGTCTGAATACTGAATCAAACTGGAGTGCTTCATAAAGGTTTCCACACCTAGGGCAGAAGCATAACGAGCAGCACCTGAAGTTGGTAGGGTGTGATTGGGTCCAGCCAAGTAATCACCTACTGCTTCAGGGGTTGAGTTACCCAGGAAAATTGCCCCAGCGTGGTGGATATAGTCTAGTAAGTCCCAAGGTTGGGTAATTTCTAGTTCTAAGTGTTCTGGAGCAAACTGATCAGACAGTTGTGCTGCCGCTTCTAAAGAATCAACAACAACGATTAGACCATAGTGAGCGATCGCTTTTTCTGTCAACAGGCGTCGTGGATGGTCTTTTAGTTGCTGTTGCACTTGTCCCTGCACTTGTTTGGCTAATTGAGGATCAGTGGTCAGGAGAATCGCTGCTGCCATTGGGTCATGTTCTGCCTGAGCCAATAGATCGACAGCCACATGAACTGGATTAGCTTCCTCATCCGCAATAATTAATACCTCAGAAGGACCAGCCAGGGAGTCAATCCCTACAATACCGTAAACCAGTTTCTTGGCCAGGGTTACGTAAATGTTCCCCGGACCGCTAATCACATCCACGTTGGGAATGGTTTCGGTTCCAAAGGCTAAGGCGGCAATTGCTTGGGCACCACCTACCCGGTAAATCTCATGAATCCCGGCTTCCTGAGCAGCCACAAGCACAGCCGGATTAATGCTTTGATCAGGTCTTGGTGGGGTAACCATTACAATTTGGTCAACCTGAGCTACCTTGGCTGGGATGGCATTCATTAACACAGTACTGGGATAGGACGCCCTACCGCCAGGAACATATAGTCCAGCCTTATCTACAGGAGTGTAGCGCTTGCCTAAAACCACATCATCTTCACCAAATTGCACCCAGGATTTGGGAATTCGTTGTCGATGAAATGCCTCAATTTGTCCAGCAGCTAATTGAATCGCATCAAGTAATTCCTTGGAGACCTGTTGGTAAGCCGCATCTAGTTCCGAACCGCTGACTCGCAGTTGTTCTCGACTCAATCTCAGCTGATCAAATTCCTCAGTGTAGTGCAGGAGCGCTACGTCTCCTTTACGCTTCACTGCCTGTAAAACTTCCCTTACAGTTGCCTCTTTGTTCAGCATTTGGTCAGAAGCCGTGCGATCGCGGATACGCCGCAGTTCAGTTTGTGCCTCAGCCTGCTCAGTTATGATTCGCAGCATGGAGTCGGAGTGCCCATCACGCTAGTGTTGCTCGTCCTAGACCAGGTTTATACACTTCTCCTGATCAAAGGTGTCTATTTTTCCTGGACTTACTTTAAGAATATAGCTTAAACACGATGATGCTTGGGTTACGCTATGGGTGTTGATACTAGTTTATTATGATATATGGTATGATGTTACTTCTGGTATCATACCACTTTCTATGGGAGGTAACTCCCAAACTAAATTAAGTTAAGTAAAGACTGCTGTGGCTAATAACAAGTCTGCCCTCAAACGCATAAAAATCGCCGAACGGAACCGAATTCGGAACAAAGCCTACAAATCAGCGGTGAAAACCCTGACGAAGAACTATTGTGCTGCCTTAGAAGAGTACGAACGCCAACCAAGTCCGGAAGCCTTGGAACAAGTCAAACGTCGAATGTCAGAAGCATACAGCAAAATTGACAAGGCTGTCAAGCGTAAGGTGCTCCATCGCAATAATGGCGCTCGGAAAAAAGCAAGTCTTGCCAAAAAGCTCAAAGCTATAGAGGCTCAACTTAACGCTACTGTGACCGAATCACCTGCTGTATGATGAGATTGCCTGACTCAGCTGACCTTAGCTAAGTGCTGCAATTAGTAATTCAGCAAAAACCGCTGTTAATTAAACTAAAAATAGATAAATAGATTAAAAACTGTATTGATGCAGTTGATTGATACCCACGTCCATATCAACTTCGATGTCTTTGAGTCGGAGTTAGAGCAATTAAGGCACCGATGGCTTGAAGCTGGTGTGGTTCGTCTAGTTCACTCTTGCGTAGAACCGTCTGAGTTTACAGGCATCCAAGCTCTAGCCGAGCGATTTCCCGAACTCTCCTTCGCGGTAGGCTTGCACCCCTTAGATACGGAAAAATGGACTTCCGAAACGGAAAATCAGATTTTGACCCTAGGGCGCTCTGATGCTAGGGTCGTAGCTATCGGAGAAACGGGTTTGGATTTCTATAAAGCAAAGAACCAACAATACCAAATAGAAGTGTTAAAAGCCCAACTAGGGATTGCCCACCAACTTGGCTTGCCAGTCATTATCCACTGCCGTGACGCTGCTGCTGCAATGAGGGGCATACTCCAAGAGTTTTGGGAAAGTACCGGGCCAATAAGAGGTGTGATGCACTGTTGGGGAGGTAATCCTCAACAGACACAGTGGTTTTTGGATTTGGGGTTTTACATTAGCTTCAGTGGCATTGTGACCTTTAAAAATGCCACTCAGGTAAAAGAATCAGCCACCATGGTACCTAGCGATCGCCTACTCATCGAAACGGATTGTCCGTTCCTGGCACCAGTACCCAAGCGAGGCAAACGAAATGAACCAGCCTATGTTCGCTATGTAGCCGAGTGCGTTGCCCGATTACGAGGGATATCTCTAGAAGAGTTGGCTGCTCAGACCACCCAAAATGCCTGTCAGCTTTTTGGTCTTAGCCTCTCAACAGCAACTGCTGCCCAAATAGGGATTGGGTAAATCTCAACCAGACCTGAAAGGGGAAAACCTGAAGGTGGGTTCTTGATAATCTCAACTCACCTACTCTGCTATGGTTCAGTAGAAAGAGAATGATGGGTCGACTTCTAGGCTTGCTGTGAACACCTATGGTAACACCTAGAAGAGGAAATAACAGGAAATAATCCGACTCTTTGAATAGTACTTTTGGGAGAGGTTTACCGAAGTAGGGTTGACAAAAAAGAGAACAGATGCTACCCTGTTTATCCTGAATATGACTAACCAAAGGACAAGCCCTACAAAGGTTTTAGCCTCCAGCTAAGCACAAGCCATGTGTAGGACAGGGCATATCGACGGTGACAAGTGTAAAAACCACAACTAGCACCGGCAGCAAGTACTCCAAGTCCAGTATAGTCCAGTATAGTGTTTTGGTTGTTTTCCTGATCCATGCCTGAGTTTCTTTCAATCTAGTAATAGACATGGTTTAAATTCCCACGGATGGCTTTCGAGAAAAAGTGGAAGATAGAAGGCACTCTAAGCCATAGCTATGAACATCTAAAACCTAGATTAGGGTTACCTGAGGTCCGGTGGTGTTCAGCTTAAGAATTCCACGTTTACGTTATCTGTGGGACTGTCAATTCTAACAGTTGATCTAGTATCTATTTATCTAGTATCTATTAGCTCGAACCCAAGTTTTAAGGAACTGTTCAAGTACAAGTACTGCCTTGGGAAGGGAATCGAAATCGGCGCTGACTTAAAAAGAGTGAAGAACAGACCCCATGACTAATCAGACTTACACAACAGCCACCTATATGTTGCCAGACTTAGTTGAAATTCAGCGTGCTAGCTTTCGCTGGTTCTTGGAAGAGGGGCTAATTGAAGAACTCAATAGCTTCTCGCCGATTACCGACTACACTGGCAAAATGGAGCTGCACTTCTTGGGTGAAAACTACAGGCTGAAGTATCCTAAATATGATGTAGATGAAGCTAAGCGGCGAGACAGTACCTATGCCGTACAAATGTACGTTCATACTCGCCTGATTAATAAAGAAACCGGCGAGATCAAAGAACAAGAAGTATTCATCGGTGATTTGCCTCTGATGACAGACCGAGGCACATTTATCATTAACGGTGCTGAGCGAGTCATTGTTAACCAAATTGTTCGCTCTCCTGGGGTTTACTACAAGTCTGAAACTGATAAAAACGGACGTCGTACCTACTCAGCCTCCTTGATTCCCAACCGGGGGGCTTGGTTGAAGTTTGAAACCGATAAAAATAACTTAGTTTGGGTGCGAATCGACAAAACCCGTAAACTGTCTGCACAGGTGCTTTTAAAAGCCTTGGGGCTTGGTGATAGTGAAATTATTGATGCTATGCGCCACCCAGACTACTATCAAAAAACCCTTGACAAAGAAGGGAACCCCAGTGAAGAAGAAGCCCTGCTGGAGCTCTACCGCAAGCTGCGTCCTGGGGAACCTCCCACTGTTAGTGGTGGTCAGCAGTTATTGGAATCCCGTTTCTTTGACCAGAAGCGTTATGACCTAGGTCGGGTCGGTCGCTACAAAATCAATAAAAAACTACGGCTGAATATTCCTGACACGGTAAGGGTATTGACCCCCCAAGACATACTCGGGGCAATTGATTACCTAATCAACCTGGAATTTGACATTGGTAGCACAGATGATATTGACCACCTAGGAAATCGCCGAGTTCGCTCTGTTGGTGAACTACTGCAAAACCAAGTGCGGGTGGGACTAAATCGCCTAGAGCGGATTATTCGGGAACGGATGACCGTTTCAGAATCCGATACCCTTACCCCAGCCTCATTGGTAAACCCCAAACCCCTAGTAGCAGCGATTAAGGAATTTTTTGGGTCCTCTCAGCTTTCCCAGTTTATGGATCAGACCAATCCATTAGCTGAATTGACCCATAAACGGCGTCTGTCTGCCCTAGGTCCTGGGGGGTTAACTCGCGAACGGGCAGGTTTTGCAGTGCGGGATATTCATCCATCTCACTATGGCAGAATTTGCCCCATTGAAACTCCAGAAGGTCCCAACGCAGGTCTGATTGGCTCCTTGGCAACCCACGCTCGGGTGAATAATTATGGTTTTATTGAAACTCCTTCTTACCCAGTAGAAAATGGGCGAGTCCTAAAAGACCGACCGCCCTTGTACATGACTGCAGATGAAGAAGATGACCTGAGGGTAGCACCAGGAGATATTGCCTTAGATCAGGAAGGTTACATCCTGGGAGAGTCTGTACCAGTCCGATATCGACAAGAATTCACCACCACCACCCCTGACCAAGTGGACTATGTGGCGGTATCACCAGTGCAAATTATCTCTGTTGCCACCTCTCTAATTCCCTTCTTAGAACATGATGATGCCAACCGAGCTCTGATGGGCTCAAATATGCAGCGGCAAGCTGTGCCATTGCTTCGACCTGAGCGCCCCTTAGTGGGAACAGGATTGGAAGCCCAGGCGGCTCGGGACTCAGGTATGGTCGTGGTGGCTGCCAGTGATGGTGAGGTGGTGTATGTCGATGCCAACACAATTCGGTTACAGCCTTATCCAACCACCACAGATACGCCAGCCCTGCCAGGGGAAAAGGGCAATGAGAATGAGTTAGAATTTCCTAGCCCTGTTCAACCAAAAGAAACCCCAGCAATTATTGAATACTCCCTCCAAAAGTATCAGCGCTCTAACCAAGATACCTGCTTAAATCAACGACCCTTGGTGTATGTAGGAGATGAAGTTGTGGGGGGTCAGGTACTGGCAGATGGCTCGGCTACAGAAGGGGGTGAAATCGCCCTCGGACAAAATATTCTAGTCGCTTATATGCCTTGGGAAGGCTATAACTACGAAGATGCCATCCTGGTTAGTGAACGGCTAGTTTACGATGATGTCTACACAAGTATTCACGTTGAAAAGTATGAAATAGAAGCGCGACAGACTAAACTAGGTCCGGAAGAAATAACCCGAGAAATTCCCAATGTGGGGGAAGATGCCCTGCGTCAGTTAGATGAAACCGGGATCATTCGGATTGGAGCCTGGGTAGAAGCTGGGGATATCTTGGTGGGGAAAGTTACTCCCAAGGGGGAATCAGACCAGCCACCAGAAGAAAAACTGTTGCGAGCTATATTTGGGGAAAAAGCTAGGGATGTACGGGACAATTCTCTGCGAGTCCCCAATGGTGAAAAAGGGCGTGTGGTAGATGTGCGGGTATTTACCAGAGAGCAAGGGGATGAACTGCCACCGGGAGCCAACATGGTAGTGCGTGTATATGTGGCTCAGAAGCGTAAAATCCAGGTTGGTGACAAAATGGCAGGTCGTCACGGCAATAAGGGAATTATTTCCCGGATTTTGCCCATCGAAGATATGCCCTACCTGCCCGATGGTACACCTGTAGATATTGTACTAAACCCCCTGGGAGTACCCAGTCGCATGAATGTGGGTCAGGTATTTGAATGTCTATTAGGATGGGCTGGGGAACACCTGAATGTCAGATTTAAGCTTACTCCCTTCGACGAAATGTACGGTGCAGAAGCATCCCGCCTCACTGTCCATAACAAGCTTAAAGAAGCCAGTGAGCAACCTGATAAAGAGTGGGTATTTAATCCGGAGCATGCCGGAAAAATTACTGTCTACGATGGTCGCACCGGAGAAGCCTTTGACCAACCAGTCACAGTGGGGCAAGCCTATATGCTCAAGCTAGTCCACTTGGTAGATGATAAAATTCATGCTCGCTCCACCGGACCGTACTCCCTAGTCACCCAGCAACCCTTGGGGGGTAAAGCCCAACAAGGTGGTCAGCGGTTTGGGGAAATGGAAGTCTGGGCATTAGAAGCATTTGGAGCATCTTACACCCTCCAAGAATTGCTCACTGTTAAATCAGACGATATGCAAGGCCGCAACGAAGCTCTCAATGCGATTGTGAAAGGAAAAGCCATTCCCCGACCTGGTACTCCCGAATCCTTTAAGGTACTGATGCGAGAACTCCAATCCTTAGGACTCGACATAGCTGTTCACAAAGTCGAAACCACAGAAGACGGTAGTAGTAATGATATGGAAGTGGATTTAATGACCGATTCAGAACGCCATCGAACACCACGCTCACCAACCTATGAATCCCTAAACCAGGAAGAGTTGGTGGAAGAAGAGCAACCCTAAAAGGTTGCTCTATATGAGTGTCTGTGAATAGGGAAATGACAAAATTATGAGAAGCCAAATAGAACAGCGGTTTGACTACGTAAAAATTGGTATTGCCTCTCCTGAGAGAATTCGTCAATGGGGAGAAAGGACTCTTCCCAACGGTCAAATGGTCGGTGAAGTGACTAAGCCAGAAACCATTAACTATCGCACCCTCAAACCGGAGATGGATGGGCTGTTCTGTGAGCGGATCTTTGGTCCAGCTAAAGACTGGGAATGCCATTGTGGTAAGTACAAGCGGGTGCGCCACCGAGGTATTGTCTGTGAACGCTGTGGTGTAGAAGTGACCGAGTCCCGGGTAAGGCGTCACCGTATGGGATACATTAAACTAGCCGCACCCGTGGCTCACGTCTGGTATCTCAAAGGGATTCCTAGCTACCTCAGTATTTTGCTTGATATGCCCCTGCGGGATGTAGAACAGATTGTCTACTTCAACGCCTACGTAGTACTAAACCCAGGTAATGCGGAAAACCTCAGCTATAAACAGCTGCTCACCGAAGACCAATGGCTGGAAATTGAGGAGCAGCTCTATAGCGAAGACTCAGACCTATCTGGGGTAGACGTGGGGATTGGGGCTGAGGCTCTGCAACGACTCCTACAGGATTTGGATTTAGACGCGATCGCAGAAAAGCTGCGAGAAGAAATTGCGGCTTCTAAAGGTCAAAAGCGAGCTAAGCTCATCAAACGGTTGCGAGTGATTGACAACTTTATTGGCACCGGGGCTCAGCCAGATTGGATGGTGCTGAGTGTCATCCCTGTCATTCCCCCCGACCTGCGACCGATGGTGCAACTGGATGGGGGTCGCTTTGCTACCTCTGACTTGAATGACCTCTATCGACGAGTCATCAACCGCAACAATCGACTAGCCCGGTTGCAGGAAATTCTGGCACCGGAAATCATTGTCCGCAATGAAAAGCGGATGCTTCAGGAAGCTGTGGATGCCCTGATTGACAATGGCAGGCGAGGACGGACAGTCGTAGGGGCAAACAATCGACCCCTGAAGTCCCTCTCTGACATTATCGAAGGTAAACAGGGTCGCTTCCGGCAAAACCTGCTAGGAAAACGGGTGGATTACTCTGGAAGGTCAGTGATTGTAGTCGGTCCAAACCTGCATATCCACCAGTGTGGTTTGCCCAGAGAGATGGCGATTGAGCTGTTTCAACCTTTTGTGATTCACCGCCTGATTCGTCAGGGTTTGGTGAATAACATCAAAGCAGCTAAAAAATTGATTCAACGGGGAGATCCCACTGTGTGGGACGTACTCGAAGAAGTGATTGCAGGTCACCCGGTGATGCTAAACCGAGCCCCAACTCTACACCGACTAGGAATTCAAGCCTTTGAACCCATTTTGGTAGAAGGTCGTGCCATTCAACTGCACCCCTTAGTCTGTCCAGCCTTTAATGCGGACTTTGATGGCGACCAGATGGCAGTACATGTGCCCCTATCCCTAGAATCCCAATCAGAGGCTAGGTTGTTAATGCTGGCATCGAACAATATTCTGTCACCAGCAACAGGTCGCCCGATTATAGCACCAAGTCAAGATATGGTCTTGGGATGCTATTATCTAACCGCAAAAAATCCAAATGCCACCAAGGGAGCAGGTCGTTACTTTGCTAACCTCGAGGATGCAATCAAAGCCTACGAACAAAAGCAAGTACACCTCCATGCCTATATTTGGGTCCGCTATGACGGCATAGTTGACACAGACGAACAAGACACGGAGATGATTTCTGAAGAATCTTCACCCGATGGTATGGTGACCAAACTCTACAAAAACCGGCGAGTCAGGGAAACAGCCGATGGTGAACTTATTTCCCAGTACATCCGCACCACCGCAGGTCGGATCATCTACAACAAAACTATTCAAGAAGCCCTATGGGGCTAGGTAAAAGGTAAGCATTTAGAATTGAGAATGCGCGAATTGAGAATTAGGAAATTCAAGAGAATGTAGAATGTAGAATGTAGGATTTTAAAGAATTAATTCTTAATTCTTAATTCTTAATTCTTAATTCTTAATTCTTAATTCTTAATTATTGATTCTTAATTCTTAATTCTTAATTCTTAATTCTTCATCCCCTTCAAAAGCATCATGGCAGATAAAAAAGCTAAAAAAGACTTGATTTTTTATAACCGGATTGTTGATAAAGGCCGGTTAAAAAAGCTGATCTCTTGGGCGTATACCAAATACGGAAGTGCCCGGACAGCCCAAATGGCCGATAAACTCAAAGATCTGGGGTTTCGCTATGCTACCCAGGCGGGGGTTTCTATCAGTGTAGATGACCTGCAAGTGCCACCAGCTAAACGCCAGATGTTAGATGAGGCGGAAGCTATGATTCGTGCCACAGAAGGCCGGTTCACTAGGGGTGAAATTACTGAAGTTGAAAGGTTTCAAAAAGTTATCGATACCTGGAACGGCACCTCTGAGGCTCTCAAAGATGAGGTCGTCCGTAACTTCAAAGACACAAACCCCCTAAATTCAGTGTACATGATGGCTTTTTCCGGAGCACGGGGTAACTTGTCTCAGGTGCGGCAATTGGTAGGTATGCGGGGTCTGATGGCTAATCCCCAAGGTGAAATTATTGACCTACCGATTAAGACTAACTTCCGGGAAGGATTAACGGTAACAGAATACATTATCTCATCCTACGGAGCCCGCAAAGGCTTGGTGGATACTGCCCTGAGAACGGCTGACTCTGGTTACCTCACCCGTCGTCTGGTGGATGTTTCCCAGGACGTGATTGTACGAGACCTTGATTGTGGCACCAGTCGGGGCATCAAAATCGCAGCCATGACTGACGGCGATCGCATTTTAATTTCCCTAGCGGATAAGCTCTTAGGTCGAATTGTAGCAGAGGAATTGGTTCATCCAAAAACCGGGAAAGTAATTGCTAAACAAAACCAAGATGTATCTGATCAACTAGCCAAAGAGATTGAATCGTCTGGTATTAAAGAGGTAATGGTGCGATCGCCTCTAACCTGTGAAGCCCAGCGGTCAGTTTGCCAGAGATGCTATGGTTGGAGCTTAGCTCATGGGCACATGGTGGATTTGGGCGAAGCGGTGGGGATTATTGCTGCCCAGTCTATTGGGGAACCAGGAACTCAGTTGACTATGCGGACCTTCCACACAGGGGGTGTGTTTACCGGGGAAGTGGCACGCCAGCTCTCTGCTCCCGTTAAGGGTGTAGTAAACTTTGGCAAAAGCCTACGTACCCGCCAAGTTAGGACTCGCCACGGTGACGAGCGTCAACAAGTGGAACTAGCTGGGGATCTGATTTTGGCACCAACTAATGGCTCTGCCAAAACCTTTCCTTTAACAGCGGGCTCCTTGGTCTTAGTCAGTGATGGGCAAACAGTCAGCAAGGGTGATCTGTTAGCAGAAGTAGCCCTGAGTAAAAGCCGTCCTTCCACAGAAAAAGCGGCTAAGGATGTGGCATCGGACTTAGCCGGGGAAGTGCTATTTGCCGACTTAGTCCCTGAGGAAAAAACAGATCGACAGGGTAATACTACTCGGATTGCCCAACGCAGCGGTTTGCTCTGGATTTTATCTGGGGACGTCTATAACCTACCCCCTGGTGCCGAACCGGTGGTGAAAAATGGGGATACTGTAGAGATTGGCACAGTACTGGCGGAAACCAAATTAGTCACACTCAATGGTGGTGTGGTGCGACTGACCCCAGGCAAAAGAGAAATTGACATTATCACAGCTTCCGTCCGCTTGGATCAATCACAGGTGAGAATGGAAAGCACGGGGGGTCGGGAACAATATGTGATTCACACTGCCAATAATCAGCACTTTTCCCTGAAGGCAACCCCTGGCACAAAGGTACTCAACCACCAGGTGGTGGCGGAACTGATTGATGACCAATACTACACTAAAACCGGTGGCATTATTAAATATGCTGGTGTAGAGGTGGCTAAACGGGGTAAAGCCAAGCAAGGTTACGAAGTTACCAAAGGCGGTACCTTACTCTGGATTCCGGAAGAATGCCATGAGGTCAACAAAGATATTTCCCTGCTGCTTGTGGAAGACGGTCAATATGTGGAAGCAGGCACAGAAGTGGTTAAGGATATCTTCTGTCAATCGTCAGGTGTAGTGGAAGTTGTCCAAAAAAATGATATCCTCCGGGAAATTGTGGTTAAGCCTGGGGAATTTCATCTGGTGGAGAACCTACCAGAGACCATGACTAGTGAGGGTCACCTGATCTATCCCGGCTCGGAAGATTTGCCAGGGATAACGGTAGAAAACCTGTGTTATGGAGAAGCAGTTGACACACCTGATGGTATGGGACTGCTGCTGCGGCCAGTGACTGAGTTTGCTGTACCAGATGAACCAGCGGTTCCCTCTCAGGCGTCCATTAATACCCAAGACAATTCCAACCAAGGGACCCAAGGAACCCAGATTCAATTGCGAGCCATCCAACGCATTCCCTATAAAGATGGAGAACGGGTCAAGTCTGTGGATGGGGTGGAATTACTCCGCACCCAGTTGGTATTGGAAATGAGCAACCCCGATGCTGGCAGTGACCATTCTAGTTCATCCCAGCTGAGTGCTGATATTGAGTTAGTCAGTACTGAGGATGAAGCCTCTGAGGATATGCGATTACAACTGGTGATCCTGGAGTCGTTGGTGGTTCGCCGGGATACCAATGCAGATCCGTTAGGGGGTAATACCAAAACCCGGATTTTAGTAAATTATGGGGACGAAATTCCTCCAGGTGCGGTAGTTGCTCGAACAGAAATTCAGTGCAAGGAAGCTGGTGAAATCCGGGGAATTCAAGAAGGATTAGAAGCCATTCGCCGAGTGCTGGTGGTCAGGGATGCTGACCGAGTCACAATCCCCATTACGTCTCCTGCCACAGTCAAAGTAGGGGATTTGGTCGTTGGTACCAACACCTTAGCGGAAGGGACACCCGCTGGAGAATCAGGTCAGGTGGTTCAGGTGACGGATGATTCTGTTATCCTGCGACTGGCTCGTCCATACCGAGTTTCTGCGGGGGCAATTTTGCAAATTGACAAGGCAGATTTGGTGCAGCGGGGTGATAACCTGGTACTACTGGTGTTTGAACGGGCTAAGACAGGGGATATTATCCAAGGTTTGCCCAGGATTGAAGAACTACTAGAAGCTCGCAAACCCAAAGAAGCCTGTATATTGGCCAGACGTCCTGGAGAAGCCCAGGTGATTTATGAAGAAGGCGAAACCGTTGATATCAAGGTAATTGAGTCAGACGGAGTCGTGACCGATTACCCGATTTCGCCTGGGCAAAATGCTATTGTTTCCGATGGTCAGCAAGTCGGTACCGCTGAACCCATCACCGATGGCCCAGCCAATCCCCATGAAATTTTAGAGATTTTCTTCAACTACTGTCTCGAAAAAAGAGGTGTCTACGAAGCTGCTTTAAAGGGATTGCAACAAGCACAAGCATTTTTGGTAAATGAAGTACAGTCGGTGTATCAGTCTCAAGGAATTGATATTGCTGATAAGCATATTGAGGTGATTGTTCGTCAGATGACCTCTAAAGTGAGGGTAGACGATGGTGGTGATACCACTATGCTACCAGGAGAACTCGTGGAGTTGCGGCAGATTGAGACAGTGAATGACGCCATGGCCATCACTGGTGGTGCGCCAGCTCAATATACACCGGTACTACTGGGAATTACCAAAGCATCCCTTAATACCGATTCATTTATCTCTGCTGCCAGCTTCCAAGAAACTACTCGTGTGCTGACAGAAGCAGCGATCGAAGGGAAATCTGACTGGCTCAGAGGTCTGAAAGAGAATGTCATCATTGGGCGTCTGATTCCCGCAGGAACTGGTTTCAATTCTTACCAAGAGCCCACTCTTGGTAATCCAGAACCGGAATTCGACCATGGGAGTAGCATGGTCTATGGCTATGGTGAACCCGCCGATAGTACTGAATTACAGCAAGGCAACCTGCTTGATGATAACACAGCCCGTGTTTACAGCTTAGATGAGGAGAGTGATTTGGCTACTGATCCTAGCAACTTAGACCTCTTGAATGGAAATTATTAACCATAAGCTTGAACTCTACCCCGGATAAATCTTGGGAAAAACAAGGGCGTCTGATCATCAGCTTTTTAAAAGCTTTTGATCAGACGCCCTTACGGTATTATTTAGTATGATTCATTCCTATCACCAGACTTCAACCTAGCTGTATGCTTAGGTCTGGATGCAGGCGCTGATCGGGTTTACACGGGGATTATAAGGTGCGGACGCCACCCTGGGCACATAGCCCCCAATGATTTATAATACACCGGTGCTGGACTAACGTAGTTTCATCTTAAAATAAGAAGAAGGGGTTATAAACATGACAACTGTCAGCAAAAGTGAAAAACTCAAGGAAATACAGGAAGCCTATAAAAAAAGTAATAATTCGATGGCTTATGAGTTGTGTAGAGTATTTGAACAGGTCTGGCAAGTTGCTCCAGATGAATCAGCCTTAGCAATCGCCAATAAGATTATGTCAAAAGATATATCTTATTTTATGTTTGTCTTTGATTTGGACACGGAGGAAGATTATAGCGAAAAGCTCAAACAGGCTAGCAAGGAATCATATGGAAGTCGTAGAGAATGGCGTCAAAAATTAGAAGACTTAGAAGGGAAAAAACAGCTGGAAGCAGAAGAAGAGGAAGTTAAGGAAAATTTGTTAAATTTACTGAGTGATTCTAGCGCTGATACTGATAGCAAGATCAGAGAAAATTTATTAGAGATAGTAAAAGCTTGTCTTTGATGAAACCAGACCATTACCCGGATCTCTACTACCATCACTGTTGCTTCAATGCTCCCTTGCTAGAGGTTACAGGTAAATCAAAGCGTCTCTCGCTCACATAACCCTTGATCAGCTCAGTTATTGACAAAAGTGGGGTATTGAGTTAACCAGACAATTGGTGAAAACGCGATTGACCTACGGTCACGCTACGCGAACGCATTCGCACCGCATCCCCTGTCCCACTTAGCTTGATGTAGGGTGGGCAGTGAAGCAAACCGATTCACCAAGCTGGCCATAGCCTTGGGTTTGCACTGCTGCCCACCAACGGATTAATCACAATGCTCCATGATCTCAGTTTAACGGAGAGGAAGAACAGGGCAAAGACAAGCCAGATCAAGGAGATTTTAACTAGTCAGTTATTTCCGAGACGGTGTACTAGTCGTTATACAAACTTTAGATCCAGTGTTCAGTCTGTAAGGGTTTATAAGTTTTATCTCAAGGAAGGCAAGCAAATGGCGCAGGGTGCGTTTTATCCAGAAGATGAACTGTTTTTAGAAGCAGTAAAGCTTTGGGATTTAGACAAGTTATATATAGATATTGGCGAGCAAAAACAGAGGGAAACTCAGAATAAAAGCACACTTACATCAGTGGAAAAAGTGTACTTGAGAGGATTGCTTTGTGGCTACTCCCCAAAAAAAATAGCTGAGACTCTCCATCGGAGCTCTAACTCAATCGCTGTTGCCCTGACTAGGGGATTGTATCGATATGTCGAAGCACTAACTAATCGAGAATTAAATAGCCTCACTAACTGGAAAGACGTCTCTAAGTGGCTAGAAGTTGCAGGATACAAAATGCCTCAGTACCACCACGATTGGGGGGAAGCACCAGAAATTTATGCTTTCTATGGACGCACTAATGAAGTCAATCAACTGCAGCAATGGATTAGTAAAAAGCAATACTCACTAGTAGGGATTCTCGGTATAGGAGGGATTGGTAAAACCACTCTTGCTGTCAAACTTGCAAACAACCTTCAAGGGGAATTTGAGTATATTATTTGGCGTAATCTGCGCCATGCTCCACCCCTGAAACAACTGCTAGTAGAGCTGATTCAATTCCTATCTCACCAGCAATCATTCAATTTACCAGAAGACATCAACGCTCTTATTTCTAGCTTGATAAAATGTTTACAAGAGCATCGGTGTCTGATCGGACTGGATGACGCAGAGCAGATTCTAAGTCCTGGCGCTATAGCTGGATACTATCAAGCCAACTATGAGGATTATGGTCAGCTATTTAGACGAGTAGCCCAGGAAAAACACCAAAGTGCTTTGCTGCTGATCAGTTGGGAAAAATTTCTACAACTAGAGTTACTGGAGCAAAAAAATAACAGTACTGCTTCCTTAACCCTGAAGGGTTTACCTACAGAAGAAGCTGAGAAAATTTGAGTAGATAACGGGTTATTTGGAAATACAGAAGAATGGGAAACCTTGATTACCCGTTATCGAGGCAATCCCTTAGCCTTAAATCTAGTAGCGACAACAATTGAACAATTTTATAATAGCAGTGTCTCGCAATTTTTAAGATTGAATGAGGTATTTGTTCCTGAGCCAATGAGGTTAATTTTAATTGCACAGTTGAATCGCTTAGATCAGTCAGAAAAAGACTTGATTAGGTATCTAGCGATAAGTACTACACCCGTTTCCCGGGAACAATTGCGCCAGGATATGACCATTAGCTCGGATTCAAAACTAATCAATGTTTTACAATCCCTCCAGAGGCGTTCACTCATTGAGACATTCACAGACATTAGTCAAACTTTTTTCACCCTATACCCTGTAGTTAGTTCGGTGATTCTTAGTATTAGTTAAAAGGAGAAAAGATAACAGGGAACAGGGAGGAGTGTGGGAAGTTTGGGAAGTTTGGGTAGGGTGGGGAGAGAAAAAGGTATATTTACCCTATTCCCTATTCCCTGTTCCCTGTTCCCTGTTCCCTGGGCATAGCGCTATAACAATTGACCTGAAATTTACTTACTTAAAAACTAAGTCATTAACGGGAGAGGATTTCTGCAATGGCGAAATGCCAGCCAAATCCAAAATCTGGGGAATCAAGTCTTCTCGCCGGACTGCCATCATATGAACACCCTGGCACAGTTGCCGTGCGAGCTTAACTTGCTCAGCGGCAATTTTTATCCCTTCTTGTAACTGATTATCTGCTGCTGCTAGCCGATCAATAATTTCCTCAGGGATATCAACCCCTGGAACGTTTTTATTAATAAACTTAGCATTTTTAGCGGATTTGAGCAAAAATATCCCTGCTAAAATCGGCTTATTACTACCAGCAGCAATCTGATTCATAAACTTCTCTAGCCGATCAAAATCACAAATGAGCTGGCTTTGGAAAAACTGTGCTCCGGCCTCCAGTTTCCGTTCAAACCGACGCTGTAAGCCTGACCAACTCTTTAGCTGGGGGTCTACCGCTGCACCAGTAAATAAATCAGTTCCTTGATCAGTAAGGGGCTTATCATTGAAATCAACCCCTTGATTTAGCTTAGTAATTAGTTGCAATAGGCGTACTGATTCTAAGTCAAATACACTTTTAGCATCAGGATGATCACCTGCTTTGACTGGATCACCGGTTAGGGCGAGAATATTACCGATACCTAAAGCATTAATACCCATCAAGTCAGCTTGCAAGGCGATGCGGTTGCGATCGCGACAAGCCACCTGACAAATTGGTTCAATTCCCTCCTGGCGTAAAATCACTGAGGCTGCCCAAGACGACATCCGCATGACTGCCCTAGAGCCATCAGTGATATTGATAGCATGGACTCTATCCTTGAGGGTTTGAGCCATTTTGACCATGTGAGCTGGGTTACCCCCCTTGGGGGGTGCCACTTCTCCAGTAATCAAAAATTCACCGGACTCAACGGCAGTGCGAAATGAGTTCTTAGTGGGGTTAGTCATTGGTTATAGTATGTACTTATCTCCAGGAATTAGGTTACATCAATGAACCCTAATGCAGTTTTTACCCTGGACAAGGTCTGGTTTGCGATCGCTTCCGCTTTTTGTCGTCCTTCTCGCAACACGGACTCAAGATAGCCCTGCTCTGACCTCACATCGTGATACTTCTGTTGAATCGGCTTGAGCGCTTCAATGGTTACTTCTGTGAGTAAGGGCTTGAATTTGCCCCAACCCATATCCTGACATTCTGTCGCCACCTCTTCCTTTGTTTTCCCAGAAAGCAGGGTATACAAAGTTAGTAGATTCTCACATTCCGGGCGTTCTGGATCATCAAACCATAAGCCTTTAATCGGGTCAGTTTTACAGCGCTTGATTTTCTTTTGGATCTCCTCAGGGGAGTCAAGCACGTTAATCCTGCTCAACTCAGATGGATCAGACTTAGACATTTTGCGCCTGCCATCAGTAAGACTCATCACACGAGCACCAGCTTTTCGGATCATAGGCTCTGGCAACTTTAGCACAAGTTTCTCCTGACTGCCAAACTTGTCATTAACTCGGATAGCGATATTACGAGTCAGTTCAATGTGTTGCTTCTGGTCTTCTCCCACTGGAACTTGATCGGCATCATAAAGTAAAATATCGGCTGCCATCAATACTGGGTAGTCCAGTAAGCCAGTACTGACATTTTCCCCTTGTTTTACCGCTTTTTCCTTGAACTGGATCATTCGCTCTAGCCAGTTGAGAGGGGTAATGCAGTTGAGCAGCCAAGCTAGTTCACTGTGGGCAGGGATATGGGATTGTACGAAGATAGTAGAGTATTCTAAATCAATCCCGCAGGCTAAGTAGAGGGCAGCAATGCTTAAGGTATCTTCTGCTAGAGTTGCTGGGTTATGGGGTACAGTAATAGCGTGTAAATCAACTACACAAAATAGATTATCATACTGACTTTGACCTTCGACCCAGTTGCGGATAGCTCCAAGATAGTTACCCAGGTGAAGATTGCCAGTTGGTTGAACTCCAGATAGAACGCGCTGTTTACCCATGTATGATCTAGTGATTGCTTAAATCGGTTTGCCGAAACGGTATCAGTGTAATCCCATTTTCCCACTGCTTAGGCTAAATTTGGATTATTTTCGCCATTGCTAGGTGGTTAACCCAGGCATCAGTTCAGCCATCAGTTAAAATTTTTTGCCATTTAGGGCAGCTTGGATGAGAAGATAGTGGGGTAAAGATTCTTAATATTTTCTTAATTGGACTTATAGCATGGCAGAAATTCAGTTCTCTAGAGGCATCACAGAAGAAGTTGTGCCCGATATACGTATGACTCTCTCCAAAACTGGTCAGACTGGCACTGCAACCTTTTATTTTAACAAGCCTAAAGCTTTCGTACAAGACGTTAATACTGACGTTAATAATAAAGACGTTAATAATGAGATCACCGGAATGTACATGATTGATGAGGAAGGTGAGATTTCTACCAGTGACGTTAAGGGCAAATTTGTTAATGGTGAACCAATGGCTATAGAAGCAACTTACATAATGAAATCTCCAGAGCAGTGGGATCGTTTCATACGTTTTATGGAACGGTATTGTCCAGAACATGGCATAGAATTTACTAAATCCAAACAGGATTAAGTTGAGTCTTCAGTGCTGGGTACTAATGTCTGGTTTACAGGGTCTGGTTTACAGCCAACCGTCAACCGTCAACCGTCAAAAAAGCTTAGTACTCAGCACTATACCCAAGTTAAATATCGCTGATTTCCTTAGTAATCACATTAATGGGAGGAGAGCAATATACGCAAAGCTCATTAGCAATCGCTACCGCTTCTTCAGGGGTTTTATCTAAGTACATTGCGGTCAGAGCATAATCTTGTCCAGCACCAATGGCACCAAATTCATTAATTTTATCCACAAGATAGCCATCACTGATACAAAAAATATCCCTTTCTACTGCTAACAAATATTCATTCCTGCGACCAAAGGTATCGTCTTTATCCTTTGCCCAACTATAAAATTCCACAATAAAATCGAGAACAGCCTCAACCGTAGGAGCTGCTGGAGAATGGTTTCTGGCAAATATTTGCATGAAACTCAATTCCATGGTATAACCCACGCCGCCAATAATCATGTTATTGATTTCAAATAGCTTGCCCCACTCATCCCCAGTCACCCGGTGAGTTTGCTTGAGGTATCCTGACAGCCGAATGCTGTCGGAGGCAAAAACTAGTTTATCAGGGTATTTTCTGGCAGCGACAACGCTCATAAGTTGCTCCTAATGGTTTTAGTCGATGATTACGGTGAAACAGGCACCGATATAGCAGTCATTAACAAACTAGTTTAGCCTTATCCATCGCAACCAGTTCCTCTAGGGTGGGCAGTGCCTGGGGTGACCGGGTGTGGGGTGACCGGGTGTGGGGTGACCGGGTGAGGTGTGGGGTAGGGTGTTCACTTTGTGCGATGGCCATAGCTTAAACTTCATGCACTTTTTGTCTGATAGTATCAGACAGTGTATCTCTTGCATGATATCCATTCTGGGCTCAGGCCCATAATAAACAGCCTAGGCAGTGCCTACTAATATCAAGTCTGGTTGAATACCCATAATTAAGGAGAGGGTGGGGACGGTGGGAGGTGTGGGGAGATGGGGAGATGGGGAGATAGGGGAGATAGGGGAGATTTTTATTAAGGGTAATTATCCTGACATGATCTAACGCCCTGTGGCCAGCTGATCTGATCTCGGTGCATCTCAATGCAGGGCGGTCTTGGGGGAAACCCCCACTCGCGCTTTGCATCAAAACGGGAGTAGGAAACAGGAAAAAAATCCTGTGTACCTGATTAAGATCAGAACCGCTATCAGAAACACATTTTGAAACCCAAACCCCAGGAAGGATTAGCTGAGGAGAATAGTGTTGGAATCGGGAAGAAGTAGTTTTCGAGACTTCTTCCCGACTCCCGACTCCCGATTCCCGACTCCCGATTCCCGACTCCAAATTCTAAATTCTAAATTCTAAATTCTAAATTCTAAATTCTAAATTCTAAATTCTAAATTCTAAATTCTAAATTCTAACTTCCCGACTCCCGATTCCCCTAGACAAGATTTCCAATACCAGCGATTAAGCCGCGACAGACACCAGTCAGAAAATCTAAATCTAGGGTATCAATGCGATCGCTTGGTTGATGGTAATGGGGATTGCGCAGAAATGCTGTATCGGTTACCATCAAAGCTCGATAACCTTGGTCCCAAAATGGAGCGTGATCACTGAGCCTGGTCTCACGAACGATTATCCCTCGTGATGGTATTGGTAAGCACTGACAAGGGATCCCCACTTGGCGGATACGGCGAGCTAAATGCCTCAAGTCAAGGATTGTTGGCAAGTTTCCCACTAAGGTAATGAAGTCCCCCTGATTGGGGTAAAAATATTTTAGTCCTGGTGGGTAGGTTTGGGAATTGGGAGTGCGATCGCAATACCCTAACATTTCCAAAGACAGCATTAACCGCAAGGGTTGCTGTTGTTCTTTTAAATAGGCAGCATAGGCAGTACTTCCCAGCAATCCATACTCTTCCATATCAAATGCTACTAGTCGGACTGGGTGTAATGGTGCTTGACTGGCAAAGGCTCTAGCTAATTCCAATAGCACCGCTACGCCGGTACCATTATCATCTGCTCCTGGGCTTCCAGGTACCGCATCATAGTGAGAGCCAATTAAAATCGGAGCAAACTGTTGCGGTCTCGCCTCTTTTCCCGGTAGATTCAGAATCAGATTATGATGGGTTTTGCCCGACACCTGAAACTTGTGAATTTCAACGCTTCCCCACTGTTCTAATTCCTGGCGGATGTACTCCTGGACATAGAAATGTCCCGCAGATGCCATATACGGATCGCGATCGCGTACTATCTGGCTGAGGTGGGTGATTAGACGTTCTTTTAGATCCAAGGCAGTGTAATCAGGCAGAAGATTATCATCTAATCTTACCATCTCGGGATTTGGTCCCAAGTAAGCATTCAGCGGTCAGCGGTCAGCCGTCAGCCGTCAGCGGTCAGTGGTCAGCGGTCAGTGGTCAGTGGTCAGTGGTCAGCTAACGTAACTCAGATTAAACTAATGCTTACCTGTTGTCTTGATGCAGTCGCTCATGGGGGAAACCCCCAAGACCGCGCTGCATCGCTTATTCAAAAGCTGATTGCTGATTGCTGATTGCTTATAGCTGATTGCTGATTGCTGATTGCTGATTGCTTATAGCTGATTGCTGATTGCTTATAGCTTATAGCTGATTGCTGATTGCTTATAGCTTATAGCTGATTGCTGATTGCTTATAGCTTATAGCTGATTGCTGATTGCTGATTGCTTATAGCTTATAGCTGATTGCTTACGTAACTCCCAAAGCTGAAAGCCCCGTGTTTTTAAACCGGGGATGAAAGCTCATAGGGACTTTAGTCGCCGTGAGAAAACTCTTAATTAAGACTTGATGAATTACGCTAAGCATGCTAGCGTAATAATATATCGTTCGCGTAGCGCGACCGGAGGTCGAGGAGCTCGAGATTCGATGATCATTGTTGAGATGAAAGTATACGGTAAAAACCATCAATATTTAGCCATTGATGAGGCTATTCGGACAGTTAAATTTATCCGTAACAGTTGCATTCGTCTATGGATGGACAATAAAGGAACGGGTAAATATGACCTTAGCAAGTACAGTAAAATACTGGCTAAAGAGTTCCCGTTTGCTAATGAACTAAACTCAACCGCTCGACAAGCTGCGGCTGAAAGAGCATGGTTAGAAGTTACCGTAAGAAGAGTGGAGCCTTTATAGGCGACAGGCTATGCAAAAAAGGGTTAAAACTCATGAAATAAGGCTCCACTCTTCTAAGGTTTCATCTCCGGTCATCGATTTCTCGCTTTTTTGAAAATTGCAAGAAGAAAGTACCTGGGAAGAAAGGTTTCCCCCGATTTCAGAAGCATTGCAGGTCAGTCGAATATAAGCAGTCAGGATGGAAGCTTTCCCCTGACAAAAAGTCGATAACCTTCAGTGACAAGAAAGGAATCGGAAAACTGAAACTCAAGGGGAAATGGGACTTGTGGCGCTTTGACAATAAGCAAATTAAGCGGGTTCGTATTGTAAAAAGATCTGATGGCTACTATGTTCAGTTTTGTATCTCTATAGATGTAAAAGAACAATTAGACCCCGCTGATGCCACTGTAGGATTGGATGTAGGGCTAAAAGAATTCTACACTGATTCTAGGGGAAACACAGAACCCAATCCTCGCTTTTATAGAGCAGGGGAAAGACGCCTAAAGTTTTATCAGCGCCGAGTATCTCGGAAAAAAAAAGGCTCATCTAACCGTAAGAAAGCCGTTAATAGATTAGGTAGACATCATCTCAAAATAAGTAGGCAGCGTGAAGAACATGCCAAGAGACTGGCTCGTTGCGTAATCCGGTCTAACGACCTGGTCGCCTATGAAGATTTGAGAGTAAAAAATCTAGTCAAAAACCACTGTCTAGCTAAGTCTATTAACGATGCAGGTTGGTATCAATTTAGGAAATGGTTAGAGCATTTTGGCCAAAAGTTTGGCAGAGTGACTGTTGCAGTAAATCCTGCCTACACTAGCCAGAATTGCTCTGAATGCGGTGAGGTCGTTAAGAAGTCGCTATCAACTAGGACTCATGTCTGTGAATGCGGCTGTGAACTAGACAGAGACCACAACGCTGCGATCAACATACTAAAAAGAGCCTTGGGTACGGTGGGGCACACCGGAACCTGGATTGACCGTAGGTCACGCTACGCGAACGTCGATCCAAACGCTTCGGGAGATCTGACCTCTACTGTTCTTGGTTCCGGCCAGGTTTGGCAAGTCGGATCGTTGAGCGAAGAATCCCCGCGTCTAAAGACCGGGGAGTGTCAAGGTCCCAACAGCACCCCTACACCAGTAGCATAATTATGTCCTCAGGTGATTTCCGGGTACCTGATTATAGTCAAAATCTCTGATTATGGGATATAATTAGATGAAACTATTCCGATATTTTTTCTCGTGTCCAGGTAGATTCAGCATTACATGGTGATGGGTTTTACCCAACACTTGATTCTCCTGGATTTCGAGACTTTCTAATTTTTTTAATGAGGATAGACTAAGGGTATTCCTACCCAAGGCTTTCCTATGAACCTTTCCCCTGAACTGCAACGATAAATCGAACAAATTTCTACCAGCCAAGGCATCTCGCCTGAGCAGTTTATCCTCGAAACCCTGATCGATAAAATCAGTATCCTCAAGCAGCAATCTGTCACTTCAATAACTATCTCTACTGAATACACTCAGCAAAATCCTCAGCTACAAAATAAGGATGGCATCCTGGTCATTGAAACAGTTCCACTTGACCAGATCAATTTCAACGACCTAATCGACCAACTCCGCGCAGAACGCGATCAGGAGCAGATCTGCCTGTGAAAGTTTTGTTCGATACTTCTGTTCTGATTGCCGGATCTCTGGCCTAGCATCCCAGCCACAACCGCTGTTTCGCGCAACTACAAGCTGCACAATCTAGACAAATTACAAATTAAAGGCTGTTTATCGACTCACAGCTTGGCAGAAACCTATTCGGTGCTAACCCTGATCAAAATACCGCTAATATCAAGTTCGGTTGAATATTCATAAAGCAAAAAGTAACAGGCAAAAGGCAACATTAGGAAACATATTTGAAGTTCCTTATTCCTTATTCACTACTTCCTCATGCCAGCCCTATCCTTAAACTTACCAGGTTAAAATTACTCTTTTAAAAAAAGCAATTATCTGAAAGATACGCTACGCGATGAAGCGAAGCTTCCGCTAAGAGCGATCGCTTTTTTTATTCCCCCTAAAACTCCCCAAAAAAAAATTTTTAAAACCCTTGAAAATTACAAATATAATCATTACAATAATCATATAAACACGATGAAAGTTTTGATCTATGTCAAAAGACTTTAAGCCAAACTTCAAGAAACAACCTGTTGAGCACACTCTGAAAGGCTCTCGTGAAGCAGTAATCTATAGCATGCAAATGCTTTATAAATTGGGCTATGCAGAGATTGCCGAATGGACTCCTCTTGAACCGACTGAGGTTCCAGGAGAAGTCATTACTAAAATGATGAAGTATTGGCTGTTGCCATAACACCAAATTTCTGGGGGGGTTTTCCCCCCGACCAAAGGCTCCGGTCTGTTCGTGTAGCTTGGCCTTTGGCCAATTACATCAGATTACATCAGGTTCGGTTTGGAAACTCATTGACATAGATCATTTAAATAGCCGTGGATAGTATTTCTACGGCTATTTTTTTTTATGTTTATACTTATATAAAAAGGGAATCGGGAATCGGGAGTCGGGAATCGGGAATCGGGAATTGGGAATCGGGAATCGGGAATCGGGAATCGGGAATCGGGAATCGGGAAAAAATACTGGTAAGCTGTTGCGCATTTAAATTGGATATAGTGTTTCTCGCATTTATGAGGTACGCTTCTCAACAAAGTCCCCCTTATTAAGGGGGATTTAGGGGGATCAATTTGTCCCTTATAGGATATATAGTTGCTATATTATTCAGTTAGATGCTTTGGGGCGAGTTTTAGTTGTCGTCTATACCTGGCGAGGTGATCAAATCCGTTTGATTTCAACTCGCAAAGCCACTCGTACTGAACGTAAACAATATCTGGAGGGATGAAGATGGAAGCTGAGTATGATTTTAGTAAAGGTAAGCGTGGCGCGATTGACCCGATGCCATCTGGTAAAACTCGGATCACAATTCCTTTAGATAACGATGTTTTGGAGTGGTTTCGTGACCAGGTAAATCTGTCTGGTGGAGGCAATTATCAAACCTTGATTAATCAGGTGTTGCGTCAGCACATTCAGCATCAGCTGATAGAATTAGAAGGAGTTCAGGAAACTATTCCTAGAACAGAAATTGTTCAAAGTCAAGAAGCTTGGGAAAATTATCGCTCCGGTAACGATAAAGGAATTTCATCTAAAGATTTAAAGCGTAAGTTATTAGCATAAAAGTGATTAATCGTCGGTGGGCAGTGCCTACCTAGGCGCTTTGCCAGCTGATCTGATCTGTCTGATCCACTGCCCACCCTACATGCTATAGGCGGTGGCGCGGGTGACGGTGGAACGGTTTATTGAGCGGGTTTCTCGGCAATACCTAGCAAAAAGCAACGGCGAGTCCCATTGAGGAATACGCTCGCCGTTGGTGGATATGGGTTAGAAGTGGAGTATTGAGGGTGGAGTTATCAGAAGAAGGTAACGGAGCGATCGCCCCGTTACCTTTCTACCCTACGGCAAAGGTTTTACTTCCTTAATTACCAATAATTATCATTCTGTTTGTAGAATGTTTGATTTTTTGGAAGTCCTTTGTGATCTGCAACCTGCGGATGCTCCTTAGACTTTTTACGCTTTGTGACAACCCTCTACATCCATGTATATATCCCATGGTAGTGCGTCACGAACTATTACTTGGTAGAATGGCTCCACACCTTCACACAGGTTATAATAAAAAGTGGGTTGATCAGAGTTATACCCCGGAACAGCAAGATTTTTAACACAATCATCCGAACCGGATGGATCTACAATCAATGATATTGTTTGTTGGTCTTCTTCAAAGCTTATAAAGCTGACATCCAGTGACGATGCTGGCCCATCTATAACATCTAGTATATACTGAGAAGATCCCTCGGCCAAGAGAATAAAGCGAGGTTCGACATAACATTCCGCAGCTTGCGCACTACCAACGATCATTACAATCATCATCACCAGGGACAGGCAAAACACCAACATCCCTTTAAACACCTTGTGGACTACTTGCATTTTGAACTTCTCCTTTTTAGGTTATTGCAGGGAGCATGTCACTTATGTAGAACATTTGTACTATACCTCTAGCCCCCTCATGGGTTTACATAAGCTTGCTGTGATGGTACTATAATTCATTTGTTCTGCAACGCAAGACCTGCTCCCCCCAGTTCCTAATTCTTAGTTGGAACAATGTAATACTAGCCCTGTTATATATCTCTTATTATCATAAAACTCATATAAAAACTCATATAAAACTTCATATAAAACTTCATATAAAACTTCATATCAAACTCATAAACCTCATATCAAACCTCATAAACCTCATATCAAACCTCATAAAACTCATATCAAACCTCATATCAAACCTCATAAACTTCATATCAAACCTCATAAACCTCATATCAAACCTCATATCAAACCTCATATCAAACTTCATATAAGTACAGGGTCAACGGGGAGTAGGTCAAAATTATAGAACAAATGAACTACTTGACAAAATCACAAAAATAATTTACATACCTTGCTTACATTGTGTGTAGCGCTATATTATTCAGCATTGTGTAGGGTGGGCATTGCCGGTTTCTAATCCCAAATCCTGCCTAAATTGCTCTGAGCAATGCCCACCAAGCAGGGTACCAATGGCCGGTTTCTGAACCAATGCCCACCCTAGGATTATTGTGGATTGGTGGGCATTGCCCATGTAATTGATTGACCTTTGGTCACGCTACGCGATCGCCGTTCAATCATGATCTTCATCAGCAATGCCCACCCTACGATTCTCCCTATTCCCGCTCCTCCTTACAAAAATCATGAGCCTTATTCTTAATCTTATCAATAACATCAGTTACCTCAGCCGGAGGATTAGGCATCAGATAAATTTCCCGTAATGCATCTGACCAAAGTTGTTTGTCTATGAAATATTTAATTCGTTCCAAAGCAATCTGATTAGCACTCACATCTTGAGCTTTCAGGTTACTTTCTAATTCAGTTAAGTTAGCGGTGACTTGATTACGCTTTTCGTCATTCATTAGACGAAAACTTCTCTTAGTAGGAAGTTGTTCTAAAGAAATTGTATTCCGCCAATAGTAAGCTATATCTGGTTGTAAGGGTTTCCCTTGATAAAGGATACTAGTAGTAGTAGGCTCTAAAGGTTGCTCCCACAATTGTTGATTAGTACGCATTTCACGCACCTCAATACCTTTCATTTTTCCTTGCCATAGAAATAGGGGTTGCTCACTCCAAATTTCTAAGCTTCCATTCTGTATTTCTAAGCTTCCATTCTGTTCAGAATTAAGGTCACGATCTGGTAGCTGACCAGGGATGAGCATGCAGAGATTTTGCTCGATAGAATTATCATCTGTTAAGACATCTCTTGAGCCCTTTTTACCTTTCTTCCGTCGCAATCTCTTCCAGATATCACCCCATTTTAATGTAATTAGCTGGCCTTGAGACTGGGATAACTGCTGATCAGACTGAGGTCTTTGTACTATGGCATCCAGAGGCAGGACATAAGAAGATAGTAGCACAACGACTGTTAGTAGCAAGGTAGATTTTTTATCGATTATTATAGCCATAATATTCTTTCTGAATGATAATTGAATGAGTAAATAATGTTTACTATTGTTTGCGGGTAGCACTATAAGTACTAAACACTACTAAAGGCATCAAAGTAGGTAACAGTACCTTCAAGGAGATATAAACTTGTAATGAAACCAAGCAATAAACCAACCAATATATCAACCAACCGTTACCTATATTGCTCAAGAATGTTTTTAAATTAATTGTGATAATTTTTATTCCATCTTCCCTGCTTCCTGCTCCCTGCTCCCTGCTCCCTTGCTCCGGATAATTCTGTTTAATTAACCTAAATCCCTTACCTAAAACAGCGGTTAGCAAAATCATCAAAGCATTAGGAATTGGTATCACCAGATGCTGGGAAAAAAGATGGTGGGCAATGTAACTATGGGCTTCACCACCAGTAAATGATGGTTTGCTATCGAACCAGTCTTGCCAACCCTGTGAACTACGCCAGAAGGCGACCGGCAGGGGAAGCAGATGATTATCTTCCCCTTCTTGATCAATTCCTGCTTGTTGATATCCTCCTGAAGCAACAATCACAATGGTCTCGTTAAAGCTGAGACCATCAGCTAGAGCATCTTCAGAACAGGAGCCTAATAACTCACAAGCAGAAATTCTTTGATAAACCTGCTCTGGAGGTAGGGAATAGTCAATAATCGGTTGAAACCATTGTAAGAAATATGCGATCGCAGGACGTTTGACCCTCCCCAACCAAGCCACTTGTGTATGGGCTTGTGTCTTGGTATCATTAACCCAATCAATCACTGAAGTTCTAAAATCCTGATTACTGTGTTGAGTCTGAGGTAATCCCATAGCTAATTGAGTAGCGCTGGAATCTTGATCAGCTAAACAATAGGAAAGAACTAGTAAATAGCTAAACGGACAACGTTTATCACAATTATTGCTAGGTAACTCCACATACCAATCATAGGTTGTAATATCTCCCTCCATGGTTTGATTGAGGTTAGCGATTTGATCACTCACCCCATAATAATCAGCAGGATTATCAGCTTCAATTGCTGCCCACACTAACCAGGTATTCTTGTTAATCGCTTCAGTAACTGATTGTCGTAACCGTTTACTATTATCGGGCTGTTGTTGGTCTTGATCTAAAATATAATCAAATCCAATTATGCTAGCATTACTGGTAACTAATTTATCTAAAATACTTGCTAAGTAACCATAATCCATATACCTGCCATCAAGCAATTTAACCTTGTCCTGTTCAAGAGACTTGTTATCAATTTGAACTAACCGAACTGGAGACTGAACTGGAGAGGGATTAGCTTGCCACTCCACCTGCTGAGTAACCTGACGGTAACCAGCCTGTAACAACAGACGAGCTTCTAACAGTAAATCCTGACAATCCGGGATTAAACTAACGGTTAACCATGCTGATAACCAAAGGGCTTCTTTCTTAGTGGGTAACCAATTTCTGAGACTGTGCCCTAAACCGAATGGTTCCAATCGAAACAGTACTGATTGGGGATGGCGAAATAAGGTAGGGATTAGGTAAGCAGAAGGATAAGTAAGATTTTGTTGGTCTTTAAGAAAAGCACAAGCATCCCTTAGGGCTTCATGGACATCCTTATATTCAGCCAAACTCTTGAGAAATTGGACAATAAAAACTTGAGCCACCTGATTGTGAATAGGTTCTGCCATCACCGCCACTTGAGGTAACCTGGGGGGGCGACATGAGAGCTAAAAAGTAGACTGTATAAGCTTCATAGCTCTCATACCTCGTAAATAATGATCGAGCTTATGACGACTTAAATGCATCAAATTTTCAACTAATCCCCAACATTTAT
>NZ_JAAHFZ010000067.1:0-32837 GCF_010672795.1 Moorena sp. SIO1G6
TGTCACCAACATATTCATGGGGGCAAGTCGAAAGACTAGAATATCTAGGAGCCGGATGAGGGGAAACTTTCACGTCCGGATTTGAAGGAGAGGTGCCCTGGGTAATACCAGGCATCGACTCTAATGGGAGCAGTTAGAAGGCACTCCCTTGGATGCTAATGTCGATGACGTTAAAGATTATAGTATCGAGATAGTTCTCAAAGACCAGTTTTCCTGGCGGCGGCTCAATACCAGCGTCGGTTCCTCTTTGGTAAGGCTCAACATTAATTGTAAAGACTATTCTGGAGAGTTTTTCCAAGATGTGTTGTACCAAGCAGCTACCCCCTTGCTTCGGGATTACCTAGAAGATGCCGTGCAAGCCAAGGGCATTATGTTACTGGTTGATGGCTTAGCTAATCGCAAAGACAAAGAGTATGCCAATGGTCTGGATAAATTTTTGATCGCACTAGACCGAGCAGAAACAGGGGTGATAAACCGGCGCATTGCCCTGGTTCTCACCAAGTGCGAACAGCCTGAGTTATGGGTCAATCGCCATCAACCTACCTATGTAGCAACCGCTCGCTTTCCTGAAGTTATGAAGAGATTGCAGGCTTGGGAGCAATCGGGACCTGGAAGCATTGATTGCTTCACCACCTCGGCTTTTGGCATGTTGGGGGAGCGCCATCCAGAACCAAACATGAGGCGTATTAGTCGAGACCGTGAGGGAATTAAGGAATCAATCCTGAAAAATCCCCAGGGTTGGAAACCCTTTGGCTTAGTAGCTCCGATCTACTGGCTTTGTACTGGCCAACGGCATAGAAAATTAGACCAGGAGTAAAACAATGGACTCTTTTAATGGTAATTCTAATACTATTACTGTTGAAATTTACGAATTTAGCACTGGTATCAAGGCTGAGATCACCCCAGATGGGGGCTGGATATCCAGAGGCTTTACTGGACGGTACATGAATGCCACTTTACCCCAGATTCCCTATACGGTGGAGCGCGCGATCGCTAATAAACGATTTGCTGTAGTTGAGGGTGCTAATAGTAACCAGCCAGCAGTAATTGGTCGAGTTGTGCCAGGAGAGCCCGATTCTTTCATACCGGATTTGTCAGTGGTGGCAGTGGTGAGTCGGGGTAGGGATGATGGGGGAAGACCCCTTTCAGTCTATCGTTATTTCCTCTGTGAGGGGGCAGATAGTCTCTGGAAAATCCTGAGCTGGATGGAGGAGTATGCCCAGCGAGTAGGCCATCTGCCTGTTTTTAATCCTTTTGAGACTAGACTAGATCCTTCACAAGAGATTTCTATACCACCTGAAATCCCCTCAGAGAAACTTGAGCACAAGTTTGAGCATAAGTCTGTACCGATAGTGCTCTCATGGGAGTATCAGTATAATTTAAGACTGATTAACAAAATAGCTGAAATAAAAGCTGGAGCTGAGCCGGTTTCCTGGGCTTACAATGCTGAAGCCTTAGAGAAGCCTTGGAGCTTTGTTGTGATTCATCCAGCCAGTGAGCGTGCCTATGGAAGTTTTCTGCAACTGCAGGCAAATCGTCCCTTAGCTCTGATGCCAGCAACGGTAGACGAACAGGCACTCAAGTCAGCAATTAAACGCTTGATCAACAGTTCTCAGGTGAAACCAGAAGCTGTTACTGAGATAAAAACGGCATTAGGGAACCAGAAAATTACTTCAGACTACTGGCACAGGTTATTTGATGGTGAAGGAGTCCAACATGCTCTGAGCCAGAACTTATATACTCCTCAATTCATAAGATTGATAACTCTCAGAGCCATGGTGATTCCAGAAACCCTACCAGAGTTTTTGGATTGGTTGAATATCAAGGGTGGTAGGCAGAAACCTGACAACAATCAAGTGATATCCTTAGAGTTTCAAGAGGCTATTGGTTCCCAACTCCCACCGGAGCAACTTGCTAGGGGCATCAAACTTATCCTGCCTAAACTGCTGGAAAAACAAATCACTCCTGAAGCTGTTCATTGGTTACTGGCAGATCGTCACAGTGCCTGGAAACATTACCGCAAGCAGTTTATCAATGATGTTCAAGCTGATTTAGAAGTGATTAGTAGTTTTAATCGGCGGTCATATAGTTCAGAGTCAAACTCTTTCCGTTGTGGAGATAAAATTTGGAATAGATTAATCAATTTTTTGCGATTACTTCGCTACCGACATAGACACTCTGAACCTTATTACAAGCCTCTAGCTAAATTGTTTGAATGCCTGAGAGAGTATCGTTTATCTGCCTATTTTTATCAGGTTGTTTTTGGTGGAGTACCAAAGGAAATATTTAATCAAGCTTTTCCAAATTCACGTCAAAAATCGGAAGAATACGTCTTTGGATTGCCTATCAAGCCAATGATGACTCCACAAGAACAAATAAGTAAGCAATCTTCTGGTATTTTAAAATTTATTATAGAAAATATAGAATTTTTTTGTATTATTATAGGATTATCATTGGTTTCCGTAACTATTACTTATACATTGAGTGAAATTCTAACAGTTCAATCTCCAAAGCCGACTCCCGAGGCCAGAAATGAAATGACTAAAAGGCAGAAGAATAGAGCACTAAATAATTTTAATATAACCAGTCAATCAATTCAGAGTATCGTCCAAGAACTGGTTAAGGACAGTCAATTGAATAATAAATTAGTAGAAACTCAAAATAAAATACTAGAAAATCAAGAAAAATTACCACATAAACCAGAGTCTCAAGTCGCCATTGTAATCAAGGAAATTATTGGAGATTCAAGTCTCCAATATACTGGTGTAATTAAAGATGAATCACAAGATGTAACACAAAATATGAATATCGAAAAAGAAAAATGGGTTAAAGCTATATACAAATATCAAAAAAACCGAAAAATTAATCCTGCTAATGGAATCATAAAAAATACCGCAACCTATAATCGTTTAAAAAACGAAACAAAAACAAATATACTCAAAAAGCTGAATAAACAAAACCAACAATGACATCAAAAAATGCGGATTTACCTTTACATACTAGCTGGCATAACCTCAGCATTAATTGGCTGGAATATCGGTCAAGTCGCAATTAATAACCTAGGCTTGTCAAGGCTAATTCCAGAAGAAATTGTCCTATTTCCGTGCATTGCTATCTCCTTAGCCGTGGGGATGGTAATTAATGAAATCTTTATTAGTAACCCCACCAGACTTAAACTAAACCTCCGCATTGCCAAAATTCCGATCTTGATTGCTGCTGGCTTAGGAATTATCATCGGTTTAATTTCTGGAGTGATTTACCAAATCCTATTATTATCTCCTATTCCAGGAATTATGATTAGACTCCTAAGTTGGCTCTTAATAGGTAGCTCAGTAGGCTTGGCAGAGGGACTTACTTGGTGGTGGCGCAGTGTGGAAGCAGGGGATCCCAAACGCTTCCAACAACGGTTAATAACTAGTGTCTTTGCTGCTAGTGGTGCAGCGTTAGTTGCTGCTCTACTGTTTGAATCGATGCGCCCACTGTTGAGTCAGATCGAAAACAGAGGTTTTGAAGACCCTCTAGGATTCTCGATTTTAGGCTTGGTGCTCGGTTTAGTGTTTAGCATTACTAATTCACCAAGTTATATGGCAGCACTGAGAGCAGGTGGTGGTTTTGAATACAGGGGAGATAACTATGAAGATATTGAGCCAGGGGTGATAAACGTAAATAATCCTTTTCCCAAAATCGACAACCCTTTACTGAAATTTGTCAGTAAAAGTAAAGCCTATGAAATCGAAGAGGGCTTGTCAATTCAATTACCTGCTACTGGCACGATTAGAATCGGCTCTGCTGTCAAACAGACAAACCATAAAGGAGGCTCTGATATTTATCTGCCTGGATTGCCACTCCATGTAGCAGACATAGTCGTGATGCAGCGCCAAGCCATCTTATCTCCCAATCCCCAACATTTCCATACTATCGAAATTAACGGTAAACCCTTGAAAAACCGCGACGATATTATTTTGAAACATAACCATGTATTGACGTTTAATAGCCTTTATCCAGGAGGTAAAAATGAAGAAAAAATCTATCGCTTTGTCTACTACAATCGTTTCTTTGACCCGCAAGCTTAGTTTACTAATATTGTGTGCCGGTTGCCTTACTTATCCTAGTGGAGTACAGGCACAAGAAGCGAAAATACTTAATGCCACCGTTGACGATGAACAGGTCAAAATTCGCATCCAAGTCAAAAATGAATATGACCAACCTGTCACCAATCTCACCGATGAAAATTTCCAGGTCTATGTCAATAATGATCAAGTTACCTTTAAGCCCAAGAATTGGAAAAACCCCACAGAAGCTGAGCAGCCTTCAGCCTGGATTGTCTTCCTACTAGACATGAGTGGCAGTATGGCAAATCCGGATAAACCAGGCTCTAGCCAAAGCAAACTGGAGGGAGCCACTGCAGCGATTCGGGAATTTATCAACAAGACAGCAGATCGCAGTAGTGATACTCAAGTGGCAATTGTTCCTTTTGGTGAACCCCATCCCAAAAATTGCCCCAAGGGCGGCTATCCTGTTAATGAAGTAACAATCAATAAATTTTTTCCTGTAGGAGACCCGGATCTCCAAAACTATCTTGATGAGCTTGCTAGTAAAAGACTCTGTGCTGCCACTAATGTCTACAAACCCCTTTCTAGAGCAGTAGATTTCTTAAGTGAGAAAAGAGGTGACCCTCGCTTCTATCCGAAAAAAGAGTTTTTCTGGCAATCTCAGCCTCAAAAGCCCCGACTTTCGATTATTCTTCTATCTGATGGCTTCCATAACCAACCCAATGAAGAACAGGACTTTGAAACACTCAAGAGACTGATCAAAAAGAATGACAATATTATTGTGCATACTTTGGGCTATGGCTTAAAACCTGGAGAATTGGGAGACAAATATGGGCTTGGTCGAGAAGCTACCCGGGATGATGCTAGGACAGGTAGAGTACGAGCAGAAGAGTTTGTAGACCGCGATCGCTTAGACGAAATTTCCAGGACTACGGGAGGAATTTGTCAAATTTCGGGAAATGCTCAAGAAGTTGGCAAGTCCTTGAAAGTATTCCTTAATGCTCTGCTCGGTGAGTATGAAATTACCTACAATGACCCCAACCCGATACGGGCGGAAAGGCATCAAGTTCAGGTTAAAGTTGATTCCCGACATGTTTCCACAGAACCTTCTGAACCTAAACCTTACAGAATTACCTCTTTTGGGTGGCCACTTCCCTTCCCGATCAGACTGACCATGTTTGTGGGTACTTTCCTCGTCATGGGAGTTGGAGGTGCAGTGCCATTTTACTTCTGGGGACAATATCTAAAGCGAGAGGAAATTGAAGATTAATATAGCTCCCGATTCCCTAAAAAAAAACCAATCGATAACTCTTATCAAATGGTAAACTATACATTTATTCTCCATATCAAGGAGATAGAAGATGAATTCAGGTATGCCATTACTTTAGACAAAAGTCAGGAAGATAATCCCGCTTTATTTTTCACGTTATCAGAGCGAGAAAAACTGAGAAATTGGTTTCAAGAGCAAAGCCTATGCAAAATTAATGGTCATCATCTCGATAAAATTATAAAAACCTGGATACAAGACATAGAAGAAGGCTTTCGAGACAGTTCCATTACTCTGGATTTGCCTTTAATGCTCGAGTCAGATATCAGTGACTTGACAGAATCCGGTAATCAAGAAATCCCCGATCCAATTTACCCAGATTTGTCGGGGATAGAACCTATTTCAGGAATGTTACCGCCGTTGAATTTTAATTAGAATTATTGTAGAAGTAGGGAATAGGGAACAGGGAGTAGGCAGTAGGGAGTAGGGAGTAGGGAGTAGGGAGTAGAGAGTAGGGGATAAAAAATTATCACAATTCATTTATTATCTCTATATTTATACAGCGTTTTTAATAACTATGATGTACATATATCTTTTTCCCTGTTCCCGATTCCCGATTCCCGATTCCCGATTCCCTGTTCCCTGTTCCCTGCTCCCTTTTTAGTTCAATCCTATGTTCACAACTCAAATAAAAACCCTATACAACAATGAGTAACCCACCCCTATATGTAGCAATTACTCCTCATCGTGAATTTCTGCCTGCGGATACCCCAGACCAGAAACTATTTGTGATGTTGAAACTGCGACCAACAAAAGCAGTGGCAGTCCAGCTACCCTCAACTAGTTTTGCCTTTGTGATCGATACTAGTGGTTCCATGTATGAAGTGGTGGAAGGGGAGACAAAACCCACAGGTAGAGTGTACACAGAGGATGGAAACGACTATGAGGAAGTGATCGGCGGTAAAACCAATATCGATATTGTGATTGAGTCACTGTTAAGTTTAGTGGGGTCTAACCAGTTAGGTGGAAGCGATCGCATTGCCATTATCCAATTTGACGACCAAGCCTCTACTATTGTTGGACTAACACCAGCAACTCAAACTATCGAGTTAGAAGCAGGGATTGAGAAACTCCGTAACTACAGTGGTGGCACCTGCATGGGAGAAGGAATGGAGCAGACCCTGACTATGCTCTCCGGTCAAACCATGACCAGTCGTCGTGCTTTAATCTTTACTGATGGTCAAGCCTTTGATGAAGAAGAATGTCGGGAACTCGCGAAACAATTTGCCGAAAACGGTATCCCGATTACAGCCTTGGGAGTTGGTGAATACAATGAAGATTTACTGATCAACCTCAGCGATACTACCGCTGGTCACCTTCACCATATCGTTTCAGGAGATGCCACAGGTACTGATGTTGCCATTAGGGACTTACCCCAAATCCTGTTTAGAGAATTTAGCCAAGCCCAACAGGAAGTTATTAATAACCTTACCCTTACTGCCAAGACAGTTAAGGGGGTAAAACTCACCCGTGTTGTCCGGGCTTACCCTGATCAAGCAGAATTTCCCCTGATTCAATACCCCTATCTGATTGGCACCGTTATCGCTAATGATGAAACAGTCTTTATTCTGGAATTCACCATCGACAGTCACAGCAGCTCCCGTGTACGTATTGCTCAACTTGGTTTAACCTACGATATTCCAGGACAAAATCGCCGGGGTGAGCTGCCACCTCAAAATGTGGTAGTTCAATTTGTTGCTGGTCAGAGCGGAGCGGCACAAGTGGACCCAGAAGTAATGGGTTATGTACAACAGTGCAATATTTCTCAGCTAGTCACTCAAGCCACCAGACTGGCTGATAGTAATCCCGAAGAAGCAGGAAAACTCTTAGATACTGCCCGTCGGATGACAGTCAGGATTGGCAACCAAGCCATGCTTGACTCTCTCAATCAAGCTCAAGACGAGTTACGCAAAACTCGCAAGATTTCTTCTGGCACTCGTAAAACCATCAAAATGGGTTCCAGAGGTAAAACTATCAAAATGACTGGAGATATTAATAGTGACCTTTCAGAAGAACAGATTCGTAACCTCTCAGGAACTTAGAGCGTCAGCAGTCAGCGGTCAGTGGTCAGCGGTCAGCCGTCAGCGGTCAGCCGTCAGCCGTGGAACGGGCATCTTGCCAGTTTCCTGCCCCAACTCCCGACTCCCTCGGTGCGCTTTCCGTTGGCGAATTAAATTCGCCACGGGTCGCACCGCTCCCGACTCCCGACTCCCTTTATATATACTTACTAACCAAGGAGTTATCAATGATTACCTGCTCAACTTGTGGCTATGATAAAAACCCAGAAGGAACAGAATTCTGTGAGGCTTGCGGTTCTGAATTACCATTCCAAACCCAAATAGCACCTGAATCTCAAGCACCAACCCTAATCCAACCTCCTCAGCCGGATCCCTTGAAAACTATACGAGCACAACCTCTTGATTCATATCCACCAATCACCCCAGAGCCACCCCAACCCCAGCCCTTTATACCTCCAACTCCTCCTATTACTAATACTGCTTTAATAGCGAAACTGATTGCTAAGCAAGCTGATGCTCCTGTCCCAGAATTCTGGCTAGATCATAGCAATCTTATCGGCATCTTTGACCCAGATATGGGTCCTGTTGATATTGACTTAGAGCCATTTGTCGGTAACGAGACAGTCTCCCGCCACCACGCAGAAATTTATCGAGAGGGAGGGCAATGGAAAATCAAAGACCTTGGTTCTACCAATGGTGTTTTTATCAAGCCTGCTGGTAAAACTCGCTTCAATGCCAAAATTACCCGACCCGAAACCATCAATCCCGGAGATGAAATTGCGATCGCTAAAATTCGTTTCCTCTTCCAAAGCCCATAACAGTGCATCTCATATTTGTCGGGAATCGGGAATCGGGAATCGGGAATCGGGAGTGTGGGGAGATGGGGAGATGGGGAGATGGGGAGATGGGGAGATGGGGAGATTATGATGACAGCGTTTTTCATAACTATGAGGTGCGCTCTTACCATTAAGAATTAAATTCGCCACAGGTCGCACCTGAGGTACACAGGATTTTTTTCACTCTTACCTCTTGCCTATTGCTAGCATGCCTATTGCCTATTGCCTGCTCCCGACTCCCGACTCCCTCGGTGCGCTTTCCGTTGGCGAATTAAATTCGCCAACGGAAAGCGCACCGCTCCCGACTCCCGACTCCCCCACTCTCACAACCATGGAATTTAAATCAATACCAGCTTATGACAAATGCTTTAGTAATTGAACAAGATGCAGAATTCCCGATAGACAACTATCACCTCAAAGTCCGGTCATACCTAGGTCAATTGACAGCAGGTATTCACTACTTTGAAGTCAACCTTGAGTCTACTGACCCCAGTCCCACTACAGGCAACTTGGGCTTGCTGCGTGTGGGGTCTAGTGAGGGTGGGCTAAGTCGAGAATTACAGCTACGGGAAAAGCTAGGTAACTATGCCATGATTGCCGAATTACTAGCTAGTACCATCCAAGACTCTGTGGTTATTAACCCTAGGGCGTGTTTTCAAAGTTTTCCGCAAGATTTAGATCCCCCCCAGCCCCCCTTAATAAGGGGGGAGCCATACTCAAAGTCCCCCGAGCGAGGGATTGCTCGCTCGGGGGATTTAGGGGGATCTCCGAGTTTGAAGACACGCCCTAGCCCATCCTCCCTGGAGCCAGAACTGGAGACACAGCAGCCAGAAGAAATAGAATCTTCTGAGCAACAGTTTCCAGTTACCACTGACCAAGAGGAATCAGAAGCAACAGTTACTGAAGAACAAACAACTGAACAACAGCTAAACCCTGAAACTACAGAAGATTCATCGGAAACTGCTAAGGACCCTGAGACTGAATCTGAGTATTTAGAGGAGGAATACTATCCAGAAACTGACATCAGTCCTGACTCCTCTGGTGAAAGGCTGATGCTATTAACGTCACTGCCAGAGAGTCAATCAACCTTAGAGACTTGGCTGCAAGAAGAGCATTCTGATCAAGAGTCTCTATCACTGATTATCCCCATCTGTCAATGTTTTTACTATTTATATCAGCGTCAGTGGTGCTTGGTTGATGTGATTCCGAAACTGATTGAAATCGGAAAACCGATCAAGTTTTTTGATTTAACCAGTGCCTATCCTCTTGATCAAAAGCTCGACTATGGCTTGTTAGGAAACTACTGCGCTTTTGAACTCTCCTCCGGTAATCCCTTCCAGGAGTCAATGAGCAGTTACACTGTGGGAGCGCTGCTTTACCAAGCTATTCATCAACAGCTTCTTCCACAAGACCAGACTCTTGACATCCAGATTAAGCCCATTCCTCAGATTTATCAACTGCTCAAGATTTGCCTCTCTTCTGTTCCAGAAGAACGCTTCTCCCTTTCCCACTTACTGAGTCTCTTAATTGAAACTCGTAAATCATTTCAGACCACCCAAGTTCAATGGCAAGTGGCCAGTAAATCAACAGTAGGACTCTCAACTAGTCGTTTACACAACGAAGATAGTTATGGAGTACGACAGCAACAGTTGAGTAATGGTGATACTATGATTTTAGCCGCTGTTGCTGACGGTATGGGTGGCATGTCTCAGGGAGAGTTAGCCAGTCAATTAGCCATCAAAACCGTGTTTGAGCAACCGATTCCCTCTGAGTTGAAAACTGTCAACCAGCAGACAGATTGGTTGGTATCATTATTCCAAAACGCTAACCAATCTGTAACTAACGCCGTACGAAACGGCGGAACCACACTAAGTGTAATTTTAGGGATTAGTAACAACTTACTAGTGGCTCATGTGGGAGACAGTCGTATTTACTTAATCAGGAAAGAACAAATATGTCAATTAACTGAAGACCACTCACTAGTAGCGATGTTACTGGCCAGTGGTGAAATCACCTATCAAGAAAGTCTTGACCATCCAGATAGTAATATTCTTACTAAAGCCCTGGGTTCACAACCAAGACTTAGTGATGGTTATGTCCAAGATTTGAGCCACTTTAGTCAAGACTTATCCCTAGCTCTAGAAGATAGTGATATCTTGCTGCTCTGTTCAGATGGTGTCTGGAGTTTAGTGTCAGATACTGAACTAGCGGAAACTTTTAAAAAAACTCAGCCTTTACAAGCAGCTGTTGACGAAATTATCCAAAAAGTTATAGATAATGGAGCATATGATAATGCTACAATTTTAGCATTGGAGTGTTGTATAAAAAATGCTAGTTGAGGCATCTGCACTTAAATAAAGTATAGCATTTATAAATGAGATGTAAACCGAGGATGTCTTTTTTTATTGTCTAATAAAAATACGGATATCTTTACCCTCTTGCCTCTTGCCTCTTGCCTCTTGCCTTCCCCTCCTGGGAGGGGTTAGGGGTGGGTTCCTCTTGCCTCTTGCCTCTTGCCTCTTGCCTAAAAGACTATGTTCACAACTCAAATCCAAACGCTATAACTTATGTACACCAATCAACAGAGAACCAATATAGCCTCTCGTCTTACGGAAATTCTCGAAAAGCGCAAACCCTTTATTGAACGCCTCACCAGTGTAGAAAACCACCTAAAAACCCTTCACTCCACACTACTTGAGCTAGAAAAACACCGCCAGAAGCTAATTCAATTACCCGATAATGCTGAAATAGCTGGGAACTTACAACAAATCAATTTCCCTGGACTGCTCAAGCGCTTGGAATTTCAAAGTAATAAACTAGCTCAACTTCATAAACGCTTTGACCGTGGCACCCTTAATATTGGTGTCGTGGGGTTAATGCGACAAGGTAAAAGTACACTACTCAAAAGTTTGAGTGGACTTTCCGATGATGAGATTCCTGCTCGTGAAGGAGGAGCCTGCACAGCAGTTAGGAGTACAGTCTATCATCAAAATCAACCAACCTATGCTAGGGTAACATTCCATGATGAAGACTCATTTCTCAAAGAAGTCATTGGCTCCTATTACGAAGAACTAGGCTTAGCACCCAAACCAAAGAGTTTGGATGACTTTGCTAGTCAGCTTCCCGAACTGCCTAGTGATGCTGCCACAAAAAAAGCCATGTACGAACGCCTCCGCAACGAATATTATGCTCATTTCAATCAGTATCGCCATCTACTGGAAGCAAACTCCCCTCGGGTATTAGATCGGGTTTCCAAGGAAGAAATACGCAACTATGTAGTTCACCAACAAGATCCCAATAGTAACTTCGCGGTTTTGGCAGTCAGAGAAGTAGAGATATTCTGTCCTTTCAGTAAATCCGAAGTTGAAAAGATTGCCTTAGTAGACATACCCGGTTTAGGGGACCTCAGAGTAGGGGATGAAAAGCTGATGCTACAAACCCTAGGGGAGCGAGTGGATGTGGTTCTTTTTGTGCGGAGACCAGACCCTGTAGGCTACCAATGGGAAGAGAGAGATACGAAACTTTATGACACAGCCCAGAAAGCCCTGAATGACCTGCCAGCTCGCTCTTTCATGGTACTCAACAAAATGAGCAGTGCTGATCAAGACAACTCTAAAGGCTGTGAAACCCTTAAAAGAACGATTCGGGAAAACCACATAGAGGTGGTTAATTGTGTAATCGCTGACTGTTCTAATCCTGACCAAGCTAACCAAGTTTTGGAGTTAATTCTAGACTACCTAGTGGACAACATTGAAGACCTAGACAGTAAATATGCCAAAGCTTATCAAGACCACATAGATATCCTCCACAGAGACTTAGAAACTGATTTACAGAAAGCCAGTAAAGCCCTAGCTGGATTTGGGGATGAAGACCAGTTATTTGTGGAGCGATTCAAGGAGTTTAAAGAAGAGCTATCTGACAGTCTTGAAAAATTCCTCAAAAAACTCAGAAAAAACCGGGAAACAGTTGATCCTTACTTTAAAGCAAAAGTCGATACTGTAATGAAAGCCTGCCAAAGTGACCCGGGAATTCCAGAACTAGACGAAATTGAAAGACAACGCACAGACCGATTCGGAGGCTCTTACAGGTCTACCTACTACGGGTCGATTGCAGCGATGCGAGCCAACCTCTCAAAGCATTTCCTTTCCTTAAACGAAGGGCTACAGCAGTCAGTGGAGCAGCTCAAATCAGAAGTAACAAATGTGCTGGTAAACCTGAAAAAGGGGCACTTGGGGAATCTAACCAAGGAACGGGACGCCAAGTTTCTAGGGGTGATGACCGAGTTACTCGATAAGTATAACAATCAATTAGAGCTAGGATTCCGAACCCTTTGGGAGTCTCAAGTTTCCTATGAGGGATTAATTATACACAGTATTCGACAGCACTTTGATGACGAACTTGAACCGGATCTAATCAACAACAACACCCTGAGCATTAAAAATTCAGAGTCAGGAGAATCCCAAGTTGAAGAGTTTAATCAACAAGAAGTAAAAAATCGTCTAGAAGCTCTTCATAAAAAAGTGGTCATTAAATGCAAAGAAACCTTAGATCAGTGGTTAACTGAGCCGAGCCAAGTCAGATACTTCATCATCGGAGAGTTTTTTGATCGCATTCACTATGCCAAAGATATAGGAGACCAGTGGCGGACTTTTCTAAGAAAGGAAGAAATTCGCTCGAAAGTATGGCCTGAGTTCCAAAGGCTCAAAGAACATAAACAAATTCAGCAGGAGTGGCAAAATTTGCTCCAGAAAGCAATCAGCAGCAACAAATTGGAATCTATGCAGTTTTTGAACTAACTTTGCGTAAGCTATCAGCCTGGTTGACTGACAAAATTTGAAGTGGAAAGAGCGAAAAGTAAGAGTATTCAGGGTGTGGATAAGGTTGACAAAAGTACACCGGATCATCTGATTGACCCATGATGTGATGAGTTAAAATACACAAAAAACTATTGAGCAAGCAAACCCAAATGCAGATTAAGGTCGCAATACATCCAGCAGAAGAAGGTGGTTTTTGGGCAGAAGTACCCGCACTACCTGGCTGCATTACTGAGGGAGACACAATGGAAGAGGTTTTAGCAAATCTTCAAGATGCCATTGAAGGTTGGTTAGAAGTTGCCAGCAATTCCTATATTCCTGAACCCAACAGCAAAATTGTGGAAGTTACAGTATGAAATCTGTTTCTGGCAAAAAATTCTGTAAAATTATTGAGAAAAAAGGATGGGTTTTGAGAAAAATTACAGGAAGCCATCATATTTATGAAAAGCCAGGAGCTCAAAAAATCCTATCCGTTCCAGTTCACAAAAATCAAGATTTGAAGAGAGGAACCCTAAAAGCATTGATGAAAATAGCAGAATTGGAAGAATCAGATCTCCAGTAACACCTTTGATCACAACCTCAACTTTTGCACCGCCAACCGCTTCGTCTCCTCCCCCCGTCTATCATACTTGGCAGTGGTCACAGGAGACCCATAACCCGCCAACTTCTGAACCGTAACGATATCCACTCCCCCATCCAATAGATCACTACAAAACGTCCGAAGCTATGAGGTACAAAGGATTTTTTACCTATTGCCTCTTACCTATTGCCTATTGCCTCTTGCCTATTGCCTCTTGCCTATTGCCTCTTGCCTTTTGCCTTCCTAAAATTGTAGAAACCTACAATAATGTCTATTACCTGTATAGTATGCGGTCATATTAATACTGGCAGTACCAACTACTGCACTAGTTGTGGTGCGGCTCTTGAGTTTGAAGAGACTGTTAGTTCATCAGCCTACCATTTGCCTGCTGGCACACTCCTAAGGCAGAGTCATTATCGGATCGAAAAAGTCCTAGGAGAAGGGGGATTTGGCATTACCTACCAAGGAATTTACCTACCTAACTCGGCCAAGGTTGCCATCAAAGAACTCTGGCCAGAAAAAGCAGCTAGGATGGGTAAAACCATTACTTGGCCCCCTTCTATTGCTCCGATTGACCGACAACGACAACTCCACAAATTTCAGTTAGAAGCCAGTTACTTACAAAAATGCTACCACCCTAATATTGCTCAGGTTTATGATTGGTTTGAGGAGAATAATACTGCCTATTTAGTCATGGAGTTTATCTCTGGAAAGTCCTTATCCAAAATCTTACAAGAAGAAGGTGTTCTTTCGGAAGAGAAGCTCAAGGGCTATTTTATCCAAGTAGTAGAAGCCTTAACAGTTGTTCACTCTAATCAACTATTACACAGAGATATTAAACCTGATAATATTCTAATTGATCACCAAGATCGAGCTGTATTGATTGATTTCGGTGCTACTAAAGAATTCATCGCCGGTCAAACCCGTGAAATGAGTGCAACATTGTCACCAGGATACGCTCCTCTTGAGCAATACAGTTACCGAAGTAAGCGTTGGCCAGCTACGGACATCTATGCTCTATGTGCTTCAATGTATGAGTTACTCACTGGTCAATTACCCGCTCAAGCCACGGAAAGGGCTGGATCAGAAACGTTAATTCCACCGCGACAGTTAGCTCCTGAGATTACACCCCAAACTGAGCAGGTAATCTTAACTGGAATGAGAATGAAGGTAGAGGAGCGATTTCAAACAGCCGAGGAACTGATTGATGCCCTCAAAGGTAAGTTTGTTTCTCCCAGTCAAAGGAAAGCGTGGGGATTACTTAAGCAAGGAAAGTTAGCAGAGGCGGTTCAAGCTTATCAACAGTGTCTAACTAATCAGCCAAACCATGGTGAAGCTGCGGTTGAACTAGCCCTAGTCCAGATGCATCTCAATGATGCTCAGGCTGAGGTGGCAGCAGAAACAGCGATTCGACTACAACCAAATGATGGCAGGAGCTATGGGGTTTTAGGACTAGTCAACTGCCGTAAATCAAATTGGTCAACAGCGGTAAAACAGTTGCAACAAGCAGCAAACTTAGCTCCCCAAGAAGTTTGGATACAAGCTAATCTAGCTTGGGCATGGGGAAAGCTTGGCAATTGGCAACAGGCAGAATCTGCTGTTTCCAAGGCACTACAAATTGATAGTAACTCTACCTTTGCCCTAGGGTTACAAGCTTGGATTAATGTGAATCAACAGCAATGGAAACAAGCAATTCGTACTGCTACCCAGGCACTGTTCAAGTCAAAACAGGCTCAGTCTAAGGAATCCCAACAACTACAACAATGGATATATCCCTATTTAATCATTGCTTTGGAAAAGGCAGTTGTTACCAGGCAGTCTAGGGATGTGGAGCGGCGGATTATAGAGTTTACCACTCAAGTCCCCGATAGTGCAGTTGCTTGGGGATTGAAAGGTTGGAAGCAAGCTGTGCAAGGGTTGTGGCCTGAGGCTCTTGCCAATTTTGACCAAGCCAGCCAGAAAGCAGACGTTCCTAGCTGGGTATCCCTGAATCAAGGAATTACTCAGGAACACTTGCAGAATTATCAAGGTGCTATCCAAACCTATCAAGCCTACATTCAGAAATTTCCATCTGATGCCTTTGCTTTATTCCGTCTAGGCACTTTACTAGGAAAAGTGGGACAATGGGCACAAGCACGCTCCCATCTGGAAAAAGCAGTGCAGTTAAAACCAGACTATGCTGAGGCTTACCACAACTTAGGTTGGGTTTTACTGAACATCAGAACTGTAGATGGTCAGGTTGAGAATTTTCGTCCCCTGTTGTCCGCCTATCGTCAAGCATCTGAATTTTACATGCAACAGTACCAATCGCAATTAGCTGGTGCAATTAGACAAGCCTTTCAAATAGCTGGGGTTGAGCTTTAGCTGAATTTCTGTAGCTTGAAGAAGAATAGATAGCGTTTATCGCACTTATGATATAGTAGCGTTTATTGCATTTATGAGGTACGTTCTAAACCTCAAAGTACCCCTTATTAAGGGGGATTTAGGGGGATCCCTTTGTACCTCATATGAGGTAAGTTCTAAAGGTCAAAGTCCCCCTTATTAAGGGGGATTTAGGGGGATCCCTTTGTACCTCATGGGAGAGAGAATTGCTATATACACTATTCTTTTACTTGGGATACCCCCTAACCCCCCTTAATAAGGGGGGGATCTGATTCATGAGAATTGATATATAAGATTAGATCACTTCTATACACGAGCGTACAAATTCTGTATCCATTCCCATTCTTGGGCTAAACCTTCGGATAGGGATACTTGAGGTTGATAACTTAGCAAGGTTTTGGCCTTGGTAATGTCTGCTGCAGTGTGACGTGCATCTCCTTTGGCTTTTTCGATGTAGTTTTTCTTAATGGGATGTCCAACAATTTGTTCAATGGTGTCGAGAACATCCGCAAGCACCACTCGGCTACCACCACCAATGTTAAAGACTTCCCCAACAGCAGCTGGTGTGCTACCTGCAGCCAGATTCGCGGCAATGATGTCTTTGATAAAGGTGAAGTCTCGGGTTTGCTTTCCGTCACCATATATGCTAATGGCTTCATCCGTGAGAATGGCTTTTAGGAATTTGTGAAATGCCATGTCTGGGCGCTGTCTCGGTCCATATACGGTGAAATAGCGTAAGGCAGTAACGGGTACACCAAAATTATGGTAATACAGCAAACATAGGTGTTCTGCTGCTAGCTTGGTTACCCCATAGGGGGAAACCGGTTGGGGAAGAATTGTTTCAGATGTCGGTAGGGCTTCCGCATTACCATAAACTGAAGAGCTGGAAGCATAGACTAATCGCGTCAGATGTTTGGCATCTTTGGCGGCTTCGAGTAGGATTTGGGTAGCGTTAATATTGCGCTCGGTATAATCCCGAAAACCATCCCCCCAACTAGCCCGAACTCCAGCTTGTGCTGCCTGATGATAAACTACCTCTACATCAGTTAGGAGCGATCCCCAATCCAAGGTCTGAATATCACTTTCGATTAACTCAAAAGCGGGATGCTCTTTAAAATTTTCAATATTCCGGCGCTTGAGGTTGGGATCGTAGTAATCGTTAAATTGATCAATACCAATCACTCGCTCACCTTGATTCAAAAGGGTTTCTACTAGGTGAGAACCGACAAAACCCGCAGCACCCGTAACGATATTAAGAGCCATAAATTTAAGATTTCAAACTATTGGTTAAGCTTTGGGCAGACTAGTTTATTTTTGAATGTATATTAAATATAGTCTGGCACAATATCTGAAATTATGACTAATTTTTTTTTTAGTAAAAATGGATTCAAAACTTTGGTAAGGTCATAGAATAAGATAGAGTATTCAGCACAGAGTGTAGAAAAAAAGTGAAGATTTTGGTAATTGGCAATGGGGGAAGGGAGTACGCCCTGGCCTGGAAACTACTGCAATCTCAAAGTATTCAGCAGGTGATATGTGTTCCTGGTAATGGTGGCACCGCTACACTAACAGGTTGCCAAAATCGTTTATTAAACCTTCAAGATTTTGAAGCAATTGCTGAGTTTGCTCTGGTTAACCATATATCTCTAGTGGTGGTAGGTCCAGAACTCCCACTGTCTTTAGGTATTACAGACTATCTCCAAGGTAAAGATATCCCTGTGTTTGGTCCCACCCAGGAGGGAGCGCAAATTGAGTCGAGTAAGTCTTGGGCAAAGGATTTGATGCAGTCGGCTGGTGTTCCTACCCCAAGTTTTGCTGTGTTTACGGAACCAGAGCCAGCATTGGCTTATGTGAAAGCCCAGGTAGCACCAATTGTGGTCAAAGCCGATGGCTTAGCAGCCGGTAAAGGGGTAACTGTTGCGGCGACGATAGACGAGGCAGAAATGGCTGTGGAGTCACTCTTTCAGAATGGGTTTGAGACGGTAGTGATTGAAGAGTGTGTCACCGGTCAAGAAGTTTCGGTTTTGGCTGTTACGGATGGCTTGACGGTTCGTCCCTTAGTACCAGCTCAAGACCATAAGCGAATTGGGGAAGGGGATACCGGTCCCAATACCGGAGGGATGGGAGCTTATGCTCCTGCACCGATTGTTACCCCAGAGCTAAGCACACGCATTGAGACGGAGATTCTTAATCCTACCCTTGAGGCTTTAAAGGTCAGGGGCATTGATTATCGGGGAGTTCTCTATGCAGGATTGATGATTACTCCAGAAGGAAACCCAACGGTTCTGGAATTTAATTGTCGCTTTGGGGATCCAGAAACTCAAGCTATCCTACCCTTGCTAGAAACTCCCCTAGATCAGGTGCTTCTGGCTTGCACCCAACAGCGACTGGCTGAATTACCAACGATTACCTGGAAACAAGGGGCTGCTGCTTGTGTGATTGCTGCCTCGAAGGGGTATCCGGGAGCTTACGAAAAGGGTAAGGTAATTACTGGTATCCAACAAGCTGAGCAACACGGAGCAATAGTTTGCAGTGCTGGTACTACCTTGAAGCAGGAAGAGCTAGTTACCAGTGGTGGTCGGGTTTTGGGGGTTACCGGAACGGGGAAAACAATAGCGCAAGCTTTATCAGTTGCTTATAGCGCTATGGATTGTATCCACTTTGAAGGGATGTATTACCGTCGGGATATTGGTTATCGGGTTTTGCAGGATGTTTATTGATGCGATCGCATTCGTAAGTTCTTGCTCCCATTGATAGCAGCAACACGAGACCAGCAATACTCCCTCAACGGCTATTACCCATGGTTAACCCATCAAGCCGTAATAACATCACACACTACCCGAAAACCAATGTTGACTTGGATATTGTCTGCCGGGATATAGCTGAAGCGGCAAGCCGAGCGGCATATCCCAGGAATGATATCCCAGGAACCACCGCGCAGAAGCCGGGAATGATGATCATACTCATTGATACTATTTAGCCAAGCACTACCATCAACCGGAGCGCTTAGGTAGTTTGGGTACCAATGGTCAGCACACCACTCCCAAACATTCCCATGCATGTCATACAAACCAAAGGAATTGGCTACACCAAAGCTACCTACACGAGTAGTTTGTTCTCGATATACCCCTTCTGGCTCAGAGCTGTATGTACCGTTGCTATCGTAATTGGCCACATCGGTGGTAATGGTTTCACCGAAGTGGAATGGCGTACTGGTACCAGCCCGACAGGCATATTCCCATTCCGCCTCACTCGGAAGCCGATAGTTTCGTCCAGTCAGCCTAGATATAATAGCACAAAATTTCATCGCCTCATACCAAGATACCTTTTCCACTGGCAGAGTATCGCCTTTGAACTTAGAGGGCTGGGGGTTTAGGGAAGGGGAGACTTGGAATAAGGTTGCTACAGCCCGCCACTGGGCCTGGGTAACCGTAAACTTTCCCATGAAGAAGGGAGAGACTCTGACCCAATGCTGTGGACTTTCATCGTCGCTATGTCCCTTCTCAGTTTCTGGTGAACCCATGAGGAATCTTCCCCCAGGGATGTACACCATATCTAGCCCTACACCATTGCCTAAGTCTTCTGTGAAATATTGGGCTTGGTGACGGCGGCGCTTTTTAATTTCACCGTATTTATCTAGAGTTACCACATCAAACTCAAAAGATTTTAGGGTCACTCCCTCGACTGGTGAGGGCTCGGAGTTTTGGAATTGGTTAAAAAATCCAACTACAGCTATTCCTAAACTGCCCAACCCCCCCGCTTGACTTGATTGTTGTCTATTAACAACAGTAGAATCTTCTGGTTTCTGGGATGGCCGTGGAGGATTAAGTTCGGAGTTGATTGCTTGTAACTTTTCCCAAAGAACCTGAGTATCTTTAGGACGTTGATAAACTCGCACCATCAAACTATCAAGAAAATCCCCTAACTCTGAAGAAATGTGTGGTGCATGGGGTCGCCACATCAAGATATCATTACCAGCATCATACAAATCTGAGGGTTCTTGCCCTGTCAGCAAATAAACAAATGTCCGTCCTAGAGCGTAGAAATCCGATTGGGGTACCGCTTGACCATGGATTTGTTCTAGGGGAGTATACCCAGGGGAAATCATACTGGTAACATTCCCAGCAGATTGTTTGAACATAAAAGTGTCGGTAACTTGGCGCACTGTGCCAAAATCAATTAATACTAGTTGTCCATCTGGACGCAAAATAATATTGGAAGGTTTGATATCGCGATGGAAAAAGTTTTCCTGATGAACTGCTTGGAGAATATCAACGATTTGAAATAACCAATCCAAGGCTAATTTTTCATCAATGGGGCGATTTCCTCGCTTTTCCTGATACTCCTCTAAATTCAGCCCAGAGATTTTTTCCATGACCAAACAGTATAGGGGGGTTTGGTGGTTTCTGGGAAAGAAGGTAAAATTTTCCTCTCCTTTAGGAATACCTGGGTGATTGAGCTGAGTCAGAACTCTGGCTTCTTGCTCAAAAAGTTCCACAGCTTTAGGTTCATCGTTAATCAAAATTTTGAGAACCTTGGCAATTCCCTTGTGAGTCACCTCATAGATTCGTCCAAAGCCACCTTCTCCGAGTAACCGGCTGACCCGATAACGTCCCGCCAGCAATAACTCAGAACCGCAGCTTGAGCAGAATAGATCCGTATCAGGGTTACCGGGCTGAGTACACCCAGGATTTATGCACAGGCTCATTGGGGTCAAAGATGGGTCGATCTACTTGAAAGTTTAGCTTGAAGTCTGTTAAGTAGAAGTTTGAATTAGAAATGCGTGTTAAGTAGCGTGGCCTACAGCCAATCGCTTTCAGTATAGTCAAGGATAATATGAAGCCTAAATCCTAGGTTAAAAATACTTCCAACTTAATCTTGGGAAATTAATACTTCCACGAACAGATAGCTATGGGCAAGATAGCTATAGGCAAGATAGCTATAGGCAAGTTTACAGACTAGATTTTCCGCAACTGGATGCCGGGAAACCAGCACCTGCGGTTCTAAGATCAGAGGAAAAGCGGGATCGGCAGCAGCGGTATCAATACAGCGCGTTCGCGTAGCGTAGCCCGAAGGGCTAATCGCTCAAGCGCGGAAGCTGAGGCCGTAGGCCACGCTTTGCGTTCGCGTAGCGTCGGCTTTGCCGAAACGCTTCCGGAGCGAAGCGTGACCAAAGGTCAATCGCATTCCCATCCAATTCCTGATGAACCCTATATATAAAAACAATAGCGATATACCTATCCTAGCAATGCTTTAGGTCTAGGATAGACAATGAGTGATTGGGTGGTGGGGAGAAATTCAGCTCTCAAGTATATACTAGACACTGAAGTTCTCCAAAAATCTTCATAAAGAAACTTATACCAACTGATACCAGCGGTATCGATGGTCTCAATGATAACCTTAATGGGAAAATATGAATCCAGGAATTGACCTCCAAAGCAGTTTTATTCAATCGCTGAGTGATCTAGGCATCCCCGCTGGTGCAGCTAAAGCCATTTGGATGCCATTACCCCTATTTCTAATGATTACCGTTGCCACCGTAGGGGTTTTGGTAGTGGTCTGGTTAGAACGAAAAATTTCAGCTGCTGCTCAACAGCGCATTGGTCCAGAATACGCTGGCCCTCTAGGGGTACTCCAGCCTGTAGCAGATGGCATCAAACTCGTCTTCAAAGAAGATGTTATTCCAGCCAAATCTGACTCTTTATTATTCACCCTCGGACCAATCCTGGTTGTACTGCCGGTATTTATCTCCTACCTGATTGTACCGTTTGGACAGAACTTGGTAATTACCAATGTGGGCACAGGCATATTCCTATGGATTGCCCTGTCGAGCATTCAGCCGATTGGTCTGTTAATGTCTGGCTACGCCTCTAATAATAAGTATTCCTTACTCGGAGGCTTAAGAGCTGCAGCTCAGTCTATCAGTTACGAAATTCCTCTAGCATTAGCGGTTCTAGCTGTTGTCATGATGTCCAACAGCCTCAGCACCATTGACATCGTTGATCAGCAATCGGGATACGGCATTCTGGGTTGGAATATCTGGCGTCAACCAGTGGGTTTCCTAATTTTTTGGATTTCGGCCTTGGCAGAATGCGAGCGACTCCCCTTTGACTTACCCGAAGCAGAAGAAGAACTGGTAGCTGGCTATCAGACAGAATACGCTGGGATGAAATTTGGTTTGTTCTATGTCGGTTCCTACGTCAATCTCGTGTTATCTGCCTTGCTCGTAGCAGTGCTCTATCTCGGTGGGTGGGAGTTCCCCATTCCTCTCGATAAGCTTGCGGGCTGGCTAGGTGTGAGTGAAACCAGTTCCTGGTTGCAGGTGATTACTGCTTCTTTAGGGATTACCATGACCCTGCTAAAGGCTTACTTCCTGATCTTTACAGCTATTCTGTTACGCTGGACACTGCCCCGGGTTCGGATTGACCAATTGCTTAACTTAGGCTGGAAGTTTCTACTACCAGTAGCTTTGGTAAATCTTCTATTAACTGCTGCTCTTAAATTGGCATTTCCAATTGCATTTGGTGGTTAGTTATTAGTTATATCAAGTCCTTTTACTGGCTACTTTTTTAGTAAAAGTTAAGAATTAACAAGTAACGAAAAAACGATAGTAATAAGTAGTAAAACGGACAAGATATACTTAAAAAAGTACATAATTTAGGAATCATAAATCAGTACTACAATACTCAGCAAGACCATCAAGAGAGAGACACTAAACTATTATTATGCTGAAGTTCCTCAAACAGGTTGGCGACTACGCTAAAGAAACTGTGCAAGCTGCTCGCTACATTGGTCAAGGGATATCGGTGACTTTTGATCACATGCAACGGCGTCCAATTACAGTACAATACCCTTACGAAAAACTAATCCCCTCTGAGCGCTATCGCGGTCGGATTCATTTTGAATTTGATAAGTGTATTTCCTGCGAAGTCTGTGTGCGGGTTTGTCCGATTAACTTGCCAGTGGTAGATTACGAATTTGATAAAGCTACTAAGAAGAAAAATCTCAAGCACTACAGTATAGATTTCGGAGTTTGTATTTTCTGTGCTAACTGCATTGAATACTGCCCCACTAACTGTCTATCAGCGACGGAAGAATATGAAATTTCTACCTACGACCGTCATGAGTTGAACTATGATAATGTAGCCCTGGGACGCCTCCCCTATAAAGTTACCCAAGACCCAATGGTAACTCCTCTAAGGGAATTGGCTTATCTACCGAAAGGGGTTATGGATCCTCATGATTTGCCAGCAGGTTCTCAAAGGGCTGGTATGCGTCCAGAGGAAATTCTCGAGCAAATGCAATCAAAAGAAGAAGACGTTAAGAGTTAGTTCTTAGTCATTGGTCTTTTAAAAGTTGTTCGCGTAGCGTGGCCAAAGGCCAAGGTTGAAGGTTGAAGGTTGAAAATTTAAAGTTGAAGGTTGAAGGTTGAAGGTTAACTAGTGACTGTTGACTGTGACCAATGACTTATCACTAATAACGATTAGCCAAAAATATATCACGAGGAGATAAGCTAAGCATGAATCTAGCGGAAGGGGTTCAGATAATTTCCGTTGCCATACTATCGGTGATCATGATTGGGGCGGCTTTAGGGGTTGTCCTTCTTTCCAACATTGTATACTCAGCGTTTTTACTGGCTGGTGTTTTCATCGGTATTTCTGGATTGTATATTCTGCTAAATGCTGACTTTGTAGCAGCAGCACAGATATTAATCTATGTTGGGGCGGTTAATGTCCTAATTTTATTTGCCATCATGTTGGTGAATAAGCGAGAAGATTTTCAACCAATGACTAAGCGGTGGGTGCGCACTGGATCCACTGCTATAGTCTGTATTGGTTTGTTTGCGCTTCTGAGTACAATGGTTTTGGCAACGCCATGGTCAGTTGAAATTGATCCAGCTATGGTTGTTACTAATACTGCTGTGGAGATTGGTCAGCATTTTTTCAGTGACTTTTTATTGCCGTTTGAGCTAGCTTCTGTACTTTTGTTAATGGCAATGGTAGGGGCAATTATCATAGCTCGTCGGGATTATATTCCTGAGGAATTGGTTTCGAGAGATCAGGAAATTGCTACAGCTTTGACCTTGCCTGAACGTCCTCGGGAGCTTGCTTCTGTCCCAGGTGATTCTAAATAAGACAACAGTTTAGTGTTTGTTAGTGTTTGGTTGAAGGTTGACTGTCAACGATCAAGGGTCAACAACCAAGCATTAATTACCCATTGAAAAGCTACTATTACCTACATAAAACATCATAATTTATGGAACTTCAACTCCAATACTTTTTACTGCTTGCTGCTGCTTTGTTTTGCATCGGTATTTATGGTCTAGTAACTAGCCGCAATGCCGTGCGAGTGCTGATGTCTATTGAGCTAATGCTGAATGCGGTCAACCTGAATTTAATGGGGTTCTCTAATTTTATGGACTCAGCAGGCATTAAGGGTCAAGTGTTTACTGTTTTTGTAATTACCGTAGCAGCTGCAGAAGCGGCGGTGGGTTTAGCTATTGTGCTGTCGATATATCGTAATCGGGATACGGTGGATATGGAACAATTTAATCTGCTGAAGTGGTAGATTCAACAAAAGCTAAACATAGGGCGTTGCTAAATTATGGAATGATTTAAGGTAAGTGGTAACTGGTAAGTGGCAACTGACCCAACTAGACTTGATATTATTCCTTAGATCAGCAACGCCAAAATCTAGCACTCCTCAATCAGCTGACCTATTGTAGTTCACAAATCAAGTTTGAGTTAACTTGAGAACAGTGTGATCATAAACGGGGGTTGAAAACTGACTGCTTAGCAAAAGCTCAAAGATTAGTTAATTTTGTAAACTGGCTTTAGAATCTGGTGTGAATATTTCGGTGAACTCATAAAATAAAAACGAATTATGGTACCCCTAAGAGACGAAAACCCAATCACAATCACGCCATATATTACTATCATTCTGATTGCTATTAATATTTTAGTATTTATTTATGAACTGAGCTTAAGTAAACCAGAACTCGACACGTTTTTTAGGCTTTATGCTGTGGTACCTAGGGAGTTAACCGCTAGTTTCGATGGTATTCCTGTAGGCCAGCCTGTGCCAGAACCCTTGACTCTGATCACATCCCAATTTCTCCATGCTGGCTTTCTTCATGTTGGCTCCAATATGTTATTTTTGTGGATTTTTGGTAACAACATTGAAGAAAAACTTGGGGGGATAAGGTTCTTAATTTTTTATCTCACTTGTGGGGCTTTAGCCGCGTTAGCCCAATGGTTTTTCTCGGCTCTATCTCCTATTCCTGCTTTAGGAGCTAGTGGAGCAATTGCTGGAGTTATGGGTGCCTATATTCTCAGGTTTCCTAATGCTAAAATCCTGACTCTAGTGCCCCTATTTTTCATATTTTTTGTAGCTAGGATACCAGCTGTATTTTATCTAGGGTTTTGGTTTCTACAGCAAGCGTTTAATGGCATAGCTAGTCTGGGAGCCCAGGCTCAAGTGGGAATGGAGGGGGGAGGAATTGCTTACTGGGCTCATGCTGGTGGATTTGTGTTCGGAGCTATCCTTGGTCCAATCTTAGGTTTATTTGATGATTAGTGATTGGTGGGGATGGGGAAGCCTTCAGCAGTCAGCACTCAGCAGTCAGCACTCAGCTTTCAATAACATTGATTAAAGAAATTTACCGGTTTTATTCAAAAGCTGTTGTCGTAGCTTGCCCATAATAGCCCATAAGCTGCATGCTGATAGCTAATGGCTGATAGATGATAGATGATAGCTGAATAATTATAGGGAAGCTGTTAATTTTTTTAGCAAAAATGTCAAACCTGTGTTGAACAGGACATATTTTAGAATAGAATGTGAAATCTGGGGGTAAAATACATTACCCCTGTCTTGGATTCCAGGTAAGAAGCCTTTTCTAAATGAGCGCGAGAACACTGTTTGACAAAGTTTGGGATTTACATAGTGTTGGCACGTTGCCTTCGGGTCAGACTCAACTATTTATTGGTTTACACTTAATTCATGAAGTTACTAGTCCCCAAGCCTTTGCGATGCTGCGGGAACGGGGATTGAAAGTGCTGTTTCCGGAACGAACTGTGGCAACGGTAGACCATATTGTTCCGACGGAAAACCAAGGTCGTCCGTTTGCTGATGTCTTGGCAGAGGAGATGATGCAAGCGTTGGAAAACAGTAGTAAGGAGTTTGGGATTCGATTTTATAATATCGGCTCTGGAAATCAGGGCATTGTCCATGTGATTGCTCCGGAACAAGGGTTGACTCAGCCAGGCATGACGGTGGCTTGCGGGGATTCCCATACTTCGACTCATGGTGCGTTTGGTGCGATCGCATTTGGAATTGGTACCTCTCAAGTCCGTGATGTCTTAGCCTCCCAAACCTTGGCATTGTCTAAGCTTAAGGTTCGCAAAATAGAGGTGAATGGTAATTTACGCCCAGGGGTTTACCCGAAAGATGTGATCTTACACATCATCCGTAAATTAGGGGTCAAAGGTGGCGTTGGCTATGCCTATGAATATGCTGGTACTACTTTTGAACAGATGTCGATGGAAGGACGGATGACTGTGTGTAATATGTCCATCGAGGGGGGCGCTCGGTGTGGCTATATTAACCCGGATCAGGTAACCTTTGACTATCTTAAGGGGAAAGATTTTGCTCCCAAGGGCGCAGATTGGGATCAGGCGGTAGCTTGGTGGAACAGTATCCGGTCCGATGACGATGCGGTGTATGATGATGTGGTTGAATTTGAAGCGGCAGACATTGCGCCTACAGTGACCTGGGGAATTACACCGGGTCAAGGAATTGCCGTTAATGAAACCATTCCGATACCGGAGAATTTGCCAGAAACAGAAAGAGCGATCGCACAACAAGCCTATGAGTACATGCAGCTAACTCCAGGCACAGAAATTCAAGGCACAAAGGTGGATGTGTGTTTTATCGGTAGCTGCACCAATGGTAGACTGACTGACCTGCGAGAAGCCGCTAAATTTGCTCAAGGTCATCATGTGGCTGAGGGAGTCAAAGCCTTTGTGGTTCCAGGTTCGGAACGGGTTAAGCAAGAAGCAGAAGCAGAAGGACTCGATCAAGTCTTTGTGGAGGCTGGGTTTGAGTGGCGAGAGCCTGGATGCTCGATGTGTTTGGCAATGAATCCGGACAAACTCCAAGGGAGTCAGATTAGTGCTTCGTCTTCTAACCGCAATTTTAAAGGTCGCCAGGGGTCTTCCACGGGACGGACGTTGTTGATGAGTCCAGCTATGGTTGTAGCCGCAGCCGTTAAAGGGGCAGTGGCTGATGTTCGGGAGTTGATGGTATAGGAGCAGGTCTGATGAGTAGTGAAGTAAAGATGATTACCGGAACAGGAATTCCTGTAGTAGGGAATGATATCGACACCGACCGGATTATCCCAGCTCGATTTTTGCGCTGTGTGACCTTTGATGGTCTCGGACAACAGGTTTTTGTTGATGACCGCGCTCAAGCTAACGGACAACATCCCTTTGACCAACCCCACTATCAAGGTGCAACGGTTTTAGTAGTAAATGGTAACTTTGGCTGTGGGTCTTCACGGGAACATGCCCCTCAAGCGATATCTAAATGGGGGATTCAAGGAATTGTCGGAGAGAGTTTTGCCGAAATCTTTTTTGGTAACTGCTTGGCGATAGGGCTTCCCTGTGTGACCGCTGACTCGGAAACCGTCAAGCAATTACAAACAAGCCTCCATGAGAATCCTGAAATCCCGATGACCTTGGATTTGGAAGAGATGCAAGTCTATTGTGGTGAGTTGCAGGCTTCTGTGTTTATGGAGGATGGACCAAGAAACATGCTGCTGACTGGGACTTGGGATACTTGTGGACAACTGGTTGCTCAAGTAGAAGCGATTCGATCCACAGCGGCTAGGTTGCCTTATATGGATTGGGGAGTTGTTTCTTAGTAGCTGATTAACTAGGATCTGCTTAACTAGACATAACTTGACCGAAGACCCTGAGGGCGCAAGCCCCTGGATTCTATCCCGGAGACGAAACCTTAGGAGAGTGGAGCCTTTATGGTTGGCAGGCTATGCATAAAAAGGTTAAAACTTATTGATTAAGGCTCCACTCTCCTTACGGTAACTTCAAACCATGGGGTTAGCCCGAACGGGAATTTATTCCCTAACTGTTCGGGAACTTTTACTTCAATAGTTCGACTATAATAGTAAGTAAAGAAACTACAGCAAAGGAGGTGATAGTAAAGTGCTGGGAATGGAGTTCAAGGCTGTCTTAAAAGAGAGTCAGAAAGTAGCAATAAATGAAGCTATTAGAACAGCTCGCTTTGTCAGAAACAAGGTGCTCCGATTCTGGATGGATAATCGTGGAATTGGAAAGAAAGAACTCTATCGATACAACACTCAATTAAGGGATGAATTTGAATTTGTCAAACATCTTAACAGCCATGCTTGTCAAGCATCTGTTGAAAACGTAGAACGTGCTATTAAACGCTTCTTTGATAACTGTAAAAAGAAAGTCCCGGGGAAGAAAGGGTATCCAAAATTTAAGAAGCATTCTAGGTCAGTCGAGTATAAGCAATCTGGATGGAAGTTATCCCCAGATAGTAAGTCGATAAAATTCACGGACAAAAAGGGGATTGGGCAAGTAAAGCTCAAGGGTACCTGGGACTTATGGCGATTCGACCCTAAGCTCATAAAGCGGGTTCGCATAGTCCAAAGAGCTGATGGCTACTACATTCAATTTTGCGTGAAAGTTGATACTTCAGAACAATTACAAGCCACTGGCTGTAATGTCGGCCTAGATGTTGGCTTAAAAGAGTTTTATACGGACTCAGATGGATATGCAGAACCCAATCCTAGATTTTACCGAAAAGGCGAGAAACGATTAAAGTTCTATCAGCGTCGGGTTTCTCGAAAAAAGAAAGGCTCTGCTAACCGAAAGAAAGCCATTAATAGACTAGGCAGGACACACCTCAAAATAAGTAGGCAACGTGAAGAACATGCCAAGAGACTGGTTAGAAGTTACCGTAAGATAGTGGAGCCTTATTACAAAAGATTTAACCCTTTTATGCAAAGCCGAACACCCATAAAGGCTCCACTATCTAAGGTTTCGTCTCCGGCAAGTTGCGTAATCAGGTCTAACGACCTGGTCGCTTACGAAAATTTGAGGGTTAAAAACTTAGTTAAAAATCACTGTCTCGCCAAGTCTATTAATGATGCAGGTTGGTACCAGTTTAGGGAATGGTTGGAGTATTTTGGTCAAAAGTTTGGTCGGATAACTGTCGCAGTTAATCCTGCTTATACAAGCCAGAATTGTTCCAATTGTGGTGAGGTGGTCAAGAAGTCATTATCAACTCGAACCCATGTCTGTAAGTGTGGGTGTCGGCTAGATCGCGACCACAATGCCGCCAAAAACATCCTAACTAGAGCCTTGAGTACCGTGGGGCACACGGGAACTTTAATTAACGCTTGGGGAGAATTGGCCTCTACTCTTCCTGATTCCGGTCTGGTTGAGCAAGTCAGCTCGTTGAACCAAGAATCCCCTAGCTTCTAGCTATGGGGAGTGTCAAAAATGCTGAACAGGAAAATAATTTTGTGGAGCCTAAAGTTGCCAGTGAAATAGTTAACACTGACCAGTGAATAAATATGGGTTAACAGATCAAAAGTGGTTCTCCCTTCGCATTCGGTTTAGGGTAGGTTTGTAGGTTTAAGAATGAAAAAAAGCTTGAGGCTAGCTGCGGTTTTTTATATACTCACGTGTTGTGTGGCTTCTGGTTTAGTATCTCAAGCTACTGTTGAGTCAGAATCTGGTCAACTAGGCCATAAACGATTAATTACTAGCAAATTAATTACTAGCACTATATCCGAATCATTAAAGGATAGGGCTGAGTCACTGATGATAGCCCAATTTCCCCTACCAGAAATTAGTGACCCAGCAGATAAAAAGCGTTTCGAGCAGGTGATGGAGTATGCGATCGCAAACCACTTGTCTGAGCGGACGCTCCCAGAGATCATGCAAGCGATCGCACAGCAATTTTTGGGCGCAAGCTATAAAGCTCACTTATTAGACCAAGCCAGTCAAGAAACTTTAGTTATCACCCTCAATGAATTTGACTGCGTCCTTTTTGTGGAAACCATTCTAGCCCTAGCGCGAGGGATAACCGTAAAGGATTATTCTCAGCAGACCTTTGTCAATCACCTTCGTGACCAGCGTTATGGGGATGGTAATCTAAATGGCTATTGCAGCCGATTACACTATTTCTCTCAATGGATTGATGACAATCAGAGAAGGGGCACAGTTAAAAACATAGCGCTAGATTTAGGAGGAGTATCCCGCCAGAAAACCCTCAACTACATGAGTAAACACAGGGGTAAGTACCCATCTTTAGTAAGTGATGAGTCAAATTACCAGTGTATAGTAGCCATGGAAGCTAATCTGAAGCAGACAACTGTTAATTTCATTCCCCATGATCAGATTAGGAAAGCCTACAATCAACTGCAACCAGGGGATATTATTGGCATTGCTACTACTATTCCTGGTCTAGATGTCACCCACACTGGCTTAGTGTATCGTACTGCTGATGGGAATATCGGTTTTATTCATGCATCACCTGCCGGTAGAGTCACCATTGCCCGTGATTTACAACGGTATGCCAGACATGTTAGACATTCCCTTGGGATTGTAGTCGCTCGACCCGTTGATCCAGCAATTCCAAGCACTAGCAATATCCTCCAGTGACAGGGGTCAAGAGTGCCAGGACTTACCTAGTAAATCTAGATGTGGTGTGAGTTAATAAAGCACCCTACTACCTATAGGTTTCGATGCCCATTTTTGCGTAAGTCCTGGCGAATACACTCTCAGTCGTGATTACTGGTAGGAATGCCTTGCTGCTACCGATTGGGTCAAGCTCTTTGTGTTCTAGATTCAAGCTATGGTCTGTTTATTGAGCGGGAACCCTAACATCTCTCGTTGTTGCAAATAGAGTTGAGCCACTCGCCTTGCTAGATTGCGAATTCTACCGATATAACGAGTTCGCTCAGTCACTGAAATCACACCCCTAGCGTCCAGTAAGTTGAAAGTGTGAGAACACTTCAGAACGTAGTCTAGTGTAGGCATAACAAGTCCTCGCTGGGTTAGTTGTTCTGCCTCTTGCTCGTAAAGACCAAATAGCGTGAACAGTAAATCTGGGTTAGAGGATTCAAAATTATAAGTACATTGTTCAACTTCTCCCTGAAGGTGAACATCTCCATAGCTAATTTGGTCATTCCACTGGATTTTAGTAAAAGCCTCTACTTCCTGGAGATACATAGCTAATCGTTCCAAACCATAGGTGATCTCAATGGGTACAGGACGACAATCAATGCCACCACACTGTTGGAAGTAGGTAAATTGAGTAATTTCCATGCCATCTAACCAGACTTCCCAGCCAACTCCCCAAGCCCCTAGGGTAGGAGATTCCCAATTGTCTTCAACAAAGCGAATGTCATGGTCTTCAGGGCAAATACCTAAAGCTTTGAGGGAATCTAGGTAAATATCTTGAATATTATTCAGTGACGGCTTGATCAGTACTTGGTATTGGTAGTAGTGCTGGTAGCGATTCGGGTTTTCGCCGTAGCGTCCATCGGTAGGTCTTCGGCATGGTTCAACATAAGCAACTGACCAGGGTTCTGGACCAATAGCTCTCAAGAATGTATGAGGACTCATCGTCCCTGCTCCTTTCTCGGTATCGTAGGACTGGGCAATCAAGCAACCATGTTTTGCCCAGAATTGATTCAATGTTGCAATCACTGATTGAAAATTCACTGACACCTCCAGTGTTTGGTAACGGTAACTTATGGCCAAGACATTTCTTGATGCAAAGGGCGAGTGGGGAGGGGCTGTGTGGGTCACGCCGTGATTCTCCTTTCTCCTTTGGAGACGCTGCACGAACAGAGACACTAAGTAAACGCACCTTGTAAGCCCCGTGGAAACCAGGCCAGTTGCTAATGGGTTAAACCCTGTAATAAAGCCATTTTCTCCCCAAGACCACCCTGCATACCTATTTATTCTGGCGCAAATGCCTTGTCAGAGCTAGGTTAGTAAGTTGTTCAACAATGGATTTCATGGTGCCAGTGCAAAGGGCTCTTCACTAATCTTGCCTCTGATGAATCCTGGACAATTACCGTAAATCCAGGTGAATTTCCCATTTCACTCGCGAGCATCGCAGCAGTCCCAATCCGCACTTACAGGCAGGATCGACAGACACGCCCGTCACCAGGTATGTATCTAAGATATACAAGAATTCCCAAAATAATGCTGCCGACTCCCGACTCCCGAACCAAATCTAAAGAAGCTACCCCTGTGACCTGAGAGCTTCCCCCTCTTCCCCTGGTCAGACCTCCGAAATGGATTCAAAAAAAAAATTAAAAATTCTAAAACCCTTGCCATACCTATGCTTCAAGGATTTATCAAGAAAAAAGTTTCGGTTTTAGGTTGACAAACGCTTTTTTCCCCTGTAAATTAGTAAATGGCGATGAGGAAAGCCAAGCGCACCGCACCGCCCCGAACCAAGAAAAATCTATAGTTTGAGAGCCAATATACGGTCGCTACTCGTCAAGAAATTTTCAGGTTAATCTGACCTAATTATAGGACAGATTGGCCAAAACTAAAACCTAAAATTCCGAACTGGTTCGAAGTTAACAGTTATTATTACTGTTTACTAAGAGTCAGGGAAAGAAAAAAAACAACTTGAGTACCATGGAGAGTTTGATCCTGGCTCAGGATGAACGCTGGCGGTATGCTTAACACATGCAAGTCGAACGCCCCTTCGGGGGAGTGGCGGACGGGTGAGTAACGCGTGAGAATCTGCCTTCGGG
>NZ_JAAHFZ010000068.1:0-32262 GCF_010672795.1 Moorena sp. SIO1G6
ACCGCTGACCGCTGACCGCTGACCGCTGACCGCTGACCGCTGACCGCTGACCGCTGACCGCTGACCGCTGACCGCTGACCGCTGACCGCTGACCGCTGACCGCTGACCGCTGACCGCTGACCGCTGAATGCTTACGATTATCTGGCTCAACTTAGAATACTCTACCGGAAGAGGAATTTTTCAAAGATGATAGTCCACTGGTTATTAGGATAGAGCAGATATCGGTATAGTATTAAGAGCGACGGATAGCCGGTGAATATTGCTGTTTTAGTTAATGTCTGGTAAAATAACACCCTTCAAGGGCTGTGTGGGAGTGGATTAATGAAACCCCTATTTAAGGATACGCTGGCATGGGAACAAGCTCAACTGCTGATGCAACCTACGTTTATTCGTATAATAGACCAAATTGGGCGACAGTTGGAGCCAACAAACTGGAAAGTCACCTATCAAAACGTTACTACACCCATACCGGGCTATGAGATGTGTTTGGCACATCAAGATACTTCAGTAGCCATTAATTTATGGGATTTGTGTTTCCAAGTCTGTTTTCGTGACTATAAGCCCACCCAGTCTGAATTAGACACTCAGCCAGTAGAAATTGACCCGATGCTGATTGATCAGGCTGGTGAGGTGGATTGGCAGTGTCTAGATGCAAAAGCCAAACAGCTAGTAGAAGAAGTTGTGGCAGGATTGCCACTGGTAGATACCAATGACAAATGACCAATTGCTAGATGCCCAGCGCCTGGCTGGGGCAAAGTTTGAGTCGGTGGCTTCACGGATGATTCCCGTAAGCTTTGGCAATGATGCAGCAGGGATTGAAGCAGCCCGTCAGGGAGTTGCCTTAGTTGATTGTTGCCATTGGGGGTTGATCAAAGTATCTGGTGATGACCGACTACGCTATCTACACAATCAAAGCACCAATGACTTCCAAACACGAAGGCCAGGCCAAGGCTGTGAGACGGTTTTTGTCACATCTACAGCTCGGACTATTGACTTAGCTACTGCCTATATCTTAGCAGATTCAGTGCTATTACTAGTTTCTCCAAATTGCCGCCAGCAGATCATGGAGTGGCTGGATCGTTATATCTTTCCCATGGATCAAGTGGCATTACAGGATGTATCGGATCACCATGCTGTTTTATCCTTGATTGGACCGGTTAGTGATGCCCTCTTAACAGGCTTGGGTGTCGAGATATCAGGAGAAGATGCTAGTCACCAGCAACTGATGCTCGGGGATAATCAAGTCCGCATCGCTGTCGGGAGTTGCTTGGCAATGCCTGGATATACTGTAATTTGCCCTGCCGAGAATGCTGCCCAAGTTTGGCAGACCTTAACCACAGCAGGAGCAATCCCCATAGGCGATCGCGTTTGGGAACAGTTGCGTATCCAACAGGGACGCCCTGCGCCAGGTCATGAACTGACCGAAGATTACAATCCTCTCGAAGCTGGTTTATGGCAAAGCATTTCCTTTAGCAAAGGCTGTTACATTGGTCAAGAAACCATTGCGCGCTTGAATACCTACAAAGGAGTGAAGCAACGACTATGGGGTATCCGCTTAAGTGCTCCTACTGACCTAGGAAGTGTCATTACCGTAGATGGAGAAAAAGTGGGCAAGCTGACCAGCTTGACGGAAACTGACCAGGGAGTGTTTGGTTTAGCTTATATCCGCACTAAGGCTGGTGGTGCAGGGTTAAAAGTTCTCTTAGGGGACGTCGAAGGGGAAATTGTGCCTGTACCTTGCTTGAGTCATGACTATTATGATCCAAGTGCTGAGTAAGTTATCAGCAATCAGCAATCAGCAATCAGCCATCAGCCATCAGCCATCAGCCATCAGCCATCAGCGATCAGCGATCAGCTATTCCCGTAGCGTGGGCGTAGCTTGAGCCATTCCCGTAGCGTGGCCCAAAGGCCAAGACTGAGGGCTGAGGGCGGAGGGCTGAGAGCCTGCGAATGCTTACTGCGATAAAATGTAAGACTAAAGCATTCACACTCCTCCTTTGAGGACATCCAGTTTATGGCCCTGCCAATTGTTGCAGTTATCGGACGCCCGAATGTGGGGAAATCAACCCTAGTCAATCGTTTGGCCGGGGTGACCGATGCTATTGTCCACAACCAACCAGGAGTAACCCGCGATCGCACTTATCGCGCTGCTTTCTGGCAAGACCGAGACTACCTGGTTGTCGATACTGGCGGCTTAGTCTTTGATGACAATACCGAGTTCTTGCCCTTGATTCGAGAACAGGCAATGGCAGCTTTGGCTGAAGCTAGTGCAGCAGTGTTGGTGGTGGATGGTCAAGCCGGACCCACAGCTGGAGATGAAGCGATCGCACAATGGTTACGTATACAAAATACCCCAGTTGTGCTAGCTGTCAATAAATGTGAATCTCCCCAGCAAGGAATTATTCTAGCCTCCCAGTTTTGGGAACTGAATTTAGGAGAACCCTTCCCGGTCTCAGCAATTCATGGCAATGGTACAGGAGAATTACTAGAAAAGCTGGTTACCTACCTGCCGAATGTAGACAATATCCCAGAAATCCCAGAGATTAAAGTCGCTATTGTCGGACGCCCCAATGTGGGAAAGTCGAGCTTATTGAACACCCTCACTGGGGAAAATCGCTCCATCGTCAGTCCAATTTCTGGCACTACTCGTGATGCCATTGATATGGTAGTACAACGGTCAGCAGATCCAGAAAAGGGTACTGAAGCCCAAACCTATCGCTTGATTGACACTGCTGGCATTCGCAAAAAGAAAAACGTTACTTACGGACCAGAATTTTTTGGTATTAATCGTGCCTTCAAAGCCATTCGCCGCTCAGATGTAGTGCTACTGGTGATTGATGCTATAGATGGCGTGACAGAGCAAGACCAAAAACTGGCAGGACGTATTGCGGATGAAGGGCGTGCTGCGGTAATTGTAGTCAATAAGTGGGATGCCATAGAAAAAGATTCCTACACTATCTATGACTACCAAAAACAGGTAAAAGACCGACTGAGTTTTATCGAGTGGGCTGAAATCATATTTGTTAGTGCCATGACAGGCAAGCGAGTCGAAACAATTTTGGATTTAGTTGACACCGCTGCCAATCAACATGGACGTCGTGTCTCTACCTCTGTAATTAATGAAGTCCTACAAGAAGCCGTTAGCTGGTACACTCCTCCCACCAATCGCCAAGGGCGTCAGGGCAAAATCTACTACGGCACCCAGGTAAGAACTAAACCCCCCACTATTGCCCTGTTTGTTAACGACCCCAAACGCTTCAAAGAAAACTACCGTCGCTACATAGAGCGTCAGTTCCGCCAACAATTAGATTTCACCGGTACACCACTACGCTTACTGTGGCGAGGTAAAAAAGTCCGTGATGGAGAAGAAGCTCAAATCAACCTGAATCGAGCTACCCGTGTGTGACAACTAACCCCCTCGACCACTGCCCCACTCAGCACTCAGCACTAACATGGACTTATTGCGATCGCTTCCCATCGGACTGTATTTGGAACAACCAGTAACCTGGATGCATCACCTCGACTCCAGGGTCAAGATGTTTTGGTTGACCAGTTTTCTGATCGCACCCCTGTTGGCAAATCCCTACTCTAGGATCGGGTTATCCTCGTTACTGATTTTAATCACCTTATCTGCTAGGATTCCCTGGCGGGTGTGGCGTCAGCAAATGGGTTGGTTGTTGATGCTGGCATGTTTTGTCTTCCTGATCACTGCGATCGCTCCAGATGGTATGGCCATTGACCATCAAGTCAGACTACCTGAAGAACTCACCCTACCTCAACCTAGTGACTACCGTTATGTGATCTGGAGTGGTAAAGCCTTTACTATGATTAGTGTTACTATTACTCGTCGCTCAATAGATTTAGCGATCCGCATCAGCACAACTCTATTTATCCTAGTTTACAGTTCAAGTCTCTTCCTGCTTACCACAGCACCAGAAGAAATTACCGCAGGTTTAGAAAGCTTAATCAAACCCTTACGGCGTTTGAATGTTCCAGTTACCGAAATTCTGCTGACCTTAACCCTTTCCTTGCGCTTTATCCCCCTAGTGCTCGAAGAAGTACAGAATTTAGGTCGTTCCATACGCACTCGTGCTATCAACTGGAAAAAACTCGGTCTGAGCCGAAGCCTACAAGTTTGGTTAATGGTTGCGGAAAAGCTTCTGGAAAATCTGCTGTTACGGGCTGAGCAAATTGCTAGTGCCATGACTGTCAGAGGCTTTACTAGTCCCAATGAACATCAAGTGGAGTGGCATCAACTGCGCTTACGCTGGTGTGATTGGTTAGCACTGGCAAGTTTACTAGTATTTTGGGGAGTAAGATTAACCTGGGGTTGGAAAATTTGAATCTTTTGTGAAAAACATAGCTATGGTTTAATCTAGGTAACTTAAAGCAATCCCTAGGCTTTAAAACCGGAACAGTCAAAAGATATGTATCTCAGCCATCTCTATGACAAATCAATCACCGTCCGAGCGGACATCACCCCCAACAGCTCCTCAGCCAAGTCGTAAACCAATTCTAGACCTTGATGAATTACTGGCAATTATCGTAGCCTTCGCTACTATTGGTCTAATTCTGTTTTGGGGAACGAGGGGCAACCGGGGAAAATTTAGCTTAAAATCCGTTGATTCTCCCATAGCATCATCTAAGTCAACGGGGGAATCATCAATATTCCCAAGCCTTAAATCAATCACGGGTGGGGGTAAGTCATCATCTGCGCGTTCCTCATGGTCCAAATCAAGAAATCGTTCTTTGTTTAGGGGATATTCACCTGATCCAGCTACCGGTTTAATGCTTGGGTCAGCTCAACAAGATAACTCACCAGAGGACTCAGAAACTAATCAATTCCTGGGGCTATTCTCATCGGGGTACTCATCGACAGGATATCCCGACCGCACCATGGCTAAGGGCAAAGCCCGAGGCGATAGCACTACTGACGGTAGCACAGGTTCTGACAAAGCCGGATCAGATGGCACTACTGACGGTAGCACAGGTCCTGACAAAGCCGAATCCTCATCACAAACTATCCCTATAGATGTTAGCGATTTCCGCTCCATTCAACCAGCAGAGATTCCTAATAATCATTGGGCAAGTCCTTTCATGAGACCTCTAGCCAAGAAGAAGGTATTAATTAACTTACCGGATCAGAAATTTCAACCGGACAGACCGGTGACACGGGGAGAGTTGGCTGCTCAAATTCAAAAAGTGTTTAAAGAGCAGAAGAAGCGACAACGAGTAAATTATAAGGATAAACCTACTGATAAATCAGCCTCTAAAGCCATTGATGAAGCTACCGAAACCGGCTTCATGTCAGGATATCCCGGAGAGAAGTTCCGTCCTGAGCAAAAGGTTCCTCGTGTACAGGTTTTGGTTAGCCTGATTAGCGGTCTTGATCTTCAACCTTCATCGAATCCAGCCAAAACCTTACAGATTTACCGAGATAAGAATCAGATTCCTGAGTGGGCGATTGATAAAGTAGCAGCAGCAACAGAAGCGGGTATAGTTGTTAACTACAGTGACAAAACCTTGCTCAGACCCAATGAACCTGCTACTCATGCTGAAATGGTCTCTATGCTTTATCAGGCTTTGGTCAAATCAGATAAGGCTCAAGGGGTTTCCTCTCCATATATTGTAGCTCCAAAATAGAATTATCGGTAACCCGTTCAGGTAATGATTAGGCCATTTTAATCAACTTTATTGATTAGCCCGGAGTTAAAACTCCGGGCAATATTTTTTATGGGAATAGTAGGATAGCCATTTTCAATTGGGCTACCTTATTGGTTATAGGAAACAGGGAATAGGGAGCTTCCGAGCAGGGAGTAGGAAACAAAGAAAAAAATCCTGTGTACCTCATTACTATGACAAAGCCTTGTCAAGCATGAACCATTACCAAAGTGCTCTGACAGGTATCCCAATTGGGGTTCGAGGAGGAGTTGTCACTGTTGGCTGTACAGGAGTGGAAATGACAGTTCTCCGAATACGGTTCATCCGTTCGATACGCCTCTGTTGGAGAGACTCTAACACCTCGCTAACACTACTGGTAACCCTCCTAGTGTCTGAACTCGCCAAAGCAATTGAACTAACAACATTAACGATACGATTCCCAGCCATCAAGACTTGCTTACCTTCTATCAAATGCCATTGCCTGAGCTTGGAAGTCGGTAGCCAAACAGTTTGGCTCTCACCGTTGTCAAGCTTAACCTTTACCATATTGCCAACGATACTCTTGATAGTACCTTTGTTAAGCTCTTGCCCCCTATCTTGTTTGAGGATCCGGTTTTGGGCTTGTTCACCCATTGGATTAGCCTTAGCGGGAGCCATAGCAAGGGTACACAGCAGCAGTGACAAGGTAGTCCCTGTCCAGACATTCAAGTTTTTAATTTTCATCATCAACTTAACTTATATTTATGTTAATCGAAGGATTTAAAATTAACTAATCTACTGTAAAATCTACGGAAATCATAGATTTTTTCCGGAATATTTATCAGGAAATTTACTAATTTTTTATAAAAACAACAATTCTAACCTGGGTGTTAAGGTTTTTGGTAATGTGGCTTTTCAAGTCTATTAAAGTGATGTTATAAAGTTGTTATAAATAAAAAATCATTAGGAATGGTGAGAGGTAAATTGCTATCTCGGAGCTTAATGCTACTCTGCTTGAGTATAGTAATTCCAATACTTGATGGGCAACAGCAGGTAGCTGCCTCTGAAAAAACCAGTAGTCCTGACGCTACTACCAAAGAGGTTTTACATCAAAATCAATTGCCTGGAATTGAAGTCCCAAAATTGCCACCCCTTGGAGACCCGGATATATATCTTCCTCTAGAAGAAGACATCCCAGCAGAGGCTACTCAAATTACTCGTTTGGTGATTAAATTGAGTGAACGTCGTGTTTATGTCTATCAAGCGGCTCAAGTGCTAAACAGTTACCCAATTGCCATTGGTAAAGCGGGTTGGGAAACACCAACAGGCAATTTTGAAGTGATCCAAAAGCTTCAGGATCCAGCTTGGGAGCATCCCTGGACAGGTGAAGTAATTCCTCCAGGGCCGAATAATCCCCTTGGCGATCGCTGGATTGGTTTTTGGACTAATGGGAAGAATTATATTGGATTTCATGGAACAACTGCTGAGGAACTCGTCGGACAAGCTGTTTCTCACGGTTGCATCCGAATGCTCAATAAAGATGTCCGAGATTTATTTGAAAAGGTGGCTATAGGAACACCGGTAATCGTACAGCCTTGACATCCTCTCCGGGAATAGGTTAAACCCGAGACCTAGAGACTTGAGCCCTTAGCTCTTCATAATTATAAGATTATAACAGCTGAAAACCCCGTCACAAAGCGAGCGGGGATGAAAGCTTATAGCGGCTTGACGCGCCTTCTAGGAGTGGGAGAATTTCATCTTGTATCACTACAGAAAGTGTAAGCTGATGCGTATTTAAATTGGTTTTTCCCAGATCCGCTGTTCCCAGATCCGCTGTTCCCTTTGAGAGATTTAGGTATCCCAATCTAAATGCTGAACAGCTTAACAATGCCACTTGTCGTTTTGTTCTAAGTCTGCTAGCATAATAATATAGCAGAAGAGGTCGAGTTCTGATGATCATACTTGAGTTTAAGGCATACGGAAAAAAAGGACAGTATCAATCCATTGATGAGGCGATTAGGACTGTCAAGTTTGTGCGAAATAGCTGTCTTCGTCTGTGGATGGACAATCAAGGTCTAAATAAATATGATTTAAACAAATATTGTAAGACCTTGGCCAAGAATTTTTCATTTGCCAATGAACTGAACTCGACTGCTCGTCAAGCTGCGGCTGAAAGGGCATGGTCATCGATTGCTCGTTTCTTTGATAACTGCAAGAAAAAGGTACCTGGCAAAAAAGGCTTTCCCAAATTCCAAAAGCATTGCCGTTCTGTTGAATATAAGCAATCTGGTTGGAAAATATCTCCAGACAAAAAGTCTATTACATTCACCGACAAAAAAGGGATAGGAAGGCTTAGATTAAAGGGTACATGGGACTTGTGGCGTTTTGAAAAAAAACAGATCAAGCGGGTTCGGATAGTAAAAAGAGCTGACGGCTATTATGTTCAGTTTGGTGTTTCCGTTGATTGTACGGAAACTTTAAGACCTACTGGCAATACTGTTGGCTTGGACGTGGGGCTAAAAGAGTTCTATACCGACTCTAATAGCTATGCCGAACCTAATCCTCGATTCTACAGAAAAGGGGAGAAAAACCTTAAATTTTATCAACGTCGAGTATCTCGCAAAAAGAAAGGCTCAGCTAACCGTAAGAAAGCAATTAATAGACTAGGTAGGGCACACCTCAAAATAAGTAGGCAACGTCAAGAACACGCCAAGAGACTGGTTAGAAGTTACCGTAAGATAGTGGAGCCTTATTACAAAAGATTTAACCCTTTTATGCAAAGCCGAACACCCATAAAGGCTCCACTATCTAAGGTTTCGTCTCCGGCGCGTTGCGTAGTCCAATCTAACGATTTGGTCGCTTACGTTCGCGCAGCGTGCCGTAAGGCAAGATTTGAGAGTCAGGAATTTGGTTAAAAATCACTGTCTAGCCAAGTCTATTAATGATGCAGGTTGGTATCAATTCAGAAAATGGCTAGAACATTTTGGTCAGAAGTTTGGCAGGGTGACTGTAGCAGTAAATCCTGCCTATACTAGCCAGAATTGCTCTCAATGTGGCGAGGTAGTGAAAAAGTCTCTATCAACTAGGACTCATGCCTGCAAATGTGGTTGTCAATTAGACCGCGACCACAACGCTGCAATCAATATTCTTGAAAGAGCCTTAGGTACGGTGGGGCACACCGGAACCTGGATCATTGATCCGAACTCTTCCGGAGATCTGTCCTCTACTTTTCCTGACTCCGGTTTGGTTGAGCAAGATGGGTCGTTGAACGAAGAATCCCCGCGTATGCGCGACCGGGGAGTGTCAATAATTTTTCGATAGCGATGAGTTAAATAGATCCCACGCTTAGCGCACTCCCAATTGATTTGGGGTCAAAGAACCAATGGTGAAATTATTGCCCCTATACCTCGACTTGTGGTCTGTTGCTCCACTTCCGGTCTTGGAGAGTTTCACAACTCAAATCCGATTGTTATAGTTATGATGGTGTAGGTTAAACTAACCGAAAACTATCTAGAGAAACTATCTAGAGAAAATATTAAGGTCAGCACCCCCCTGTTGCCTAGACGGGGCTTCAAGCCTCCGAGGCTAGGTAGCAGGGTGAAAACCGCACTTGACGTTCGTTTTTCCGACCCGGCCCCCCATAAACGGGGTTTCCAAACTTCAAACTTGTTTTTTTATGAGTAAATCAATAATTGAGTTAGTTGATGAACTGTCAACAGATAGCCTAACCGTAAAAATACTGAACGCACTGGATTTTGTGATCCCAGGGGAGTGGGAAAACCTCGTGGGGTTTAACCACACCATTCGCAAGCTAACTGGGGAAGAGGATTACGAGGTGATTACGAAAATTCGCGATCGCGCCCTCGCCATCTACGAAGACCCCAATGAGGGATACCAAAAAGCCGTTGGAATTTATCAAAAGTTTGACAGAACTGACAAAGCGATCGCAGCAGCCGCTTTAGCTGACAAAGTCGGGGATACCTTTAGGTGGATCCCGTTTTTAGAGAAACTGACTCCTAAAGCTGACAAGCTTCAAGGGGTTGACTTGGGTCTGAAATTAGTGGGGGAATTACTTGCCCATAGCAAAATTCACAAGGTTGGCTTGAATCCCTTTGAGTTTGCCAGTTCTATCCGGGAAAACTATGATCAAGCTGCTCTGATGCGGATGGTAGCTTTAGTTTGCATTGATGGGGTAATTCCTCTTGGTGCAGACTTTGTGTCTAAAGTAGGAAATACCCTTGAAGAAGGAGATCAATCAGCCTTTGCCAACAATGATGAGTTTGAAGCCATCAGTGACTCAATCCCAGATGGCGATAAACAGGGATTCATTACTCAAACCTTTGATGCAGTTGGTGGCTGGATGGATAATTTAGTTTCCTCTGTTGGATTAAGCCGTGATTCACTGTCCGATAGTTTGGGGGGCTTTGTAGAAATTGCCGATGACAAGTTAGACTATGTGGCGGCATTTCTAGACGCTAGCACTAACTACTATGAGCATACTGGCATTCAAACCGTTGCGCGTCATTTAATTCTTCGTGCCGCTGAAGAAATTGACTAGGGTAGTGGTAACTGCTCACCCTAAATGATCAGTGATCAGTATAGATCAGTATAGACGTTCCATCAATCTACCCCAAGGGGACTCCCGTTATACCCGCAGGGTTAGCGGGAGGGGAATTGGGGACTGGATCTCTTGGGTTTCCTTAAAGTTTTTGCTAAGATAAATGTATGATCGCACCGTAAAAAGTGCCGGTTTATTCGCAAGCTGAAAAGCCTCTGTCTTGATGCAATAGCGAGTGGTTTGTTCGCGTTCGCCTTTGGCGTGGCCTACGGCCAAGCGTCGCCTTTGGCGATAGTTACCGTAAGACAGGCTCGCCTTAATCAATAAGTTTTAACCCTTTTTTGCATAACCTACCAACCATAAAGGCTCAACGTAATCAGGTTTCGTCTCCGGGGGAAACCACGGCAGCGCGGTCATGGGGGAGACCCCCAAGACCGCGCTGCCTCCCCAAGACCGCGCTGCATCGCTGCTAAAAGGGTAAACCAACTGTAATCTTGAAAAAGTAAGCCCAATGATTTTTTGAGTCGGAGGGTGTAGAGGCTGTTTGGCTCAGCCGTTAAGGGTTTTCTACTCTTAAGAATCCCAGCTCCTTTGGAGCCGCTACGCGAACACTATAATCTTTGATGAGCGTGATGGGAGTGTCAAGGAACGTCTATACTCAAAAAGGGACAAAATCTCCAATAGAATAGTACTAGAATAATAGTTAATAATACTTGAAGAAAATTTTAATTCCATCCAGTTGAGTACTGACCTTGACAATGCTGCAATACAAAGTTTCTAAGCTAACTGAGTCCCGTAACTTTGTATTAGTTGCTGCTGGATTAATTATTGCTTTAGCGGTAACAGGCTGTGAACAATGGGATTCATCTGACCGGATAAGTAGACCAACACCAGACAATTTTCCTACTCGTACCTTCCCGAGACCGAAACCTAGGCAGTCGCCACCAGGGATCAAGCAAGTTTTTTACGTGGATTCTCAACAGGGTACGGACACGGAAAACGCTGGTCTAACCACTGCTAATCCCTTCAAAACCATTACCTATGCCTTAAAGCAAGCTCGTCCCTTAGCTACTATCCAGCTAGCGCCAGGTCAGTACACCGTTGAACAGGGAGAAACCTTTCCCCTTAAACTCAAACCTGGCATGATTCTCCAGGGAAACAAGTCCCCTAGAGGTGAAGGAGTAGTTATAATTGGTGGCGGTCTTTACCTCAGTCGCACGTGGGCAGGTCAGAATGTAACGATATTGGCAGCTCAAGATGCTCAGATTCTGGGACTAACTATTACTAATCCTAATACCAGAGGGAGTGGTGTGTGGGTAGAATCCACCAATCCCATCATTCGCAACAATACCTTTATCAATAGCCATCGGGAAGGAGTGTTTGTTAGTGGTAAAGGAAACCCTCTGATTGAAAATAATCGTTTTGCCAATAACCAAGGAAACGGTATATCTGTAACTCGGGAAGCAACAGGAGAAATCCGGGGCAATATTATTGAGCAAACCGGTCATGGTTTGGCGATAGGGGGCAACAGTTCACCCTTGGTAGTAAATAATCAGATTCGTGACAACATTGACGGGGTGGTGATTGAAGGGTCTGCACGTCCTGTGCTGCGCGAGAACCAAATTATCAACAATAGTCGGGATGGCTTGGTAGCGATTAGCCAATCTCAGCCAGATTTAGGCACTGCTAGTACTCCTGGAAATAACCTTTTTGAAGGCAATGAACGTTATGACATTTACAATGTTACTGGCAAAAAGCTATTAGTAATTGGTAATCAGCTCAAGGGGGATGGAGTTGCCGCACTGCTAGAAGCTGAACCAAGTTCTCCTGAATTTCCTGAGGTGCGCTTTCCGTTGGCGAATTAAATTCGCCACGGGTCGCACCTGTAGACTTTGACGTTAATTAGTTTGGCTCAGTATGCTCCCTAAGCAATGCCGATTAGATTAGGATTGTTTTCATACTTTATTCACAATTGACATTTACAATGGTGTATGTTTTCCTGAGAGAAGTTTATAGTTAAAACAACTGAAAATGGGTCAATCAATTATTGAATTAGTTGACGAACTTCCAACGGATAATATAACCGTAAAAATCCTGAATGTACTGGATTTTGTTGTTCCGGGGGAATGGGAAAATCTCGTCGGTTTTGACAATACAATTAGCTCAGTTACAGGGGAAACAGATCCAGATGTGATTGAGTCAATTCGCGTACGCGCCCTTGAGCTGTACGAAGACCCTGATCAGGGATACCAAACAGCTATCTGGATTTACCAAACTCTTGACAAGACTGACACAGCGATCGCAGCAGCGGCTTTAGCTGACAAAGTTGGGGATACCTTCAGCTGGATTCCATTCTTAGACAGACTGACTCCCAAAGCTGACACCGTTCAATCTGTTGACTTGAGCATAAAACTAGTCGGAGAACTGATCGCTCATAGCAAGATTCACGGCCTTGGTTTTAATCCGGTAGATTTTGCTGCTTCTGTGGCAGAAAACTATCATAAGGAAGCTCTGATGCGGATGGTAGCCTTAGTTTGCATCGATGGTCTAATTCCTCTCGGTGCTGACTTCATGTCTAAAGTACGAAATAGTCTGGATGAAGGAGGGGAGTCCGCTCTAGGAGACAATCCTGCCTTTGCAGCTATCAGTGACTCAATTCCTGAATCCGATAAACAGGGATTTATCAGTAACACGTTTGATGCAGTTGGTGACTGGATGGATAATTTAATTTCCTCTACTGGGTTAAGCCCTGAGTCACTGTTTGACCGTCTGGGTGGCTTTATAGAAGTTGCTGATGACAAGTTAGACTATGTAGCGGCATTTCTAGACGCTAGCACCAATTGTTATGAGCATACTGGGATTCAAACTGTTGCTCGTCATCTGATTCAGCAGGCAGCTAAAGAGATTTGAGATTAAGTCTGGTTAATCACTTATCAAATAGTCCCTAAATTTTGGTGATTGGCATGAGGTAATGGGGAATCAGTAATATGACCACGATTCCCCATTGCACTAGTATCCATTATCCAGGAAATATAAAGATTATTTTTGAATTTATTTGTGCCTATTTTTGTGGCGTATAATGTTTTTTTTACGGGTTAAATTCAAACGTTTAATCATTCGATCGACTGTGGAACGACCAATTAAAACTCCCGTTTCTTCGGCTAACCAAATCCGGAGTTCATCTAACGTAGCATCCTGGTTTTTGATGACAAGATCTCGGAGAATATTTAATTGCTCTGGGGTAAGTTTTATCGGAGTTTGTTTAGTTCTAACTTTGGGAGCAATATTTCCGGTTTCTCGATACTGTTTGAGTAATTTTTGAACAAAGCTTAAGGCAACATTAAACTGTTGAGCAAGCTTACGTTGAGAGATATTGCCTTGATTATAAGCATCAATAATTTTTTGTCTAAGGTCAACAGAGTAGGCTTTCATGGTTTTTTAGGAGAATTATCTGAGCTATCCTCATTGTACCTGATTAGCTTGGTAAACGCTAGATTTTTTTATGCCAAAACATTGGAGCCTGGTAAGCATATGCGCTACTTGAGATGCTATTTGAGGTGCCGTCAGCTGTCAGCTGTCAGTTTATTTTATTCAAAAGCTGTTCGGTGTAGCATGCACTACGGGGATAAACTATTCCCATAGCTTGGCCACAGCCTTTGGCTGATACCTGATAGCAGATCAAGTAGCAGATCAAGTAGCGCACACTACTTGATCTGCTTATGGGCTATGGGTAAGCTACACTATGCTGACGGCTGAAGCTGACGGCTGAATACTGACGGCTGAATGCTAACGGCTGAATGCTGACGTTGTAAAGTAATCTAAAAATAGTTAGATGCTCAAAGAGCAGACACTAGCAGCTGTGTGATTCAAAGCAGGTTTATGATGCAATATCGAAGATTTGGGCGTACAGAATTACAGATGCCAGTCTTTTCCTGTGGTGGTATGCGATACCAGTTCAAGTGGCAGGATGTTCCCAAGGAGCAAATTCCCCAAGATCATCAACAGAATTTGGAAGCAACAATCCGCCGTTCTCTAGAGCTTGGCATTCATCACATAGAAACTGCTCGTGGCTACGGTACTTCTGAAATGCAATTAGGAGAGATTTTGCCAAAATTTCCCCGAGAACAACTGATTGTTCAGACTAAAGTTAATCCTAAGCCTGACCCCAAAGAATTTCGTCGTAAGTTTAATCAATCCCTAGCTTTATTACAACTTGACTATGTTGACCTACTGGGAATCCATGGGATTAATACCCCTGAGTTGCTAGATGATACTATCCGTCCTGGTGGTTATTTAGATGTAGCGCGACAGCTTAAAGCAGAGGGGAAGGTACGGTTTATTGGATTCTCGACTCATGGTCCTACAGATGTGATTGTTAAAACCATTGAAACGGACCAGTTTGACTACGTTAACTTGCACTGGTATTACATTAATCAGTTAAATTGGCCTGCCATTGAAGCCGCTACTCGTCACGATATGGGGGTGTTCATCATTAGCCCTTCCGATAAAGGGGGTATGCTCTATAAACCACCACAACGGTTAGTGGAACTTTGTGCTCCCCTTAGCCCAATGGTGTTTAATGATTTGTTTTGTTTGAGCCATCCCCAGGTGCATACGTTGAGTCTAGGGGCATCTCGACCATCAGATTTTGATGAACACCTTAAAGCTGTAGAACTTCTGGAGCGCTCAGAGGAAATATTACCGCCGATTTTAGAGCGTTTGGAGTCAGAAGCGATCGCAAAATTGGGAGAAGACTGGTTCCGAAGTTGGCACATTGGTTTACCCACCCATTCAGAAACTCCAGGGGGTATAAATATTCCAGTGATTTTGTGGTTGAGGAATTTAGCGATCGCTTACGATCTCGTAGAGTATGCGAAAATGCGCTACAACCTCTTAACTAATGGGGGTCACTGGTTTCCTGGTGCCCCAGCCAATCGGCTCAGAGAATTAGACCTGAGCCAATGTTTGCGTAACAGTCCTCATGCTGATCAAATACCAGCTTTTCTGGAAGATGCCCATAACTTATTAGGGGGTGAACCAGTCAAACGCCTCTCCCAACAATCATGAATAGGTTTGAAGCATATTGTTAATTGTTTGACACTCCCCGCCCTGGAAGGACGGGGATTCTTGTTTCAACGAGGTGACTTGTTATCCCTTGCCGGAGCCAGGAAAAATAGAGGTCTCCTCTCCCCAAGCGTAGTTGGTCTTTGAGCTAGGTTTCGGTGTGCCGGAGACGAAACCTTAGAAGAGTGGAGCCTTAATCATAAAGTTTTAACCAAAGGTGCGCTTTCCGTCGGCGAATTAAATTCGCCACGGGTCGCACCTCTTTTACCCATAGCCGACTAACCATAAAGGCTCCACTCTTCTTGCGGTAACTTCCCACCCCACCGTACCTTTTTTTTATATAGATAGATACTTTTTTTGATCTAATTTTTTCCTAGACGTTCAAGTCGTTAGACCCAATGGAGCAATATGTACGCTCTACATATTTTTTACGTTGCCTACTTATGATTAGATAGTATCTCTCTACTTTTAAAGTTTATTGTTTATGCTTTCATTATAGCACCAGGGTAAGCGCAAGAATCAATAAGCTGTAGCTTATTGAGAAAAAACTGGGTTCATTCTCAACTATTAAACTCTATTGAGAATAAAGTTCTACGAGATTATAGGGGTTTCGAGCCACGATCAACCGATATCCAGCCAATGCACATTATGGGCAATTTTTTCTTGCGCTTACCCTGATTATAGCACATCTCTTACAAACTTTCATTGAAAGCCGTCGAAGGAAGGACGGGGCTTTAAACCCAAAATTTTCGGTAACCATTAAGCTATCAGCTAATGCGCTACGCGCACGCTTGGCCTGTGGCCACGCTGCTTGAGGTGCGAACAGCTATCAGCTAATGCGCTACAGATGGTGCTACTTTCGGTGCTTATGGGCGATGGGCACGCTACTGTTCGCGCAGCGTGCCCATAGCGCAATCGGTGTTTTTGAATAAAATAAGCTGACTGCTGACCGCTGACTGCTGAATGCTTACTTAAGTGTTAAGTGTTAAGTGTTAAGTGTTAATTGGCTATCAACCTATAAAGATCCAGAAAGATAAGTATTCAACCTGACACGACTGTCCACTAACCCTAATTTTTTTGTGTAGATTTTTTAAGAACTTTCGGAATTTCTGTGATCACTCGTGAAGCAATCTGTGGTGGAGTCTCCCCAAAATCTTCACAGATGTGAAGGTCAGCTAATTCATAAAGACTCCGTCTTTGGTCAAGAATTTTCTGCAATTCTAAAGCAGGATCAGGTTTCTGTAGTAAGGGGCGAGTGGTATCCTCTTGCAAGCGTTCGATTAACATTGCCACAGGGACATCCAACCAGACCACCAGACCATAATGCAGATAACTCCAATTTTGGGGTTTAAGCACAATACCACCTCCTGTAGCAACGATCAATTGCTGATAAGCCGATAGTTGCGATAGTACCTGAGTCTCCAGTTGTCGAAAGGTTTCTTCTCCGTCCTCAGCAAATATCTCGTTAATCGTTTTACCTGCAATTTGCTCAATCAGGGCATCTGTATCACAAAAACCATAACCTAGCTCACTAGCTAGTAAACCTCCAACAGTAGTTTTGCCAGCGCCCATCATGCCAATCAGAAAAACATTGATGCCCTTCAACAAGTCATTCACGCATGCCCTCCCCGGTCTAATCAGTGATTACCCTTAGTTCACACTTAATCAACGGTACCACTCTAGGATTCCCACTGGGAGACAGCCTTTCACATTTATGTTATTATTCACAATAGCTTCATCTAAACTTCATCCCAACAAACCCGATGTAGCGTGGTTTTGGGGAGCCAGTGAGGCCACAGGGGGTGCCCACTGGGCTTACTAAGGTGCTCCCGCAAGCCTTAACACACAGGAACCTTGACCATGAGGGACTGGCGTGGTTTTCCCCATCTGGGACTGGATCTAGACAAAGGCAGCGTGGAAACCGTCATCATTTATGTGGCTATGTGGCGGAGGAAGCAAGACAAGGCGGTTTTAACCGCCGTCATTATAAAAGTAGCCAGAAGCTTAGGGTTAGGCTTAAGCCGACTAGGTAAGCGGTGTTTAAGCACCGTTTGCCTGGTGTACCTTTAGACTGAATACAAGTCCAAACTTGGCACGAGGGTAAAATAATCCCCGGTTCTCTAGACCAGGGAAACTCAAATATGTGTAACGCACAGTTTCTAATCCCTGGCATTTAACTACCTGATGAAGCAGCTGATTTCGGTGTCTCACAAAACTATCCCACTAGTGAAACAGATAGTTAAACCGATCTACTGGTTTTCACTAGTGGTCACTCCATCTAAAGTAGGGGTAACAAAGTAAATGTTGCTAATTCGTGACATTGTCAAACAAGCTCTCACCACCGGTTATCTTACCATAGAAGCCGAGGATAAATTACGCAGGATGCTCCATCAAAAACATAAAAAGTACGATTTGGCGGATCTCGATGCCTTTATGGCCTTACAGGAAGCTGCCATGACTGGTCGCGTGAGGCAACAATCTCGCGAACAAATGAATCATTAGCCAAATGGATAATTGACTAACTATCTAACAATAGCAGCCAAGGAGTGACCTTTCACTACCTTGGCTGCTATTGTTTGACTAGTAATAAACAAAGTCAACAGTGAGTTAGGATTGCTATATAACGTAATTAAACATTATTGACACACAAATATTGACACAAAAAGGGTTATTCAAAGTCTTCATCATCCTCAAACCCCCAGTCCTCTTCATCCTCTTCAGGCTGCTTAGCTACCGTCTTGTAAGGTGGATTAATTACTCGAAACTTGGCATCGTAAACTGTTTCGGATTTACCAACACCTGAATTTCCAGGTTTCCGATAACTATAGGAATACACAGAGTCGCTTTGATCACTACTTTCGAGTTCTTTGCTCAGGTCATAGCTAGTGGGATCCGCAATAGTTGTGTGTGAGGTCGAATCTTGCTTAACCCCTTGGCGACCTGATGAAACTCGATCTGAATCCTGATCTTTGTCAAAGTCCCAGTCTTTACTACTACTTTCTTCCCAATCCGAGACCGGATCATCTTTTGAGGTTTCTTTCGAGGCTGGACGCTCACGAGTTTTATGCTGCCTCGTCTGGGTTTGATTACTTTCGCGACGGCTATATTCAGAAAATAATGGCTCGTTGTCCGGTGGTTCAGAATTTCGACGAGAGTAACGCCAAGCCAGGTAATTGGGGAGTCGTAGGCTGATGCTGGTTAGAACTCCAGCTCCAACGGCACCAACAATCCACAAGGCTAGAGGTAGAGGTGGTGTCTTCATGCCTAGAAAGACCAACGGTAGCACTGGCAACCAATTATCGACAACAAACAGTGCCAATCCACCTATTACCAAACATAAGAATATAATAATCCTAAACATAAACCAAGGGCTTGAAGGTTACAGGTTAAAGGTTGCTTGAGGGGTGATGAAGATTGATCAGCATATGTCCGGCTCAAGGCAGAAACGTCTGACGATTTAGCCTCCTACTACTTCCTCTTTGAAATCTGCCCTATTTTCCCCATCTTTCCGATATCTTTATTTGCTTACCTATCATAATAACTATGTTGAAGCTAATCAGTACTTCTGCCCTGCCACCGTTTTAGGGGAATGCAGTCAATGTCTAACTGGTCTAAAGCACGAGCTACCACAAAATCCACCAAATCTTCGATGGTTTGAGGGTTATGGTACCAAGCCGGTATAGCTGGAACAATTCTAACTCCTGTTTCTGCTAACCTGGTAAGGTTACGCAGATGGATTAAGCTAAAGGGTGTTTCACGAGGTACGATTACTAGCTTACGCCCTTCTTTAATTTGAACATCTGCTGAACGCTCCAGCAGGTCAGTACTGAAGCCCGCAGCCATTTTTGCTACGGTATTCATACTACAGGGCATGATCACCATTCCTAAAGTACGGAAAGAACCACTAGCAATGCTGGCTCCCACATCCCCCCACCGATGACAAATGAGTTTGCCCCCCTGATCGACTGCTGCTTGCTCACGCCAGAATTGTTCTTGTAGATCGGGTTCTAGAGGCATGCGAATATTTTGCTCTGCCTGCCAAACCATATAGGTATATTTTGAGGCCACCAGCTCAATAGCATAGTCAGCCTCTAGTAAATATTTTAAAGCCCGTACAGCATAGATTAGCCCAGATGCACCGGTGACACCAAGAATTAAAGGAGTTGTCATTAGTTGTGATTAGTCAGTAGTAAAATCATGTCCGGTGTCATGTAAGCATTCAGCTATCAGCTATCAGCTAATAGCTTAAATTGTTAATTAACAAAAAGGAATCAACCCTATTAGAATCAAGCATATTATACAGCGTTTTTCATAACTATGAGGTAAACAAGTTTTTTTTCCTGTTCCCTGTTCCCTGCTCCGAAGTCCCTGCTCCGAAGTCCCTGCTCCCTAAAACCGATAAGTTTGTACCTCACCGAATTTAAAACCGCTGTAAGTGATTAACCGGACTTAATATCATTTCATTAGTAGTGAGTGGTTAGTGGTTAGTGGTTAGTTAACCTTCTAGTAACCTACTAACCACTCACGAATAACTTACTCCTCTAAATCTTCGTTACTAGCAAAACTACCACCGCTTACGGTTACCAGGTCAATTTGTTGACGGTAATAATCCACACTCTTGACTTGGACTTCGACGCGATCGCCTAATCGATAGGCAGTGCGATTTTTGCGACCGACTAGGCAGGCGTGACGGGAGCGATACTCGTACCAGTCATCCTTGAGAGAGCTAACATGAACCAATCCTTCTACTAACAAGTCTTCAATTTCGACAAAAAAGCCGTAGGATTGAACCCCAGTAATCAGACCGCTGAAGATATCTCCTGTACGCTCTTTCATCTGTTCAGCTTTCTTTAAGCCCTGTAAATCCATCTCTGCATCCATGGTGATTTTTTCACGGTCATTGAGATGGGGAATTAATGTAGTTAACTGATTTTCTAACTCTTGGTGAATTTCTGGTGGTAAAACATTCCAGTTTATATTACCTTGACAGCTGCTATGATTCAGATTTACCCGGTCTTTGGAACGGGTAGAACGACGGTCTCTTCCTTTTTCAAATACCAAATGCAGTAACTGTTGTACCCATAAATCCCCATAGCGCCTCAGTGGTGATACTCCGTGAGTATAGCCAGTATCCAATGCTAGACCAAAGTGCGATCCTGGTTTAGAACTATAACCTGTTGGTTTTAAGGTTGATAACAACAAATAGATCAATACTTTAGGTGCTATGGATTTGGCAAATAGCTGGGTAAAGCCTTGATAGTCTTGAGGGGTAATAGTTTCCTCTTGCTCAAGCTGCATATCATGCTCTAGATTCATGCCCAACCTCATCAAATCCTGAAGCCCATCCCAATCCGGTAGCCCCTGGACACAGTAAATCCCTGGCAAAGTTAGGGCTTGGATGTGGGTAGCTATTGCTTGATTGGCTAAGATCACTAATTCCTTCAACAAAGACTGCATTGGTACTGTTGAAGAAACCTCCAGAGCCCCCACTCTCCCTTCATCTTTATAGGGGTATGGAATCTGGGACAAATTTAGGTCAAAGGCACCCCGCTGCTTTCGTTGCGCCCTGACTGCTGGACTCAAGGTAAAAAACAGTTCCTTGAGTATGTCCACCACAGGTGCCAATTCTGAGTCAGCTTCCTCATGTCCCCCCAGAAGGGATTGAGCCTGCTCATAACTGAGCTGGTAGTGTACCTGGGTTATGGACGGTTGAATCTGATATTCTACTACCTTACCAGCTTCGTCTAGAGTGAGTAGTACGGAGATGGTTAAGCGGTCTTGACCTGGTACTAGGGAACAAAGCTGGGTAACGGCGTCCGGTAGTAAAGGCAATATCACATCGGACAGATAAACTGCTGTACCCCTTTTTCTGGCTTCATCCGCCAAGGGAGAGTCTGGAGGGACAAAGTAAGCCACATCAGCAATATGTATCCCCAGTTGCCACTGATTTGCTTCAGTTTTTTCTAGAGTAAAGGCGTTTTCTACAACTACCTTTTCTGAGTTAGCTAGCTTATCTTCAATGATAATGGTTAGAACCTTTCGCAAATCTAGGCGCTCGCTATAGTCGGATTTTTTCAGCTTTTTCGGTAAGTTATCAGCGGCTAGAAGTACCTCATCAGGGAAGTTAGAGCGTAAATCGTGCTTGCAACAGACAATGTCGGTGTCAGCGGCATCTTCTGCATCACTTCCTAAAATACGGGCAACTTTTCCAAGGGGAGGGTTTTGTCCTAGGGGGTAGCGTAGCACTTCTACATGAACCAGATGCTCCACTGCTTTTTGTAAGATTTCCTGATCTGGTTCAAGATCTAGTTCAAACAAGAGTCGGTCATCAAGGGGAAAGGCTCGGTAACCATTACCAGTTTCCTTGACTCGCGCTAGCACTGAAGGATTTACCCGTTCCAGAATTAACCGCACTTCTCCTTCAGGAGAGCGGCGTCGGCTACCTTCTTTGGTAACTTTGACTAGGACGCGATCGCCATTCCAGGCAGTACTCAGATTACTCTCCCGAATGTAAATATCATCGGCTCCCTCGACTTCTTGGATGGCAAAACAAAAGCCTTTACTGGAACACCGCAGCTTGGCTTCCACCACGTCTTCTTCGTAAACACGCCGATACCTGCCGCGATCTTTAACCAGAATTCCTAATTTTTCCAGTACATCCAGGGAAATCTGGAGTTTTTTGAGACTGTCTTTGTCTTGGCAACCAAGTTTTTTTTCTAAGACTTTGGGTGCCACTAGTTTATCATCAGTAAAATTAGAAAGTAATGTAGCGATTGAAAATTCCATCCAACAATCCTTTTCGTCTGATCGTGGTTTTTGCTTGTTGCCCTTAAGAGCATGCGATCGCATTGGTAGGACAGTCCCTGATGCGATCGGGTCATCGGCTGAACATTGAAAGGCAAGCCAGGTGTACACTTCTCCAGCAGCAGAGAATAGTGCATCAGTAATCCCGGGTAGCTGAACTTGTTCCACCCCTTGTGTTTCTTTCCCAGGAAAGGGTATCCACTGATGGTTTGCCTAAACTGGTTAACCGACTCTGTTGTTTTTGTTCCGAAGCAAGACTAAGGTCAGGGTAACTTTTTAGGCTAATGACTCACCTAACAAAGCCTGCGGGATTTTTGAGATTGAGGTTGGTCAATAGCCAGTGATTCAAACGCCATGGCACCTTCTTTGAGTTACGGTTTGAGGAACCTAGGACGATTGTTTCGTTGGCGAAGTTATCATCAAACGGGTAACTAACAGGCAGTTATGTATAAGAAGCAACCGATTCAAAGAGTGAGTTTCTCCAATGCCACCCAGAATATTCGGCTAAAACTCTTATGTTCAGACACTGCAATAATCGGAACCATTACGCTTCCTGGTAACTTAGTCCCCTTGCTTTGCCGATGCTTTAGCCCCTGGGGCAAAAGAGAAGCTAGCCAACGTCTGGTCAGCCTCGGAACTGTGTTCAAATTCCCCAGTTATATCTACTACTAGTCTACGTGACATACTCCTACACTAACTCTTCGAGTTCAGTGTAGGCTTCTTGCCAACTCCACCCAACGGTTAGGATACTCGGCAAGCTTTATTAACGACACGAGATGCCCCTCCGCGCCGGAACAATACAAAAAAGTTCTATTTTTAGCAAGTAGGTGGCGGTTAGCTCTTAATTTCATTACCCTACTATGTTCATTATAGATGATCACAAAGTATAAAAGTTCTTATCCGCCATTCATGTCACGCCGACATGCAAGTTCGGACGTGGGGCATAAGAGCAGATTAAGCTAAAAGGCTACGGACTACATCAGCAGATGACAGCTCTTGTGGAAGATAGTAGGTGTGGGCAACGAGGGGAACTTGGAGGTTTACCCGCCCTCTGATTTCCTATTCCTAGAGCGCCTGGAAAAAAGGAACTTTAGTTGTACTTGGCTGTACTGCTCCACTGGATCAGGAACAGAACAGAAATTCCTTTCTCCTAGGTCTGTTGAAGATTGTAACCACAGAATACTTTCACTAAGATGACCATTTTTGAGCGAGCTTACCAAATATAGTTTTATTGTATCATGTTTTATTGTACATCAACGGGAGTAGAGAATCGGGAACAAATGTTCCGGTGATCCGTAGATATGCTGTTCCGTTGTCTTGATGCAGCGCGGTCATGGGGGAAACCACGCCAGTTGCTCATGGGGGGAACCCCCAAGACCGCACTGGCTCCCCAAGACCGCGCTGCATCGCTTGCTACAGTTTTCGGGTAAAGCTATGCTATGATATAATGCTTAGATTTGGGCAGGAAATGGTTTTATGTTTACTCAGTTCCGAGATCGTTATCCTCAAGGCAGCTTGATCAGCGATCTTTTAGCAATTGACCATGGTCAGTACATAGTACGTTGCTCAGTTAAAGTTGAGGGTACCATCTTGGTCACCGGTCTAGCTGCTGCCCAAACCGTTGAATTAGCAGAAGACCAAGCCAGACTTAGAGCTTTAGCTGCTTTAGGCATGGATAGCACCAAAGGGATTGATCAAAACAAGGATATTCCCAGAGCAAAGCGTGAGGTAAATCTGCCGCTGCAACCATTGCCTCGCTATGATGTTGGCTCGACCTCAGCAAGTCAGGAACAGACTCAACCCAATCATCATTTTACTCAAGCTAGTCGAACCAGTGACACCAGTAGTTACTCTTTCTCAGAGTCAAGAGCTAGAGAGGTTAGGGAAACCGCTGCCAATATCCCATCAGTAGAACCAGTAAGGAACTTTAGCAATGATTCCTTCTCAAGGGAAGTAGAGACCACTGTGCCAGCTGACATCCCTAAGAAGAGGGAGCCAATTAGCTACCAGACCTCACCACCTGATCCTCCAGTTCAGTCATATTCTCAAAATACCATGGAGACTAACACCAGTGACATGGGATCATTGAGTTCTGGGATTATTGACCATTCTGACATCATTACTAAAACTAATGTAGAAATGAAGCGTCTGGGTTGGACAACTCAACAGGGGAAAGACTATCTTCTACAAACTTACGGTAAGCGATCGCGTCAGCTGCTTAGTGACAAAGAATTAATGTCTTTTCTGGAATATCTAGAATCTCAGCCCGTACCTTCAGATTCGTAAGTTATTAGCTATAGGAAAGGGAATCGGGCATCGGGCATCGGGCATCGGAACCCACCCCTAACCCCTCCCAGGAGGGGTTAGGGAATCGGGAATCGGGAATCGGGAATCGGGCATCGGTAAAACATCCTGTGTAACTCATAGTTATCAAAAACGCTGTCAGTAAAATTAGATCAACAACAAAAGCGATGCTCAGCCAATAGTATCGCTTTTTTTTATTAATATTAAATCGTAAACTCTCAGCTCTCAGCTCTCAGCTCTCAGCTCTCAGCTCTCAGCTCTCAGCTCTCAGCTCTTAGCTCTCAGCTCTCAGCTCTCAGCTCTCAGCTCTCAGCTCTCAGCTCTCAGCTCTTAGCTCTCAGCTTATTAGCACGCTACGCGAACATCTTTTGAATAAAATGGGCTTTTACCTAGACTTTAAATTCTCATTAATCTATCAATATTAAATTCTTACTAAATAGGTTAATTTTAAACTGAATGCTGATAGCTGAAGGCTGTTCACGTAGCGTGCGCATAGCGCTTAAGCTTAGCTTTTAAATTAATTGCAACTTCTCCATAAAACCCCCAAAAAAAAGTTTTTTTAAAACCCTTGACAAATTAATATATAATCATTATGATTATATATATAACGTCGAGTTCAAAAATTAAAACATGTCAACAGAATTTAACCCAAACCTAAAAAAATACCCTGTTGAGCACACTCTGAAAGGCTCTCGTAAAGCAGTAACCTATAGCATGCACACCCTCTATGTATTTGGGTATGCAGAGATTTGCGAGTGGAGTCCTCTGGAGCCGACGGAGGTTCCAGGGGAAGTGAGGACTACCATGATGAAGTATTGGCTGTTGCCATAACACGTTGTCTTGATGCAGTCGCTCATGGGGGAAACCACGCCAGTTGCTCATGGGGGGAACCCCCAAGACCGCACTGGCTCCCCAAGACCGCGCTGCATCGCTAAATTTCTGGGGGGGTTTCCCCCCTTGCAAAGGCTCCTGGTCTTTTCGCGTAGCGTGGCCTTTGGCCAATAAAATAAGATCACATCAGGTTTGGTTTGGAATCTGACTGACATGACAATTTCAATCCACTTACTGTGGTATTGAAAAAGCCGTAGACATAATATCTACGGCTATTTTTTTTATTTTTAGACTTATATTTTTTGTAAGCATTCAGCGGTCAGCCGTCAGCGGTCAGCCGTCAGCGGTCAGCCGTCAGCGGTCAGCCGTCAGCGGTCAGCCGTCAGCCGTCAGCCTTCAGCCGTCAGCCTTCAGCTGACGTAACAGAGATTAAAGCAATGCTTACTTGTTTTATTCAAAAGCTGTGCGCGTAGCGCATAAGCTGATAGCTGAAAGCTGAAAGCTGAAAGCTGAAAGCTGATCGCTGATCGCTGATCGCTGAAAGCTGAAAGCTGATCGCTGATCGCTGATCGCTTATCTTGCCTTTTTCTCAAAATATCTTACTAATCAAACCTGGTAAATCCTTACATATAGTTACCATATTAGCAGTAGGAGACAAAGCAGCAGCAGTTCCCATGAGTATTTTCATCGCCTTCTTAACTACTTTCTTCACAGCACCATCTTCGGAATTAGTTAAACCAGAAGCGATCGCTTCAATTTGTTCTAGGGCTTCTGCTTTGTCTTCGTCATCCAAATCTTCTGCTAAGACTGCGCTTTGCAGTTGACTGAGTAATTCCTTCAGTTGTTTTTTATCAGGCTCAGGCTCAAAGCTAGGTAACTGGTTGATAGTATTAGCAACTGTACCACTAATCTCACCTAAGTTAAACGCACCAGCAAAACTATTTGTTACTGTAGCGTTATCCGATATATTTATATTTTGACTTTTATCGTTGATATTAGCCATGATTTCAGAATAATCTCCAGAAATATTACCGTGTTGTGATAATAGCAATACTAATTTTTGAATATCGCCTTTAAACTGAATGGATTGATTACTATCTTGTGGATCGTTAGATACTAACTTGTTCAAATCTATTATATCACCAAGTAAACTCAAAACATTCACCATCTCATAGCTTGTTTGACATTGAATGGTGTCTTGCTGGTCTTCTATAAATTTTAGCAATGTTTCAAAGGGATAAGAATGTGGCGACTGACTGTCTTTACACTTATGGCAATTACAAGGTATTAATTTACTGCACTTCAATCGCTTATAAGAATGATTAATTTTATCTAGTTCGTGAGCAACTATAGTTAATAATCCCCGCTTATCTCTACCAGTAACCCTAATTTTAATCTCCCGTTTACCGTAATATTCAATCACTTCAGCTTTGGTGTTGTCCTTAGTTAAGATGACGCCACTTTTCCAAACGTATTGTTGTTGGTCAATATACTGGTGCATCACCACAATCAAGCGAGTGATAATACCCTTGGGCATAAAATCCGGATAAGTGTAGCGTAAAATCAGATTGTGGGATGGATCCCAGTCATAGTCTGGTTGATTATCGCTGAGGAGTTGAGGGGCGATAAACGTATCTTTGCTGTCAGGAATTTCATAGCAAAGTTGGAATTTCTTCATTAGTTCTAGTAATTCTCCTCTGGTAGAGGCATACTTGTCCTCTTGCCAAATCCCTTTTAAATCGTTGCGGGTAAACTTTCCTTTGTTATTTTTAACGTCATGATTATCCAGCACGTTGTAAACCGCATCGGTACCCCATTCTGGTTTAATAATGACTATTTTATATAACAAGGAATCTTCTTGATCCTGGAAATGAAGACATACTCCTAAATCGTGGAGATATCCGCTTAACTGTAATTTATCTTCTAGTAGAGTAAATCCATTGGTTTCACAGATATCTAGAAATTTATCAAGAGAGATATAATTACGGGAATCGTTTTCTAAGGCTTGACGCACCATTACCCAGGTTTTCGGTAATGGTTGTCCGACGTGAGGTAAATTTTGAATGTAATATTGAATAGCAGCGATAATCTCTGCTAACCCTCGGTTAGTTTTGAGGTTAGTAGCGAGAGTGGCTTGGAGATTGGTAAACTTTCCTCGCAAAGTTCTTTCGTTAATGTCCCTGCGGCGGTCTTGTTTCTCGTTTTTAATAATCAACAGGGGGCTATTATCACTAAATTGTTCTACAATATTTAGCCAATAATCAAAATCCGTATCTTCTTTACGACTATCCGTAACCAAAATATAGAGAGAACGTTTACTTAAAAAAAACTGATGGGTGGCATGATAAATTTCTTGCCCGCCAAAATCCCAAATATTGACGTTAAATTCTCGTACGTTATCTAGAGGAAAACTCCATTTGATAACATCAATGCCTTCTGTAGACTGTTGATTGTCTTGGAGTTGGTATTGGGGGTCTTGAATTTTTTTAGCTAAACTAGTTTTGCCTGCTCCGGCCTCGCCCACAATCAACAACTTAGCTTCATAGATATAATCTTTTCCTTCTTGTTTTAATTGCCGAAAATATTGTTTAATAGAACCTACCCCTTTACTGACAACTTCTGGCGGTGGAACAACCAGGGGATTTTCCGATAACTCTAGCTGGGTTAAATTAGAGAGATTTCCAAAAGATTCGGGCAGGGTGGTTAGTTGATTATTCCATAAATGTAGCCTGGTTAAATTGGATAGATTCCCAAGAGATTCCGGCAGAGTTGTTAGTTGATTACCCGATAAATGTAGCCTAATTAAATTGGATAGATTCCCAAGAGATTCCGGCAGAGTTGTTAGTTGATTATTCCATAACTCTAACCTGATTAAATTGGATAGATTCCCAAGAGATTCCGGCAGAGTTATTAGTTGATTATTCCATAATTCTAGTCTGGTTAAATTGGATAGATTCCCAAGAGATTCCGGGAGGTTTGTTAGTTGATTGGTCTCTAAATTTAGATCGGTTAAATTGGATAGATTCCCAAGAGATTCTGGTAAATTTATTAGTTGATTGAAGGATAAATATAGATGAGTTAAATTGGATAGATTCCCAATAGACTCTGGAAGGTTGGTTAGTTGATTGAAGGATAAATATAGATGAGTTAAATTGAATAAATTACCAATATACTCCGGAATTTTATCTATTTTGTTATACTTTAATTTTAATACTTTAATTTGTTTGAGTTCAAAAACTTCCTCTGGTATCTTGGTCAATGGTTGGGATCGATCTGAAACTAAATTAACGAAAAGTTTTAATATTGTATTATCTGAGTAATTACTCAAATCTAGGATTTCAAGGTTTTTTTCCCTGGCTTCTTGGATTTTTTCTTGGAAGCGTTTTGGAATACTATCTTCGCTCATATAGAAATTGTTATTTGGGTGAGTTACAAAGCTTATGGTTTTAATAAGGCAATAGGCTTTTCAGGTAATCAGCGTCAAAAAACACTGTACCTCATAAGTACGATATATGCGCTGTATTATCCCTGACCCAACACATCTATTTTAATCTTTCCTATAGAAAAGTGATGTCGCATTACTGCTTAAATGCAACAATAAGTATTTATACTTAAAAATCTTGGGGAAAGAATTTCCTTCTTTGATTCAGCAATACAAAAAATCCGGCGTTGCTGAATTAAGGAATGAATGTGCGATCATTTGGTTTTATTAAAGCCCCCTAAATCCCCCAATTCTGGGGGACTTTGATAGTTTTGTTCCCCCCAGAATTGGGGGGCTAGGGGGGCAAAACCATACGCATAATCAGCAACGCCAAAAATCCGGTGTTGCATAAATGCAAGATGATGTGAATAGTTTTGTGGAATGAGCATCATGGTGAAATGAGCATCATGGTGGAATGAGCATCATGGTGGAATGGGCATCTTGCCCGTTTCATTTCCGGAGCGACTGTCCCAACACTGGCTACCGATACAATCAGCTTTTTGGTGGTGCGTTACGGGGCGGACTATCCCAACCTTGGCTACGACACGAAACATAATGGCAAGTCCGCCCCTAACACACCCTACGCAACTTGTGTGGAATGGGCAACTTGTGTGGAAGGAGCATCTTAGTGGAATGGGCATCTTGCCCGTTTCCAACACTCCCGATTCCCGATTCCCGATTCCCGATTCCCGATTCCCGACCCCCCACACTTACTTTGGTCAGATCCTCTAGGATGACAGATGAAGCAGGAAAGTCCTATCGTGAGGGTAAAGCTAGAGCTATATTCCTTCCGGATTAGTCTCAGTAGTTGCGTAACCTGTAGATTCAAATTAAGCTAATTGTTCTTTGAGGCTGTACCGTGCCTAAATCTATTCCATTACTATCTATTCTTGTTGTCATGGGTTTGATGAGTTGGTCAGCACCAGTTGCTGGACAAGCACTCATTCCCTATACCCTAAAATTGGATTCAGAGGAACTCGAACAGCAGGGCTTAACTCTGGCTCAGGAGGCCATTCAGTTAGTCCGCTTTCAACAATACGACCTGGCCCTGCCTAAGGCCAAGTTAGCCACTCAACTTGCCCCCAACACCTATCAAACCTGGTTTATCTTGGGAACCTTGTACGTACAATCCCAAGAGTTGGATCAAGGCATTGAAGCCTTGCAAAAGTCTTACTCTCTGGCACCAGATGAGGCTGGAGTGCTGTTCACCTTGGGGTCAGCCTATTTTCAAAAAAGCGAGTATAGAAAAGCGATCGCTCAGTTGAAAGCGGGATTAAAACTCAAACCCGATGTGCCAGAAGCCCTGTTTGACTTGGGCAATTCTTACTATATGCTCAATCAGTATAGTGAAGCAATCGATGCTTACAACAAAGCTGTTGACCAAGACAAAAGCTTTTGGCCTGCCATCAACAACATTGGGTTGGTCAACTATGAACAAGGAGATGTGGAGAGTGCCATTAAACAATGGGAAGCAGCCATAGGGATTGATAAAGAGGCGGCAGAACCTCAACTTGCGATCGCTGTGGCTCTGTATGCCCAAGGGGATATCGAAAAGGGACTGTTAATGGGAGAAGCGGCAATCCGCCTAGATAGCCGCTATGCTAACTTAGAGTTTCTTAAGGAAAACTTGTGGGGTAAACGCCTGCTTTCTGAAACCAAAAAGTTTCTGGAAAATCCCAGAATCCAAGCCACCATTATCCAGGGTGAAGGTATACCCTAAGTAGCTCAACTCCACCTGTCATGGGTGACTTCTAAAAATAGTGCTTGATCTCTATCAATTGCCAATAGGGGAGGGATGGCAGCCAAATATGGGCAATCATCTCAAGGGCGGTGGTTTTAAGATTGGCAATTTTCAAGAAAGGAATTTAATTGTCCTGGGGTAGTAGAGCCATGATTTGATCAACAAACTGTTGATGGTCAACAACGGGTTTGGAGATGTAGTCATCGGCACCACTTTGCTTAAGAAATTTTTCTCTATCCCCTTCCATCGCATGAGCAGTGACCAGAATAATGGGCAGTTTAGAGGTATCAGCATCAGCCTTAAGCATTTGGGTAATCTTAATGCCGTCTACTGATTGACCCTGATAAACACTATGAGCTAGGGAAACATCCATCAAGATAATGTCTGGCTCCCCAGCTTGGGCTAGCTGCATTACTTCTTCTACATCTTCAGTATGCTTTACATTCAAACCGCCCCGCTTAGTGAGAATCTTGGCAAAAACACGAGCATTAATCGGATCATCTTCGACAATCAGAACGGTTTTCATGGGCGTTGCATCAAGAGAGTCATTTTTGGCAAAAGAGTCATTTGATCATAAGTTTGACAGGGAATCTGTCATTTTGCTATTTCAAATTCAAGATGTCATCTTCCCAAGTCTACTTTCCCCACATCCTTAGCTAACTAGTAATGTTCATGGGACTAATACAGGTGATAGGCTGCTTAATACCAGGGAAGCTGACGCTCCTGGCAAAAGCCAACCCACACTGCATCCAAATTTACATTGTAGTGTCTTGGGGACAGTGGAACGGCTTGCTGGAAGCGAAGCTTCTGGCTGGTTAAGCTTGAGCCTGTTTCTTTGAGTCATTTAGCTAAGCAACACTATCTTAAGGCGGGAAATCGGCTTTGGAACCAGATGCTCAAATTTTATGGTGTAAGCATTCAGCCGTCAGCCCTCAGCCCTCAGCCGTCAGCCCTCAGCCGTCAGCCCTCAGCTAACGTAACTCAGCATTATTCCAATGCTTACCTGTTGTCTTGATGCAAAGCGCGAGTGGGGAGGGGCTGCGTGGGTCACCTGCGTCCGCACCTTGAAAGCCCCGTGGAAACCCCCGCAGGTCGGCGCTCCATCGCTTATTCAAAAGCACCTCAAGTAGCGTGCGCATTAGCGGAAAGCTGAAAGCTGATAGCGGAAAGCTGATAGCGGAAAGCTGATAGCTGAAAGCTGAAAGCGGAAAGCTGATAGCTGAATACTTAACTTAGGGTGAGCTAGTGTCTGTGTTTTTCTATATGCATCACCTATATGCATCAATAGTCACGCTGGTTAAGCTGGATGCTAGAGCAGATGGAAAGATCAAGGGGACTTGATTAGGTGAAGAAGACATTCTCTTCTCCTTATTTTTCCGATCTTTTCGAGTACCGTAGCCTTAACGAGCGTGCAATTTCCCTATACCCTAAACCCCGATCACCCTGTCAACTACCGCACACTGACCCGATGCGGGTACAGTGTGGGCTTGAATAAAGCCTGTTGACCAGACGGCCTTAAAAATAAGCGCAGCCGTTAGTACCAAGAGTTAAAGTTCGTACCTTGGAATGCGTGCCAGTTCCAAGCTCTACAACCGGGTGATTAAACAGGCCATTCGGGAAAGCCAGTGTGATCCGGAAAGTACCGAGTACTAACACCGTCTAGGCAAACCTTACCAAGAAATTGAGAGTTACGTCCTGATAAATATTTTTTTCGACATATTTGACATTTTCCGACATCTTGTTGGATAATCTAACTTTACTGAACAAGATGTGTCAATGAATGAACAAATTAAATATGTTCCTCCCCGAGTCGCTGCTACCAGGCTCGGGGTCAGTACC
>NZ_JAAHFZ010000069.1:0-22995 GCF_010672795.1 Moorena sp. SIO1G6
ACAATCCTTTCTAATGTGGAGGTACCAATGAAAGTGTGTTCCTATCATGAGGAGCCGTATGACGGGAAACTGTCACGTACGGTTTTGGAGACGAGTCGCAGAGGTAACTCTGCGGCTTAGTTTAATACTCAACTGTTTTACAACAAATGTTAAGACAGTTGGATACTGCTTTCACAAAATTCTTTAAAGGGGAGGCTAAGTACCCTAGACCTAAGAGGCGTTCTCGCTATCGGAGCTTCAAATATTCCCCGGGTCAGGTAAAACTAGACGGCGATGGAATCTATTTACCTGGGATTGGCTGGATGGGCTTTTACAATTCCCGTCCTATACCAGACGGTTTCACCATAAAATCTGTAACCGTACGCAGAAAATCTCGGGGTTGGTTTGTCAGTCTTCAAATTGAAAACAAGTCAGTTCCATTGTCTCCGGTTAAAACAGCCAACGAGATTAGACCAGATCGTGTTAAGGGATGTGATCTTGGGATTAAAAAGCTGGTTAGTACTTCTGACGGGGAGACTATCGTAAATCCGGCTAATACCAATAAATTTAAGCGTCAAGCAAGACGTTTAAAACTCAGGCAAAGAGCTGCAAGTCGAAAGAAAAAAGGATCTAATAATCGCAAGAAATTATTTGGTAAGGTTGCCTATTTACACGAGAAAATAACCAACAAGCGTTCTGCATGCCATTGGGAGATTGCAAAGCAGTTAACCGATGGCACAGACGCCCTGATATTTGAGGATTTAAATATCAGGGGAATGAAATCCCGTTGTAAGCCTAAGCCCAATGAAAATGGTGGTTATGATCACAACGGACAATCTGCTAAAAAGGGGCTCAACCGTGTGATCTCTGATGCTGCCTGGGGAGAACTGATCAAAAAGGTAGAAGTCGTGGCTGCAAAGTCAGGCATTCCAGTAATCAAGATAAACCCCAGACATACATCCCAAGAATGTCCAAAATGCCATCACACCAGTGCAGACAACCGAAGTGGGGATAAATTTGTCTGTACTGAATGTGGGTATCACGATGATGCTGATATAAATGGCGGAGTAAATATCAGAAATAAGGGTCTCAAAAAACTGGGAATTGACCCTGCCCAGCTACCTTCGGTGCGAAGGAAAGTTACGCCCACGGAGACAACAGTCGCGCACGACTGTGCCTGGGAATCCCCATCCCTCTAAAGGGTGGGGTAGTTCAAGCGTCAATATGATGGATTTGCTGTTGGTTAGATTTCTTGTAAGTCCTGCTGGCTCTACCGTACTTGTGGTTATAAGCTGACTTTTAACGGCTTCTGGCGAAAGCACCATCAAATAAAAGTTTCAGCTCCACATTTTATGATCAATAAACTAATCTTAATGATAAAAATTAAGGTTAGAATAGCGATGCATCGCTACTCCCTACTCCCTATCTCCCTATCTCCCTATCTCCCCACCTCCCCACCAATTACATTTGAGTCCGACGCAAGAAACAGCCCTGGAGTTAGAGGGGATTCCTGCTCCCTAAAAACCAAGAATTTGTAGCTCAGTTAATTAAAAAAATTATGTCAATAAATTACACATAATTGAGTCTATAAATTGTTAATAAAACTAATTGTAAATAAATGTAAAATATTTTTATTTACCCTTGCATTTTTTTGAGGAGTTATCTATACTATAGAAGGTGACGACTGAAACTAATAACCGCGCTGGTCATGCCCGTTAACCATCTCCAGCGCGGTTTTCCTCCCACCTAAATAGGAGTTACTTCCATGATGCCAAAAAAATCACGATTATCAATCCTGGCTTTTCAGCAACCCACCGGATCTCTCTTGGGGATACGGCATTTCTGAATCAAGGGATTAATATGAGTGGCATGGGCATACTGCTCGCCCGAGAATATTGGTAACGGGCAAGATGCCCATTCCACGGCAAGATGCCCATGCCAGAAAACTATTAAAATCATCCCGTATTTATGCAACGCCAAAATTTGTCCATCACCTTTTTTAAAAGCGCTCGCTATATAACTAATTATGGTGCCAACAAGCCCAGCCAAAACTGTTACTATAAAGGTAAATAAATTCTAAGCATTCAGTAGTCAGCGTTCAGCGTTCAGCAGCAGTCAGCAGTGGCACAGGCTTTGGCCTTGGCCTTTTGGCCTTTTGGCCACGCTACGCGAACGGCCACGCTACGCGAATGGCCACGCTGTGCGAACGACGCTGGGACTTAACTCAGATTAAACCAATCCTTACCTTTTTTATTCAAAAGTTCCGTAGCGCATTAGCTAATAGCTGAATGCTTACAAAAAATTAACTAACAACTAAACGGTTTAATTAACCCTGTAAAACCATGAGATTCATTAGTCCTAAAACTGACTTTGCTTTCAAGAAAATCTTTGGTTCAGATCAGAGTAAAGATATTCTGATTTCCTTCCTTAATGCCATGATTTACTCCGGGAATTCTGTCATCCAGGATTTAGAAATTATTGACCCCTACAGTGCGGGGGATGTGGTTGATTTAAAAGACACCTATCTGGATGTTAAGGCAGTATTAGAGAATGGAACGACTGTTATCATTGAAATGCAACTCTGGAATGTAGAGGCTTTCGAAAAGCGAGTCGTTTATAATTTGTGCAAAACCTACGGGAATCAACTTAAATCCGGACAGGGATATTTCGATCTCAATCCGGTCATTGCTTTAACTATCACTGATTTTAAGCTGTTCCCCTCAACAGAGAAAGTCATTAGCAGTTTTTACTTTCAAGAAGAAGAAGACCACTTGCCTTATCAGGAGAATGAGTTAGCGATGCAGCGCGGTCTTGGGGGTTTCCCCCATGAGCGACTGCATCAAGACAAGATGGTGTTTGTGGAACTTCCCAAATTTACTAAGCAACTGGAAGAGTTAGAAACTTTGGTAGATAAGTGGATCTATTTTATAAAAGAAGCTCCCAGCTTAGAAGTTATTCCTGATCAGATGAGGGAAATTCCACAGCTAGAAAAAGCCTTAACTATCGCCAATCAAGCGGGGTTGAGTGTAGAAGAATTGGAAAAGATCCGCAAACAGGAGATGTTCGTGGAAGATAGGCGAGGTGCATTGAGTCTAGCCAAAAGGGAAGGACGAGAAGAGGGACGAGAAGAGGGACGAGAAGAGGGAAGAGTAGAAGGCGAAAGAAGTTTACTATTGCGACAGCTTGAGCGCCGCTTTGGAAAACTAACAAGTAATGCCTTCGCATTCCTTGAAGCCTTGAATCCCCAAGACCTAGAACGCTTATCAGAAGCAATCTGGGATTTTAATACCAGTGAGGATTTACTCAACTGGCTCCAAGAGCACTCTAACTAACGGTAGCTATGCCTTAGTTGCCTAAAATCAGACTAGATCTCTTGGAAAAATTGGGAATCAAAACCGATTACTGTATGGCTGTTACTCTCCTACTCCAACAACTTACCGTTCCCCCAGGCCAAAGACTGTTGATTCATAACCTAGAGTGGGCTGAATTTGAGTCTGTTCTGGAAGAACTAGGGGAACATCGCTCTGCCCGTATTGCCTATAGCCACGGAACCTTAGAAATCAGAATGCCTACCCCAGAACACGAAGTCGATAAAGAACTGCTCGGTGATTTGGTTAAAATTTTGCTTGATGAGTTAGAAATCGACTGCGAGTGCTTTGGTTCCACTACCTTCAAGGGAGAAAATATGGACAGTGGCATTGAACCGGATCAATGCTTCTACATCCAAAACCACGCTAGAATGCGAGGCAAGCGGCGCGTCGATCTCACCATTGACCCACCGCCAGATCTAGCCATTGAAGTGGATGTCACCTCCAAGACTCAACTGGATGTCTATGCCAACTTAGGTGTGCCTGAACTCTGGCGCTATGAAAAAAATCAACTCAGGATTGACCTATTGCAAGGAGGTGAGTACCGGCAAGTTACCACCAGTCCGACCTTCCCCAGATTACCAATTCCAGACCTGGTAGCAGACGTTTTAGCTCAAAGCCGTGAGACCGGGAGAAGTCCTGCATTACGAGCTTTTCGCCAAAGACTAAAGCAACTGCTTCAATAAATTGATAGTTTAGTTTTGGGGGATAACCCGATAGGAATCAGTAATGTAATTGACTTCTAAAACACTACCAAAAATAGATCAAGGCAACAACAATAATGTCCATTATTTCGTACCATCAAACCCCTATCCATCATAATCAGCTAATGTTATAAAATATTATCCTATGCCAGCTAAAGATATCTTTCATGATACTGTTAAAAACGCCCTAATCAAGGAAGGTTGGATAATTACTGATGATCCTCTCTATCTTGATTATGGGGGAGTTGATATGTATGTTGACTTAGGGGCAGAAAAATTAATTGCAGCCCAAAAAGATCAACAAAAAATTGCTGTAGAAATTAAAAGTTTTAATCGTCCTTCTTTAATTTCTGAATTTCATAATGCTTTAGGGCAGTTTCTTAATTATCGCCTGGTATTAGAAACTATTGAACCAGAAAGAAAAATTTATTTAGCCATTAGCGAAGATGTTTACGAAGCATTTTTTACTCTGGTTTTTACTCAAAAGGCAGTGAATAACTATCAACTTAAACTACTTGTATATGATATCAAAAATGAGGTTATTAAACAATGGAAAAACTAAATAACTATAGAGAATTAGTCAAAAAGCTCATCAATAAATATGGGCAATATAAACCTAAATATGGAGATATTGAAGTCCAAAAAATCTTTGATGTTCAAGGAGATCACTATCAACTGATGAACGTGGGGTGGCATGGAAATCGGCGATTAAGAGGCTGTGTTCTCCAAATTGACCTTAAAAACGACAAAATTTGGATACAACATGATGGCACAGAAATTGGCGTTGCCAATGAATTAGTAGAATGGGGTGTTCCCCCTGAAGATATCGTCTTAGCTTACCATGCTCCTTTTAAACGCCAATATACTGGATTTGCTGTTGATTGATTAAATATAGCAATTCTATTTTCCATGAGGTAAAAAGGGATCCCCCTAAATCCCCCTTAATAAGGGGGACTTTGAGGTTTATAAGTGTACCTCATAAATGCAATAACCGCTATAAATAGGATATTTTAAAAATGCCTAGTTTAACAGTAAAAGATTTAGAAAAGCTGCAAGCACAGCATCCTGATTATCAGATGGAACTAGTGGCTGGAGAAATTATTGTTATGAGTCCTTCAGGTATAGAATCGGATCAAGTAGCTGCTGCTATTGTTACCCAGTTATCAAACTGGGTACGACCTCGTAGACTAGGCAGGGTAACTGCTTCTAGTGGTGGTTTTCGTTTACCGAACGAAGATGGAGATGTCCGCGCACCCGATGCTTCTTTTATCCGAGCCGAACGTTTACCTCGCACTACAGAAGGTTACGCGGAGTTAGTTCCTGACTTGATGTTTGAAGTTAAATCTAGAACTGATAGTTTGGCTAAATTACGCCGGAAGATCCAGCAATTTATGGAATTGGGGACTCAAGTTGGGGTGTTAGTGGATCCGAGAACTCGCACCATGGAAGTTTATCGCCTCAATAGAGATAAGATTGTGCTGGGGGATGGGGATGTGCTGCAAGTGCCAGAATTACTTCCTGGGTGGGAATTGCCTGTGGTGGAAGTTTGGGCACCTGAGTTTGATTGAGAAGACTGTTTATTCTTCTCAAGTATTAGATTAAGTTGGAATATTTTAAAGGGATTGAATATGTTTATAACAAATATAAAAATCAGTCAAAATTCTCAAGACATTTTGATAAAAGCGGCGGCGGAAAAACGAATGTCTGTAGAGGAGCTGGCTTCAGAAATATTAAATGAAGCTATTCAAAATAAGCTTTCCGAAATTGTCACTATTGGTGAAGTCAAAAAGGAATATCCTATCTTACCATTGGCAAACAAGCAGCCCTACGCATACTATGCCGATCCTGAAGAGCCAGCTATCCCTCTAGAAGACTGGGATATGGAGAATAGCGATCGAGAAGTTTTATGATTGTTCTGGACACTCATATTTTTGTTTGGTGGAATCATAACGATCCTAAACTGACCAGTTACCACCGTGAGGTCATTGAGAAGGAGATGCACCCTCTCGGTCGGAAAGTGAATCAATTATCCAAAATTCTGATTCAGTCAAATTAATTGTCGAGGTTGTTTCAACTAATTGGCGTGATGATTACTACAATAAACTTCGAGATTATGTTCGCGTAGCATCTCGAAGATAAGAAATGGGCATCGAGGAATATTGGATTATCGATTATGCCGCATTGGGCGCGAGAAAGTTTATCGGCAACCCCAAGCCACCCACATTTTTTGTTTGTAATTTGGTTGACGGCGAATATCAGATGACGACCTTTACGGGAAATACTCCCATTGTTTCCCCAACTTTTACCCAGTTCAACTTATCCGCACAGCAGATTTTTAACCTGGCTTTGTAGGAAAACTTGAGTTAGCATAATTCACCTAAATGGAAATAGCGCTCGCTGTTTAGATTTAACAATTGTCATCTCTATACCTCATGAGTGTGAGAAACCCTATAAACCAATTGCACGATCCATTTTTTTCTTAATTTTTTAAACTGTTTGTGGTGTACCGAAGTCAGCCATATTGGCATAGAGTTCTTCTTCAGTAAGCTTAAACGGATATATAGCCGATATCTGACTACGGCTGTGCAGTACCGACATCACAGCAATTAAGTAACAGTAAATCTCTTCGTAATTTAGCCAAGAACTTTTACAAAATTTTACTTTCTTGTTGTGATTTAATTGGTAAGCTAAATCCGGTGGTAAATCAGAAGGGACATCAGTCTCTTCTGGAAAGGACTGTTCTTGACTTCCAATAGCTCGGTGATAAAGTTCAAGGTGGTATTCGTTTAAAACTTCAACCAGTGCATCAATTAGCTCAATCGAGAGATCACAATAATAGTTAGCTAAGAATGTTCGCTGAAGATTGGCCTGGAATACTTGTTCTGGTGAAAAATAATGAATATAAGGCTCTTGTACAAAGATTATGATCAAATACAAAACTGCACTGAGCGCATCACGCATCACTTGCATAGGCTTCTCTATCTCCGAACACTCTACCAACTCACGACAGGAATCCAAATCGGTGAAGTAGGCGCTACCTCTATGGGCAGAAAACCCCAGATTATTGGGATAAAAGGAGTAACGATAATAGCCACACTTTGAGAACTCTCGGATATGATGCCCATAGGAAGCGTAGCTGGCTCTAAACAAAGATAACTCTGGCTCTTGGCTCAGGCTAACACCCATTTTTTTGGCAAATCGGTTCAATTCTGCCTTGGTTTCATCATCGTCAGCTGTTGAATATTTCAGTGCCGTATCAAGCCTTTTAAAGGTGCGCTGAAGTTGTCCTGTTACCACCACTCCCATAGGTACTATAGTACCCTCTTTAGTTCGATAGCGTAGGTCAGAATATTTATACAGACGAATTGGAACAGATGAAGGTATTCCTTTTTCCGTAAGAGTACGAGCTGTTTTGTATTCTGCCGAAGCTTTTTCTAACGTTATTCCACCAATTGGTCCTGCATAGCCAGGAAGTATTGAGAAACTTCCTTCTTTGCTAATACCAAGATTCGCGGACAAGCGAGGAAGCATCGTTGTTGTTGGTTGTCGAATATTGCCATCATAATCCAAAAACCCTACTCCTTTGATTTTTAGCGCTTCAACATGGATGTCTCCACAAGGACCTTCAACGATTATTGGTTCTTCAAGAGGTAACCAAGAACTTCTGCCAATCTTGCAGAAAGGAGGCACAACTTTCCAACTAACAATGTCATCGAGAGATTGAATGATAGGATGGGATTGAGCGATACCTGTCCATTTTTCGATGGCTTCGCATTTTAATACTTCCATTATTCGTAAATCTACTGTAAATCTACTAATCAGTTTATATAAGACATTTTATCGTAGCCAAAGGCTTGAAAATCAGCTTGGTATTTTTTATAAATTTTATCAGCTAGTTCATCTGTCCAGGCAATTGGCTTTCCTTCTTTTTGCGAACTATTTATTTTTTTATTAATCAGGTGATACATGTATTTTGGTGCATTAATATAATCAAATATATATCGGACATCTTGCTCAAAGTTTTCGATATGACCAATAAAATCATATTTAATACATTCACAATTTAACAATAAAGTTTGGGGTTGCCAATGTACGTCCATACATTGAGGATTTTGGTCACAAACAAAGTTGATAAATTCTTGAAAGGATACGGGATTTTTATCCAAATCTATAGCTTATACTTCTGGGTATCCTAGCATTTTTTTTATTTTTTCATAAAGACGAAGATAAAAATTATCGGGATATTTTTGATTAGCATAAGCTTTGTCAAAGCTTTCATTAATTCTATGTTAAAGTAGTGCATAATCATAATGTTCCGATTCCTGTAGAGGAAGTTTTTTTACATCTTCATCTCTTAAAAGTACGGAAGTACCTATCTGTTTAGTAAATGTTTTATCTATCTGGAAAAAGAACTTTTTAACTAATTCAGATGATTGCCAAGTTATGTCAGCTTTGATTTTTTGAGTAAAATAAATGCCATAGAGGTAATAATTCTTGGTTGTTTGGGGAGCATTAAGTAATAATTGCGGTGCAGCTATTCTGTAAGTGTACATTGACTCCAGTCTTTTGTAGGGATTTCTCACAAAAGCAAATTTAAAATAATCGGAGTTGTAAAACAGGTTGTATAATTCTTGGTAGCCAAGACGATGATTGTCAAGAACACCAAATTACCAATTATAAAAAGGAGCTGGAGTCCCATTCAGAAATTTTTCCAATTCCTCGTCTTCGTAACCTCGCTTTAGTAAGATTAATAAAGTTCTAAGTTTAGTACAAGCTACTTTAGGTATGGGGACATAAAGCAACTTATATTTGGCTAGAATTAAGACCCAGGTTAGAGTAGCTAGATGTTTTCTTTTTAACCAAGCATCAAAATAGTTTATATTCATTAAGGCTTTTGTAAGTAATAAGTAATAAGCCCTGAGTTAATTAAGGGCGTACCAGTGAGAAGTGCAAGGTAAATGAGCTGGAGTTGCGCAATTTCCTTGCACTTACTTACGTCAAAGACTAAAGCAACTGCTTAAATAATTGGATAAGCTCAGACGCATTTAAATTGAAATTTTTGAAGCCCAGACTCCTTGTATCAATGGTTTTAGGTAAAAAATTTAAGTGCAGAAAAGCTTATCGTCACCCGTCTATTCTACTCAATATCCTACCCTCTTCAGTACCACTCCCATCTTCGTTCCACTGCCAATCAAAGGCGTATATCCAATATACACAATTGGAAGTTTGGCCAGGATTTCCAAAAATATGAGGTACCCGGGCAGGGACTTTAAGTATTTCACCAATGGCAGGATTGTAGGTTTTTCCTTGGAAAGAAATTTCTAGGTCTCCTTCTATCAGAATAATATATTCATCCGTTTTATGACCTGGATTTGACCAAAACTCTCCGGGAGCACTGGTGTAGGTGTCACACTTGAAACCTTTTGGTTCCCATTCCTGTTTTAACTTTTTTAAACCGAGTTTTACTTCTAATTCATTCATTATTTTTAAATTTGATGTAACAACAAAAATAGTATAAAATTGATTTGGTAATCTTGCCATAAAAAATCATATTTTTTTAAGAATTGAATTCCAATTCTTCGAGCCATTATAACCAAACATATCTTGGTAATATGTATCAATTAAGTAATCATATTGATGCTGAATAAGCCAGTTTCTTAGTAAACTTATCTTACGCTTCATCCGTTCAATAAATTTTTGATCGTGCCAATCAGACCACTGATCCCACATAGTTTTATTGGTGTCTTCAACAATTAAATAGTCTCCACTCTGTAAGCCATGATGATGAAAATAATTGAGGACACCGACTAAATTAATATGAACATCTTCTATTATTAACCAAGGATGAGCTAATGTAGAAAGGAGTGTGGTTGGCCAAGCTAAATCAATCTTATTACAATCACCTTCCCAAAATTTTATTTTAGGATTAGCTTGTGCTTTTTCATCAATTAAAGACAGATCGATATCCATAGAATAGATACTTCCCTTAATACCGAACAATTCCAATTGATCTGCTAGCCACATCGCACTACCGCCTGTGGCTGCACCAAGTTCAATGATGGTTTTAGGTTGGAGTTCGTAAATGAGCATGGGATAAATGGCTATTTCAAAAGGACTTTTTTCCATTTGTATCCCTTGCCAGGTTTGCAAATCGTATTTGTCAGTCAAAGGTCTCCAAGCAGACGAGGGGATATCGCATCTATCTTCTCTGTCGGAAATCGTAACAAACCTTTTATTCTTGGAGTTTTCCTGTTCGGATAAGTTTGATTTAATCATTTTAAAAAACTTGAAACTGTCGTATATTCTCTGGCTTACTGCTTCCTTTTCTAGCAAGAGCATCTCTCGGACCGACAAAATAATGTTTAGTCATTCTGGCCTTTTATATAAGCTGTCTATTTTTTGTGTTTTTCGCAATCTTTTCCAGCCAATCATAAGTCAAGGCACTACTCACTTTCTTGTAAAAGTGAATTTTACTGAGCAAACTAACTATCTCTTTGAAATTCAAGTGATTGATGATTTTTGCCAGATCCAATATATTGTTCAAATCGCTATTAGTAAAAGGTTCGCGAGAGATCGGGTCTAGTTTGTGGCTTGAATTGAAAACGGCTTTGTCTTTGAATAAATCATCCAGAGGTATTGTAGGGTCAACATCTAATATTAAGTGAAAGCGCGACTCTGAAGAGAAGTTACCAGCACTATGACAACAATAACTATCGTGAAGCCAGATTTCTCCAAATTGCATATGGTAAACCTCTGCTTCATAATAATTCCAGGATTCTTTTTGAGTTTTAAGGGGTATGTGAATTCGTCTGAAGAATTTTTCACTTGATTGACAACCATCAAGATAGTCTACATGAGGAACGATAAAAGTGCCACTTAGAAATTCGTTAATGCGACATACTTTCAAAAAATTGACATTAAATGTATCTGTTATCATCGCAGAAATATGGCTCAATGTATTGCCTATATCTGTAATTTTAGGAATACCATTATAGTGATAGGTATTGCCATTTCTAGAATCACCTTGGTGATTCCACAAGGGATAGGTTAGGTAAATTCCAAATGCATCTTCAGGATAAGGTAAATTTTTGGAAAAAGTTCTGAAATCCAAGAGTTACTGCTCAACTTTTAGTGGATTCAATTTGTTTAAAACGTTACCAATAATTTTAATTTCAGATTGAGTTTTGATCACGAAAGCCTCCTAAGATCACTTTTAAAAGCCAGAAGATACATCAACTTGGCTTCGTCATATATCGGAAAATCCTCCTCACTAACTAATGTCCACGGTAATTTATCTAAGTCTATCTGCATTTTACGGCGATAGTCTTCCCGTATGGTTAACAAGAAAATTCCTTCTTCCTTTAAAAAGCAGAATAGATTGTTTAAAACCTCAACCCCAGCATGGGCATAAGCAAAAACTCCTGCTGCAATAATAGCATCAAAAGTTACTGAATTGCTAAAAACAGGCGAATCTTCTAAATTACACTGATGGAGAGCCTTGTAGACTTGTCTCTCTCTAGCGATCGCTAGCATTTTTTCTGACAAATCCGCAGCAGTCAGATTAGTATATCCCTGTTTGGCTAAGGCTTCACCCACTAACCCTGTCCCAGCACCAGCATCTAAGATTGTGGCATTTTTATTAGGAAGCAGTTTGCTTAATGTCCGTGCTATGTTAGCAGGCATAAAAGACCAATCTTCTCCTACATCTGCATCGTAAGTATTCGCCCAACTATCGTACTTATTTTTTAATTCCTCAGTACTTTCGCTATCGCAAATCCCAGATAACCAAGGTCTTGTTTCTAAAAAATCTTTGGCTTGTTCTTCGATCATCGTTAATCACTCCCTCACTACTTCAAGCACAGTATCAGGAGATAAACGTTGCAGGTGCCATTGGGTAACTTCTTCTCCCGGTATCAAAATTGGACTCCCTGGTGGAACTTTCTTGATACAGCAACCGCTTATTTTACCTAATGCTTGCCCAATGGGTAACTTTTCTTTCCGGCTAAAGAAAGCATCTTTAGGTAAAGTCCTGATTTGAGGGCGACGGCAAAAGTAACTGTCAGGTAACGTTTCTTTTGGTGCTTTTTCCCTCAGAATCGGCACAATTGCTGCTAAGGTTTCTCTCATAAATTGGAAATCTTGTTGATTGTGATGGAAAGAGAAAATTAATAACAATCCCTCCTCACCAGCAAATTCCCCATCAATCCCGCGAGCGTAAAACAGCTCTGCTAACTCTTCTCCCGTAGTGCGATCGCTTTTTAAATAGAGTTTCAGAGGATCGCTAACTTGGGCATCGTAAGTTAACACCTTGCCGTAATTATCCAATTGACTGCGCAGGCGATCGCATTCCCCAATGGCTTGCCAAAATAACCCTTGACCTTCCTCAGAATATCCCTTGTTGATCGCATCTTCAATACTCAGCATTAACAGATTACTGCGGGTAGTGGTTTCAAATAAAGGCATTACCCCCATCACTTGTTCAACAGTAAACCGAGAGTCAGTTGGTAAATGCAATAAAGCCGTCTGTACCAAACTCCCAGTATATTTGTGCATACTATGGGTGACGATATCTGCCTTAAATGCGATCGCTGATTGCCATTGTTCGTCCAGAAAGGGAAAATGACTCCCGTGGGCTTCATCTACTGCTAAAGCCAGATCGCGTACGCGACAGTAATCAGCTATCAATGCCAGATCGAGAGTTACACCTTCATAACTCGGATGAGTTAGTAACAAAGCTGACACGCCACTGGTTTCTAAAGCGGAAATAACCTCGGAGGTAGTGGGCATCAAAGACACAGAAGGAATAAAATAAGGCTCTAATCCTGCTAAGATGATACCATTAATTGTAGCAATATGACTGTTCAGGGCGATCGCCACTCGCTTGTACTGAGTACCTAATAAAGCACAAGCCGTTAAAACCCCTTGAGTCCCTCCCCCAGTTAGCCAAAAGGTATGCTTAGTGCCATACATTTCAGAGAAATGTTTCTCTATGCTCTCAGTGCGAGGGCGAGTGAGGAATGCTACATCATATTGATAGATTTCTTGACTGAGGCGTACGCTATTTTGAGCAATTCCTTGGTGGGCAGGAGTATAAAGACTCACCTGCACATCCTGATTATGAGATGCGATCAAATGATAAGCAGAAGAAGGTTGACTCATAAGCTAGAGAAAAATCGGCTGAAGTTGCGGCATCGGGCGAATTGTACTTTCCACTGCAATACCATTACGTAAGGCTAACAGTAATCCCGCCGCCTCCATGTAGCTATTGACACGATAGATCGGGTTGCCTTGAGTCTCGATTTGCAATCTTTCAGGAGTAATATCGTACTTAGTGGTATTATCTTTGACTAAGATTACGGGCACACCTTGGTCTAAACACGCTAAAAACGGAATATTTCCCACGGTTGTTTCTGGCATCACCACCGCCGAAACATTCTCTACGGATATTCTGGTTTCCCCTGCCGCTACGGGAGTATCAAACCTTACCGGACGGGGAGAATTGATTAAACCATTGAGAGGGGAACAAACATAGGCACTGGAAATTAATTCTGCACCATCCCTAGGGTCTACTAATTTCCCAAATCCCGTATGTTCCCACTCCAATAATAAGGGAGCATGGGCAGCAGTAAAGGGATAAAAATTAGTGAGCATGTGGGTCATAATTGCTTCCGCACCGCCCCAAGGATTCGGGATAGATTCCCCTCGGTAGTAAGCTTGACGTATTTTATCCTCTACTTCCAAAGTGGTCATTAAAGCCACTGCTCTAGCAGAAGAACTTTCCACCACATCTAGAGCCTTCATCAATTCGTCCATACCTTTAAATTCCCCGGAAGCATTACCATACTGGGAATAGGTACAGGCGGTTTCCACTGGGCCACCGGTTACGACTACAGGGTCGATATTAATTCCTCCCACAGCACGCAAGCCATTGAGAGCATTAATAACATTGTTTAAAAATCTCTCATCTCTTGGTTTTTCAATAATTGCTGCAATGTTTTTGCGCTTTTCTGGAATCACTCCAATATTACCCAGTAGTAACTGACAAATCAGATTCCCTTCCAGATAAAGCACATTCTCCTGACCGAAATAGATATCCGAGGCAGTAACGGCATTGGGATTGGTGACCAGATAGTCACAAGCGGAGGCTAACAGATTGGTACTAGGAGTCGCATCTCCGGCAAAACCACCAATTTCTGCTCTGACTCCGGTGGGAATAATACTAACTGCCACAAAGGGCTGATTAGAAACCCGTTGACGAATATTAATATCAAGTAATGATGACCAAACCGGCTTTCTGTCTGTATCAATGAAGCTGGATTCAAAAGTGAGCGTATCTCCTTCAACCTTGGTTAAAATCAAGCGAATGGGAACACCTGGTAAGGGAAGCTCAGCAATTTTTTGGGAAATTTCTCTCCAGGTGCGCTGTGGGGGAGGGCATTGGATTTCAAAATCTTTGGTATAGACTTGAGCCATTCTCTATATTTACTTATCTAACAACTGATTCAGTCAACCGGATGAATTTTACACTAATCATCGTCTGGCTTATGAGCTAACAACTCAGTAGGTCTAATTCCCATTGATTCAGCAAGGCTAAAAACTAGGGTAATCCATCTTTGATCTTTCATATCCTTGCCTCCTAAGTTTTCCACTTAGTCATAGTATCGTAATTATTTAATTTCATGGTATAAAAGTTGTTAAATTTTGTAAACAACCCAGAGCAGACCGGGGTGCATCCCTTTTTTGATAAACGAAGATGGAGATGTTCGCGCTCCCGATGCTTCTTTTATCCGAGCAGAACGTTTACCTCGCACTACAGAAGGTTACGCAGAGTTAGTTCCTGACTTGATGTTTGATTAGAACAGATAATCACTCTCAGCGTCGTAACTTATAAGGCCTGTTGACGGTGTATCGTGGCTGTTCACCTCGTGCGTAGCGTTTAATGTTATCAATCACCACAGCCGCAGTACCATCGTAACTTACCTCGGTTATGGCAGCAATGTGTGGAGTAATAATTACGTTTTGCTGACGAAGAGAATCCGTGGGGGAGTCAACTAAATCAAGACCAGTTCCTGCTAAATCTCCCTTCTCTAGTGCTGCTTCTAAGGCATCTGTGTCCACTAAACCACCCCGTCCTACGTTGATGAGAAATGCTCCAGGTTTAATTGCTGCGAGTGTGTTCTGATTAATCAGATGATGAGTGTTTTTAGTATACTCGGCACACAAGATAATATAGTCAGCAATTGATAATGCTTCAGAAAGAGCATTAGAGCCGTAAACTTTTTCTATCCCTGTTTCTGGTAACGCACCACGTTCTGGGTGTTGCCGAACCGCAACAAGACGCATTCCAAAAGCTTTTAGGCGTACCGCTAATGCCGTACCAATGTCACCAAGTCCAACGATACAAGCTGTTTTTCCCAATAAGGCAATACCTGCTTTTGCACTCCAGTCTTCACTTTTAGATGATTGCTGTGTGGTTGTCATCTGTCGCGAAAGCATGAGCATTAGCATTATGGCATGTTCGGCAACGGAATCAGCATTGCCAGAAATACTCCCAGGTACATGTGCTACCCATACTCCAGCACGAGTAGCTGCCTCAATGTCTATAGTTTCTATACCCACACTAAACTCTTGCACTAAACCAAAGTGTCCCGAAGCAATGATTGAAGCATCAATGTTAGCCATCCAAGGGATGACAATATCAACACTATCTAAATACTTGATAATAGTATCTGACGGACAGGTGATAATTTCATGGTCTGATAGTTGTGATGCTAGTAAGTTCACTGCTAGTGTTGCGCTATCGCTACACAATAAAACTTTCATAATTTAGACTGAAAAACAGCATCAAGTAATCCTTAGCATCAACCCCCTATAATCTTCATGGCTGCATTATGCCCTGGAATTCCACTAACGCACCCACCCCGCTTGGCTCCAGAACCACACAGGAAGATATTATCAAAGCCAATCTCCACGCCCCACATTCCCCGTTCTTCCTCTGATTCTACAAAAGGCCAGGAAAGAGATTGATGGAAGACATGACCTGTGGGAATGCCCACTTCTCGTTCCACATCCACTGGAGTTGCGACATCAACACAAAGTTGACCATTTTCATCCCGCGCTATACAATCTCCTATGGGATCTAATAAATATTGATTTACCCCATTAAGATACCTCTCCAAGACTTTCTGTTTCTCTGTTTCATTGTCTTTAACAAATAAGCTATAAGGCATTCCCAATCCAAATAAAGTTAGGGTCTGGTAACCTTCTGCTCTCAGAGATGGGGAGAGGATAGAATCATCCGTTAAACTATGACAATAGAACTCGCCAGGGGGATGTTCTGGTATCACTCCTTCACAAGCCATTTTGTAGCTATCGATGATGTTTTGATAACCCTCGTTGACATGGAATGTTCCAGTAAATGCCTCTACAGGATCGTAATCTGCCTTCAAACGGGGTAACTTCCTTAAAACCATATTAATTTTGACAAAAGATCCTTCATCTTTGGGATCGTTCGGAGGATTATACCCACTCAACAGTTGGGAAAGTTTTTTCGGGGCAATATTAACTAAGACATATCTTCCACTGACATGGCTTTCTTGGTTATTATGTTGGAACTTTACGGTTGCTTGACCTTCGTCTGGCTCTATTTTTGTGACTTCAGTATGGTTGAGTATCTCCACAGGATTTTTTTGGCATTGAGCAACAAGTTCCTCTGTCAGCTTCCCCATACCACCCACTGGAACACACCAATCCCCTGTACCATTGGCAATAATATGATAGAGAAACGTCCGATTTTGTTTTAAGGACGAGTCATGGGGATGGGTAAAGGTTCCAATAGTTCCATCTGTGAATACTAAACCCCGCACCAAATCGCTTTGAAAGAATTCTTCAATAGCAACTCCCAAGGGTTGCTCTATAAATAACTGCCAAGCTAGCTTTTCTTCTTGCGTCTGAAAGCGATTTTTAATCTCATCTCTGGTCTGCATCGGTTCAAGCAACGAAGGCCAGATGTGCTTTCCTAAAGACTTTTGCAGTTGATGAAACTTGAAATAGCTTTGGTATTCCTCTAAATTTCCGGTGAGTTGCTTAAAGGAATGCTCAGTGACTATTTCAGATTCATTACTAATCAATAAACCCTGATGTTTCCCATTCTTATCAAATGGAGTGAAGGAAGCGGGATTTCTTTGTCGGAATTTAAAATTTAAATCTAGATCTGAGATAATTTTTGGTGGGAGCATTCCCACTAGATAGGCATACACTGAGAGTTTCGCTTCAATACCTGGAAATAGTTGTTCTGAAACAACTGCTCCTCCTACCTTATCTTGTCGTTCTAGCACCAAAACAGATTTACCCGCTTTGGTAAGATAACAAGCAGCGACTAGTCCATTGTGTCCACCTCCGACGATAACGACATCGTAGTTTTTTTGTAGATTTGAAGATGGCATGATTTTTCCTAGGGTAACTTGGCTGGGAGTATGTCAATATAGGAGGGATCGAGTCGATCAAGCAAACGGCGATTAGCTTCCCATACGAGTTGGAATTCTCGGTTGTTCTGGAGGAATGGACCCTCGAACTGCTTTGCTGTATGTTCGCAAATCTCAGGTGGTGGTATTATCGGCTTGGAATTACTACTTAACACATTAACCTGAATCTCGCACGCCTTATTCAGGTAGTACATGTAGTAGAATGCCTCTGCCACTGTTTGACCTACAGTTAAAAGACCGTGGTTACGGAGGATTAAACATTTCTTGTCTCCCAGAGATGCCACCAGCCTTTCTCGCTCATCCAGGTTAAGTGAGATGCCCTCATAATCATGGTAGGCAACCCGATTATAAAATTCCATGGAAATTTGGTTAAGGGGCAACAAACCCTCTTCCATAGCAGCAACAGCCATGCCACTAACAGTATGGGTGTGGATGATTGCATGGGCATTAGGGCAACCTAAATGAATAGCACTGTGTATTGTAAATCCAGCAGGATTTACTTCCGCGTCTGCCGGGTCAATTTTGTTGCCATTAGCATCCACTGGAACCAAATTTGATGCACATATTTCGTCAAACATCATACCATACGGATTAATGAGGAATACTGGTGGTTCCTCTTTAATTCGCACGGAAATATGGGTGTAGATCATGTCTGTCATCCCATAATAGTGAATCAAGCGGTAAGCAGCAGCAATATCTATGCGCAAGTTTCGTTCTTCTTGGGAATAAAAGGGAGTTATGGTATTATTTGGATTGGAACTTTTTATATTTACATTCATGTTTTTTTATGTTTACATTGATTTATTTTTTATATTAAACAGTCATGCTACGAAATTTAATTAGCATGAAACAATTTTACTTTTAGATATTAAATCACCCTCCTTAAGGTCAGTTAATTTATAACCAAAGGAAGTTAAAGTCTCATCGCCATTCGATTTTATCAGTGAGTAAAGACCATCGAGGAAAATTTTTGAGTATCGGGCTTGGGAATCCACAAAACGCATTGTATATGCCATTCTCGATGGTAATTTTCCCTCCAGGATGGGGACACTTCTATGCCAAACAAATTTGTCTAGTAGAAGGGCATCACCCACTTCAAAGCTATCTTCTACTTTATTTTTCTCTAAAACCATCTCTTCAACTTTAGAAGCATAGAAAAACTCAAAATAATTAAACTCTTCGGTTTGGCAAAATTCTGCAAAATCTTTGTGTTGTATTAGTTCGTACCGGAGGGCATAGTACCCAGAGGTTGGATAAGCCTTTCGGGGTACATATGCCATGCCTCCATGTTGCTCTTTCGTATTAATTGGAACTAGTGGTATCCATAGGGAATATCCTAAATCCTCTGGTTTAATGAAGTTGAAGCTAACTAAATCTAGATGAAAATGAAATCCTTTTCTGTTTGGTTTTAATTCAAATCCCACACCTTGGGTGAAGATTAATTCATTTTCGATTAATTGCTTGAGGGTGTTTTTAAAGTTTTCTTCTGAATAGATCTGGTGGGTGACAGCATTTTCTAGGTCATAGCCCAGTCTGGAAAAATCTCCACTGTAAGATTCGGGAACTTTTTTTACTTGATTGGATTCGGCAGTTAGATACCGTAATTTATCGATTGCTTCATCCGTAAACAGTTTTTTTAGTTTGATAAACCCATTCTCAGCAAAAGAGTTTTTTTCTTCTGGGGATATAGTGATTTTGTTGACTAGCAAAGACATAAGCTTTTAATAAATCAGGATCTAGGATTTAGCATAAGTTAGAGCTATAAACAAATTTACTCTTAGAGATTAAATCACCCTCTTTCAGATCGGTTAATTTATACCCAAAGGAAGTTAAAGGATCATCCCCCATAGCTTTCACCATGTAATTAAAATCATCAAGAAACTTTTTCCCATAGCGGGCTTGGGAATCCACAAAACGCATTGTGTATGCCATCCTCGAAGGTAACTTTCCTTCCCTCAGGGGGGCACTCCTATGCCAAACAAATTTGTTTAGTAACAGAGCATCACCTACTTCAAAGTCATCTTCTACTTTATTTTTCTCTAGAATCAATTCTTCCACTTTGGAAGCATGGGGAAAGTTAAAAAAATGAAAATCTTCAGTTTGACAAAATTCGGCAATATTTTCGTGTTGTACTAGTTCATAAATAAGGGAAAAATACCCAGAGGCAGGATAAACGTTTTGAGGTACATATGCCATCCCTCCGTGCTGCTCTTTGGTATTAATGGGAACTAGGGGTATCCAAATAGAATAGGCTAAATCTTCTGCTTGAATAAAGCTAAAACTAGCTACATCTAGGTGGAAATAAAATCCTCTTTTGTTGGGCTTTAATTCAAATCCCACACTTTCGAAGAAAGTTAATTCATTCTCGATTAATTGCTTGAGAGTGTATTTAAAGTTTTCCTCAGAATAGATCTGGTGAGTGACAGAATTTTCTACACCGTAACCAATTCTGGAAAAATCTCCAGTATAGTATTCAGGAGCTTTGGTTATTTGCTTAGAGTTGTAGGTTAGCTCCCGTAATTTATCTATAGCTTCCCAGGTTAATAGTGTGTTTAGCTTGATAAATCCATTTTCCCAAAAGAATTCTTTCTCGGCTTGGGATAAGGTAATTTTGTTTACTAGTGAAGACATTTTTGATTAGGTAATTGATAGCAATACAGAAAACCATACTCTGTTAACAATATTACTTTTATGAGTTAAAAAATGATATCAATCATGGTGTTATATTCTAAAACTTTGAGATGCCAATTAGTCACTTCTTCTCCTGGTATCAAAATTGGACTTCCTGGGGGGATTTTCTTGATACAGCAACCGCTTATTTTACCTAATGCTTGCCCAATGGGTAACTTTTCTTTCCGGCTAAAGAAAGCATCTTTAGGTAAAGTCCTGATTTGAGGGCGACGGCAAAAGTAACTGTCAGGTAACGTTTCTTTTGGTGCTTTTTCCCTCAGAATCGGCACAATTGCTGCTAAGGTTTCTCTCATAAATTGGAAATCTTGTTGATTGTGATGGAAAGAGAAAATTAATAACAATCCCTCCTCACCAGCAAATTCCCCATCAATCCCGCGAGCGTAAAACAGCTCTGCTAACTCTTCTCCCGTAGTGCGATCGCTTTTTAAATAGAGTTTCAGAGGATCGCTAACTTGGGCATCGTAAGTTAACACCTTGCCGTAATTATCCAATTGACTGCGCAGGCGATCGCATTCCCCAATGGCTTGCCAAAATAACCCTTGACCTTCCTCAGAATATCCCTTGTTGATCGCATCTTCAATACTCAGCATTAACAGATTACTGCGGGTAGTGGTTTCAAATAAAGGCATTACCCCCATCACTTGTTCAACAGTAAACCGAGAGTCAGTTGGTAAATGCAATAAAGCCGTCTGTACCAAACTCCCAGTATATTTGTGCATACTATGGGTGACGATATCTGCCTTAAATGCGATCGCTGATTGCCATTGTTCGTCCAGAAAGGGAAAATGACTCCCGTGGGCTTCATCTACTGCTAAAGCCAGATCGCGTACGCGACAGTAATCAGCTATCAATGCCAGATCGAGAGTTACACCTTCATAACTCGGATGAGTTAGTAACAAAGCTGACACGCCACTGGTTTCTAAAGCGGAAATAACCTCGGAGGTAGTGGGCATCAAAGACACAGAAGGAATAAAATAAGGCTCTAATCCTGCTAAGATGATACCATTAATTGTAGCAATATGACTGTTCAGGGCGATCGCCACTCGCTTGTACTGAGTACCTAATAAAGCACAAGCCGTTAAAACCCCTTGAGTCCCTCCCCCAGTTAGCCAAAAGGTATGCTTAGTGCCATACATTTCAGAGAAATGTTTCTCTATGCTCTCAGTGCGAGGGCGAGTGAGGAATGCTACATCATATTGATAGATTTCTTGACTGAGGCGTACGCTATTTTGAGCAATTCCTTGGTGGGCAGGAGTATAAAGACTCACCTGCACATCCTGATTATGAGATGCGATCAAATGATAAGCAGAAGAAGGTTGACTCATAAGCTAGAGAAAAATCGGCTGAAGTTGCGGCATCGGGCGAATTGTACTTTCCACTGCAATACCATTACGTAAGGCTAACAGTAATCCCGCCGCCTCCATGTAGCTATTGACACGATAGATCGGGTTGCCTTGAGTCTCGATTTGCAATCTTTCAGGAGTAATATCGTACTTAGTGGTATTATCTTTGACTAAGATTACGGGCACACCTTGGTCTAAACACGCTAAAAACGGAATATTTCCCACGGTTGTTTCTGGCATCACCACCGCCGAAACATTCTCTACGGATATTCTGGTTTCCCCTGCCGCTACGGGAGTATCAAACCTTACCGGACGGGGAGAATTGATTAAACCATTGAGAGGGGAACAAACATAGGCACTGGAAATTAATTCTGCACCATCCCTAGGGTCTACTAATTTCCCAAATCCCGTATGTTCCCACTCCAATAATAAGGGAGCATGGGCAGCAGTAAAGGGATAAAAATTAGTGAGCATGTGGGTCATAATTGCTTCCGCACCGCCCCAAGGATTCGGGATAGATTCCCCTCGGTAGTAAGCTTGACGTATTTTATCCTCTACTTCCAAAGTGGTCATTAAAGCCACTGCTCTAGCAGAAGAACTTTCCACCACATCTAGAGCCTTCATCAATTCGTCCATACCTTTAAATTCCCCGGAAGCATTACCATACTGGGAATAGGTACAGGCGGTTTCCACTGGGCCACCGGTTACGACTACAGGGTCGATATTAATTCCTCCCACAGCACGCAAGCCATTGAGAGCATTAATAACATTGTTTAAAAATCTCTCATCTCTTGGTTTTTCAATAATTGCTGCAATGTTTTTGCGCTTTTCTGGAATCACTCCAATATTACCCAGTAGTAACTGACAAATCAGATTCCCTTCCAGATAAAGCACATTCTCCTGACCGAAATAGATATCCGAGGCAGTAACGGCATTGGGATTGGTGACCAGATAGTCACAAGCGGAGGCTAACAGATTGGTACTAGGAGTCGCATCTCCGGCAAAACCACCAATTTCTGCTCTGACTCCGGTGGGAATAATACTAACTGCCACAAAGGGCTGATTAGAAACCCGTTGACGAATATTAATATCAAGTAATGATGACCAAACCGGCTTTCTGTCTGTATCAATGAAGCTGGATTCAAAAGTGAGCGTATCTCCTTCAACCTTGGTTAAAATCAAGCGAATGGGAACACCTGGTAAGGGAAGCTCAGCAATTTTTTGGGAAATTTCTCTCCAGGTGCGCTGTGGGGGAGGGCATTGGATTTCAAAATCTTTGGTATAGACTTGAGCCATTCTCTATATTTACTTATCTAACAACTGATTCAGTCAACCGGATGAATTTTACACTAATCATCGTCTGGCTTATGAGCTAACAACTCAGTAGGTCTAATTCCCATTGATTCAGCAAGGCTAAAAACTAGGG
>NZ_JAAHFZ010000069.1:23095-31742 GCF_010672795.1 Moorena sp. SIO1G6
CTATATTTACTTATCTAACAACTGATTCAGTCAACCGGATGAATTTTACACTAATCATCGTCTGGCTTATGAGCTAACAACTCAGTAGGTCTAATTCCCATTGATTCAGCAAGGCTAAAAACTAGGGGTAATCCATGTTTGATCGTTCATTTCCTTGCCTCCTAAGTTTTCCACTTAGCCATAGTATCGTAAGAATTACTTTTCATGAGATAAAAATTTGTTAATTTTTGTAACAAAGCCAGATTATACCGGGCTGCATCCCAGTTTTGATAAGGGTTTCGTCAATTTTTATTCCCTGCTGCTGCGAATTTGCCCGATCCAAAGTTCCCGACTTCTGCAAGCATTTTATTATATCATGTTAAGATAATAATTTAAAAAAAATAGCTTCCTTTGCGTAGGTAATCTCCCTCCTAATTCCCTGTTCTCTGTTCTCTGTTCCCTGTTCCCTGTTCCCTGTTCCCTATTACCTACTATTTATAAGTCTTCAACCGCAGATGATATTAACTAATTAAGGCCATTTATTATCGAAGCTATCCTGGCCGGTTCCATAAATTAGATCGCCATAGGTTTGCCAATGGTTTACTTCCTGAAGAGATAACTCAGGAGATTGTAAAATCCTGAGATTTTCAACTAATTCAGATTCGGTTTTAGGTGCAGTGAGGACTAAGCGAATCGCTGGTTGACGGAGTACCATGCGATAACAGTCAGCAGCAGTTGGAGCTGGATTTTTCCAGTCTTTATGCCCTTGCAACAGCGAACCCCAACGAGTAGCAGTAAACCCAACTACTGGAATGTCGGCTTTGAGCGCAGCAGGAAACACTTCTACTTCCGCTTTGCGATGGGCCATATTGTAACGATGCATCAGCACGTCACAGGACTGCTTTCTCAATAATTCCACGGCTAATTTGCGGTTATGGGTGGTTGCGCCAACATAGCGGATTAATCCTTCAGTTTTCCAGGTATGGATCTGGTTTAAGGCTACTGCAACCTGGTGGAGATCATCTTTAGGGGAGATATATTCCAAAAAGAACACATCTATTGTATCCACATCAAGCAAAGAACGAACTTGGTCGAAATATTCGCGCAGTTGGTTAAGATCGCGACTGTTACTGCCCGTGGAAACTACCACTTGATCTCGTTGAGCTGCCAGAATAGGCTTTAGTCCTTCTAGGAAACTGGTGTAATTCAGGTTGTAAAAAAAGAAGTAATTGATTCCAGCTTGGTAAGCAATATCTATACAATTTGTATTCATTGGGTTGTTAGCTCCCAGACCCAAAATACTGACAGGATTACCACTCAAAGTTTTAAGATTAATCGCCATATATAACCTTTATAATTGTTGTTAATGTGTGTAAAATATTATATAGTACTGTTGATATAGCCCTATATATGCTAGATATAATAGAGTTATGATATGTCTAATTAATAATTTATCATTTATCATTTATCATTTATCATTTATCATTTATCATTCATCTTTTCCATCAAACACTTAGCAATCCTAGCTGCTGCCCCTGGTTGACCAAGGCGTCGCTGACCATTTTCTGCTATTAGCTGTAACTTGTCGGGGTTATGGAATAACTCTTTCGCTATACTTGCTACCAATTCTGGTTGCTGTGCTATTACTAACGATGGACCTAACAAGCGAGTTTGGGCTTCGGCAAAAGCAGGGGTATATTGGGGACCAACTCCTGGCATGGCAATGGCTGGTTTTCCTAACCCGACAAATTGCTCTGTGGCTGTGCCTGCCATGGCGATACAGAAATCCCCTTGGAGCAGGCAGAGGTTATAGTCGTTCTGGGTTAAAATCAGTGTGCCATTTTGCTTGGTAAAAGCCAAAGCCTGTTTGTCTTTGAGCTGGAGATTGAATGGATCGGATGGCAAGGTGACCTCAGTCCAACTATGAGCGACTAAAACCTCCCGTAAAGGATCTTGGCTTAATCCTGGAGCAATGGCAGCGAGAAACAAAAGCGATCGCGAAGCAAAGGTATCCAGTAACCCTGATGCTGCCAAGATGATTTGATGCCAATTGTGATCAGCCTCCGGTATTCTGGAACCCGGTAGTAAGGTAATGGTTAGGGTACGCTTAGTTTCCTTCAATTCTGCATCTTTGTCATAAACCATTGGTGCTGGATAGTCTGGATAAATCCCATCCATCATCGGATTACCCAGATCAAAAGCTGGGATAGACCACTGCTTTAAGATCTGTGTAGTCAGGGTATCTCTAGGAAAAACCCCTAAACAACGGCGATTAGACATCAGCCAACGCTCCCAAGGCAAATAAACCGAACCTGACCACCCTTCCCAACGGGGTCGATTGGGTAACCATCCCGATTCATCCCGCAAATAGTATTCCGATTTGGCAGTACCAACAAAGCCATAGGGTAAACCACTCCACCAGGCAAACAACAGTGGTACGATATCTCCTACTGCTAGGATAAAGTCCCCTGATTTAGCCCAACGGCGAATTGCTTTTAATTGAGACCAAATCAATTGCACTAAGCCTCCCTGCACATCACGCCACACTTGCTGTTGGGACATATAGATAAATCCACCCGATGGCATCTGCTCAACGGAGCCGATAATGGGGATATCTAATGGCACATAAGCCTTTCCTTCCCCAACTAAGGGTAACGCGGCTAGTTCTGGACAAGTAGAGTAATGTTGCAATTGCTTTAGAATTTGGACAGCAATCACATCCTCTCCATGACCATTGCTCAGGCATAGTAAACGCATAGTTAGTCGGGTTTTAATATAACTAGGACTTTCGTCGGTTGAAGGTTTAAAGTTGAAGGTTGAAGGGTGAAGGTTGAAGGTTCGAGGTTGAAGGTTGAAGGTTCGAGGTTGAAGGTTGAAGGTTGAAGATTGAAGGTTCGAGGTTGAAGGTTTAAGGTTGAAGGTTTAAGGTTGAAGGTTCGAGGTTGAAGGTTCGAGGTTGAAGGTTCGAGGTTGAAGGTTCGAGGTTGAAGGTTCGAGGTTGAAGACAAGAATGTATAGCGGTTCTGATAGTAATGAGGTAAACAAGATTTTTTCCCGATTCCCGATTCCCGACTCCCGATTCCCGATTCCCGACTCCCGATTCCCGATTCCCGATTCCCGATTCCCGATTCCCGACTCCCGACTCCCGATTCCCGATTCCCGATTCCCGATTCCCTCAATTGAGAACTGCTGTAGTATTGTACTATTCTTGATTTCAACATCAAACGTGAGAGTTTTACTCCTGTCTCCTCTGTTCACGAAATCCTATTGGTCTTTTGATAAAGCCATAGAACTGATCGGCTGCAAAGTCGCCCAACCCCCTATGGGTCTGATTACTGTAGCAGCTATTCTTCCTCAAACCTGGGAATTCCGCTTAGTAGACCGTAATGTTCGTTTAGAAACTGACGCTGACTGGGAATGGGCAGATGTGGTGATCGTTTCCGGTATGATCGTCCAGAAACCTGATATGCTCCACCTGATTGGAGAGGGGAAACGGCGGGGCAAATTGGTAGCCGTTGGTGGTCCTTATGTCACGTCTATAGCAGAGGAAGCTCAAGAAGCAGGAGTAGACTTTCTGATTTTAGATGAAGGTGAGATTACCCTACCGAGATTTGTTGAGGCACTGGCTCTGGGAGAAAGCTCGGGAGTATTCCGTGCTAATGGCGAAAGGGCAGATGTAACCAAGACACCAATTCCCCGCTACGATTTACCAAAAAATTTGGGTAATCGCGCCCCGTCCTTACAGGACGGCTTTTTTTTGTTCGCAACTGAAGGCTCCTTTGGAGCATCTATGTATTGACAGTTTTATCGCACCGTGTTAAGATAAAAACATAACAAAAAAACAATTAATGTTCTAGATAAACATGATCTTGAATAAGTAGACAGTGTAAAAAACCTGTTTTGAGATAATCATGTTGCACAATCAAGTCTAACGATTTGGACGTCTATGAAAGTCTAAGATCAAAAAAATGTTCATCTAAATTTGTTATCTAAATTTGTTAACTTAAATTTGTTAACTATTTTAGGTACGGTGGGGCACACCGAAACCTAGGTCATAGACCAAATACGCTTGTGGAGAGGAGACCTCTATTTTTCCTGGCTCCGGCAAGGGATAACAAGTCACCCCGTTGAAGCAAGAATCCCCGTCCTTCCAGGGCGGGGAGTGTCAATGGAATTGGATGCTTATAGCGAGATGTCGGTACAGTTTTCCCGTGGTTGTCCTTTCGAGTGCGAGTTTTGTGACATCTCTGTGCGATATGGCCGTAAACCACGCACCAAAACCCCGGCTCAAGTCTTGGCTGAATTGGAAACCCTCTATAATCTGGGTTGGCGGCTTCCTGTATTTATAGTTGATGATAATTTTATTGGCAATAAACGCCATGTTAAGCTTCTGTTGCAGGAACTAGCTCCCTGGATGGCAGAGCATGGTTACCCCTTTCCTTTGTCCACAGAAGCTTCTTTGAATCTGGCCGAAGACGATGAACTTTTGGAGTTGATGATTGCTGCCAATTTTAGTTCAGTCTTTGTGGGAATTGAAACACCAAATACCGATAGCTTGACCCTGACCAAAAAACACCAAAACACTCGTCAACCCTTAGCAGATGCGGTTGAGAAAATTAATCGGGCAGGTTTGCGAGTGATGGCTGGCTTTATTATTGGCTTGGATGGGGAAAAACCAGGAGCAGGCGATCGCATTATCGATTTTGTGGAAGCAACCGCCATTCCCCATACAGTTTTTAGTATGTTACAAGCCTTGCCCAATACCGCCCTTTGGGATCGGCTCAAACAAGAGGGGCGTTTACTAGAAGGTAATGAAGAAAATATCAATCAGACAACCCTGACCAATTTTATCCCCACTCGCCCGATAGAACAACTGGCTCAGGAATATGTCAGTTGTTTCTGGGAATTATATAAACCAGAATCCTATTTAGGAAGACTTTATCGGCACTACTTAAACATGAAGCCGAAACCCCATCACCCTAAGTTGGTAATGCCAAAATTGATCTATTTCTGGGCACTGCTAATTATTATCTGGCGCAATGGCATCAAGCGCCAAACCCGCTTCCAATTCTGGGGTCAACTTTTTTCTATCCTCAGGCACAATCCTCAGGTATGGAAACGGTATCTTAGCGATCATGCCTATCTGGAGCATTTCCTTGAATACCGCCAAATTGTCAACGATCAAATTCCAGCACAACTGGCTCAGTTTTTGGCAGCACTTGCGAACACCAGACCTCTTGCAGAAGTGGCGGGGGAAGTGTAGTGAGTTTGGGGAGATGGGGAGATGGGGAGATGGGGAGATGGGGAGTAACCCGATTCCCGATTCCCGATTCCCGATTCCCGATTCCCGATTCCCGATTCCCGATTCCCGATTCCCGATTCCCAATTCCCAATTCCCAATTCCCTCATGTCCTTCGATTCTTATAAAACGATTGGCGAAGTCCTTAAAGAATTTACAATTACTGCTACTGAAGCCAATTATATCCTGGAAACTGACACTGTAATCAGAGAAGCGTTTAAAGAAGATTTAGAGTTTTGTCTTCGAGAATTTACCGTTGAAGAGTCAGAGTATGCTATTTGTGAAACGATTATTTTTCCGCTCTTAAAAGAAGTATACAGACAGTATCGAGATAAATTTACGCTGTGGAGTCATAAACCAATAACCTATGATCAACAGCTTACTGGAATACCCGATTATATTTTAGCAAAGCGGTCTCCCCTTGGCAAACAAATCTTTGAAAATCCCTATTTTGTAGCTGTAGAAGCTAAAAGCGATGCAGCGCGGTCTTGGGGGTTCCCCCCATGAGCGACTGCATCAAGAAAGGATGATTTTATTAAGGGGTGGGGTCAATGTTTAGCAGAAATGATCGCAATTCAAAAGATTAATGACCAATCTGAGCAAACTATATTTGGAATTGTTTCTAATGGTCAAGTTTGGCAGTTTGGTAAACTCAAAGGGAATCTCTACACTAGAGAAATTAACAATTATACAATTTCTGATTTAGAGAGACTTTATTCAGCAATTAATTATGTATTCAGTCAATGTGAACTAGAACTTGAAACTCAGCAATAAGTAAGATAAAGAGCGACCAATTATCCCATAAGTTTTGAACATGCAACTCAGAACAGGGAACTCATAACAGGAATCTTCCCTATTCCCAGCCCGTAGCGCTATAACTAGCAACTTTCGTTACTATACGGTTTTGCGTTCGCGTAGGGTGGCTTACGGCCAATCCCATCAGCTGGCCCGTTCACAACTCCCATCTTCGAGATCAAGACTTCGACTTCCAACTCCAAGCCCAAGTAGGACATTTGCCATCACGGCGCTGGGTTGGGGGATTTGACTGGTGGCTTCATGCTGGTGCAGTAGCAGGGAAATTAGCGCAATGCAACATTCTTTAGAAATAGTTTATACAAAATTCTCTCTCTAGGGAAGATAGTATTATTTAACACATTCGATCAAGGTAGTTCACTATACTCTTGTCACCCTCATCTGCTTATCTGTTAATCTCCCACGGCAGTCATGACCTGCGTCCCCAGCGGGCTATGGCACAATTGGCTCAGTTGCTGCGAATTCGACTAGCCTTTGAGCAAGCTAAGGCTACAGAGACAATCTTACCGACAATCTCACCACAGGGCAGCAGTGTTGACGGTGATCTGTTAACAGCTAACGGTCTTTCCAGTCAACCTTTAGGTGCGACCCGTGGCGAATTTAATTCGCCAAGTAAGAGCGCACCTTTGGTAGGTACAGCAACTTTAGAACTAGCTGATTTACCCCTACATGAGCAAATTGTCCGATTTGCTCAGCTGGCTAAAGGTGCTGGCTGTCAGGAATTGAAACTATTGCCCCTATTTCTATTGCGGGGAGTACATGTCATGGAGGATATTCCTTGGCAAGTATCTCTAGCGCAACAGAAATTAGGTAGTGAAATGGTGATTCATCTACTGCCTCATTTGGGAGCTAATCCAGCTTTGGTGAGGCTGTTGACAAATCAATGGGCAAAGCTAGATGGCGATGCCAAGATTTTGTTGTCCCATGGAACGAGCCGCCCTGGGGTTCAAGAAGAAACGGGGGCTGTAGCTAACCAGTTGGGGGCTGTGGCGGCCGACTGGTCAGTACAGCCGTCCCTTTGGGAGCAGGTCTCTATAATAGCAAACTCTGGAGCAAAAAGGATTGCCATTTTGGCATATTTTCTTTTTGAGGGAAGAATTACCGATGCGATCGCACAAATGTTACTGGAGATACAGCAGAAGTTCCCTCAAGTGCAGTTGAATCTCGGAAAACCAATTGGTGTGAGTGAGGCATTAGTGGATTTGATTATGGATGGGATTAGGCAGCAATGAACCACGAAGACATCAAGGATGCGAAGGTAGTGAGCAATCAATGTTTGGGTAAAGTGTATTTGGTTGGGGCAGGTCCTGGAGATCCGGGATTGATGACTTTGAAGGGAAAGGGGTTATTAGAATTTGCAGATGTGGTAGTTTATGATGCCCTAGTCAGTCCGCAAGTGTTGAATATGATTAATCCCCAGGCGGAACAGATTAATGCCGGAAAGCGCAGGGGTCGTCATTCGATGTTGCAGCAACAGACAACTCAGCTGTTGATTGAAAAGGCCCACTCTCATGCCGTGGTGGTACGGCTAAAAGGGGGAGACCCCTTTGTGTTTGGTCGTGGTGGTGAGGAAATGGGGGATTTGATCGCGGCAGGGGTGCCAGTGGAGGTGGTACCAGGGGTAACCTCCGGGATTGCAGCACCAGCCTATCTGGGTATTCCATTGACCCATCGGGATTATAGTTCTTCCGTGACCTTTGTCACAGGTCATGAGTCAGTGGGCAAGTATCGACCTCAGGTGAATTGGAATGCGATCGCAAATGGCTCAGAAACCATTGTGATTTATATGGGAGTTCATAATCTGCCTCGGATTGTCACCGAATTGTGTGAAGCAGGATTGAATCCCCAGACACCAGTAGTGCTGATTCGCTGGGGCACACGACCTGACTCCGAACAGTTGGTTGGAACCTTAGAGACCATTGTGGCTGAGGTTGAGGAAACACAGTTTTCTGCTCCTGCGATCGCAGTCATTGGTAATGTGGTCAAGTTGCAACAGCTTGAAGGTTTTTCACCGTTGAAGGTTGAAGGCGGTTGAAGGTTAAGCGGTTGAACGTTAACTGGTTGGAGGTTGAAGGTTGAAGGTTTAAAGTTAACCGGTTTAAAGTTAACCGGTTCAAGCTTAGAACCTGTAACCTGTAAGCTGTAACTGGCTACCTGTAAGCTGTAACTGGCTACCTGTAACCTTGGCCTTTCGGCCACGCTACGGGAACAAACTCTAACCGAAGATATTGACATCTCCCCTGGTTGAAACACAGGGGATTCTAAAAGGTTGTTACAAGGCTGGTTGAAACCGAGCCTCTCCACTCCTTTTGCGATATGATTTTTTCAGGGACTTGAAAATGTCATATCGGTGTGGAACTGTCAAAAATTCCCTACCCACCTTGGCTAGGTTAAGACCTAGCTGTGTGGCTACTTTTCGGGCTATGTTTGATTAAACTAAGCCGGTGAGTCGCCTCACCGACTCGTCTTCAAAACCGGACGTGAAAGTTTCCCTTCATCCGGCTCCTCATCATAGGAACCATTGTCATTGGTACCTCATTAAATCGGATTGTTATC
>NZ_JAAHFZ010000007.1:0-189156 GCF_010672795.1 Moorena sp. SIO1G6
TCCCGTTCCATGGAACGGTTTCGGGAAACAGCGGATTTACTCAGCGTCATCCAAACCTGCCGTGTCCAGGGTCGTTCGGCTGTGGAATTTTTCCGACAAGCTCTTGAGGCTACCGTTTCCCCAACAAAGGTTTCTTATCCTTCCCTGATTCCAATGACCTGAATTCTTACATGTAAACAGCAACTCTTTGGTTTCAATATCTGGATACTGTCGAGCCCCAAAATGAGTTATGATCACCTTCTCAGCATGGGTAGCAGTTAGCACTGCCTTAAGTTGTTCTATGTCAAGATGAAATCCATTTGTTTTCTTTCCTCCAACCGGGCAAGATTCAAGAATGAGAATATCACAATCCTTAGTTATACTCAAGAGAGAATCACATAAAATGGTATCAACACAATAACAAATAGATTTGTTATCTAATTGCAATTGAGCGCCTATCACTGGAGTATTATGTTTTAAGGCTTGAGTCTTTATGGTAAAATTATCGAAATTCAAGTTGGTATCTTTAGCCACTCGAATCTCAACAGGAAATCTTAGTTTCTCTCTCGGTTTCACAAACGGAAAAGAAAACAAAGTCTCCAAATAACTCTTTAGACTTTCATGGATGACAATTGTCAGGGAAGCGGGCCGGAACATCGGTAAAATATGTAGCCCATAACAGTGGTCTAAATGCAGATGTGAAAGCATAACAGTAACATTTTTATCACGAACCCTTTCTCTGTCTATTTTTCTAACCCCAGTGCCTAAGTCAAATAAAACAATATCTCTATCATTTACAAATACTCCTACACAATTAGTAGCACCTGATGTGCTGTCAAACCAACCGGAAGTTCCATAAAAGACGATTTCCAATGCTTCAGTCCCCTCTTTCATCAAAGTAGTTTCTTATTTTTACAGCATATTCGTTGTTTTTGTTGCGCCATTGCCATGCTCCATATTCATTAATTGTAAGATAATCAGCGATCGCAAACTTATCATCCTGAATTAATTTGTGGCGATCGGAATAGCGACGATTTTTATAATCTCCCTGAACAATATGATAAATCGTATTTTCTAGGTAAGAAACTCGTCCTTCAATAGTATCAAAAACTTTGTCTCCCCAAGAATGATATAGTTTAGAAAACGTATGATTTAAAAAAAGCGCTTTAACAAAAATCGAATGATATCCCATAGCAGAGGCTAATAAAACCTTGTCGCCACCCCCCAAAATCATAAAGTCGGGGAAGCCTATCTCTCTTATTGTGGCTGCCTTTGCCGCCCATCCAAAGCCCGGATTACATCCAAGACTTAAGCTGATGCCACTCTTACTGAAATAATCCTTAACTGTAATATCGCGATTGAAACTCGTGACCACGGATTTGCGGCTAAGTCCAGTTAGGGAAAAATGGCCATTCTCAAGCTTTACATCTTCGACTCGATTGAAGATCTGAACCAGTCGGTAGTTTTCCAGTTTATCTTTTAATTGCTCTTCCCAACCTTTGTTACTAAAAAGCAGATCTGCATCAGCCCAAACAACATATTTATGCTTTTCATTCAAATGGGATAACGCTACGTTATAGAATCTTTCTTTTTGCCAAATTACGGAAGCCGAGGGAATCTTGATTATTTTAAGATTCTGCGAGGAAACAATACTGTCAGTATCTAAGCCATAGCAAACTAGAATTATATCTACTTTTTGGTTCCTTAAGCAAGCTAGTGATTTGACAAGAGCAATATACCTGGATTCACTATTTGAAAAATTAAAATAAGCTAGAATAACGACCGTATCCATAACTGCAGTGATCCTTTTCATTGGTACTACTATACAATGGAAAGGCTCTCCCCATAAAAAATATATAGGAACCCTAAATCATTTTACAACGACCCGTGGAAACCACGCCAGTGAGGTCTTGAGGCTTACCCCCAAGACCTCACTACATAGGTGTTCCCTGATCAGAAGTTCCCTGATCGGAAGTTCCCTACTCCCTAAAACCTACTCCCTAAAACCTACTCCCTAAAACGAAAGTACCTCAGCCCATTGATAACTTGTATATTATCGGTAGTAAAATTCAAAATCTTTTAATGCAGCTATTCTGGCTCGATTAAAATTATAGTGATAGCCCAGTTTGCGTTTCAAGGAAGCCCAAAACGTTTTCTGTTTTTTCTCATGAGAAGCATCTAGATGTTTTTTGACTTCATTAATCCTGTCCCAGCTAGAACTTCTGCTAATAGTCAATCCTGCTTTAGCAGCAGCTAGTCCTAAGGTAATACCTGAGCCACCATGAATACCTTGTAACTCAAAATAGCGCCCGATCATACCCCATTGTTTAATAAATTCTTTTTCTTTGCCACCATCTCTAGAAACAAAAAATAAAGATTCTCCTATATAAATTGCCTTGTCTAAGCAGATATCTAACTTAGAGGCTATCTGTTTAAGGGGCTTTAATCGTTCTGGATTATAGTTTTGTATATGCTTGACAAGATTTCCTTGATGTCCTGCTGTAATTCCAGGCAATACTTCAATGGTTTCAGGTAAGCTACCTATAATCCTGGTGTCAGCATCAATTTGTATAGCAACAGGAAATCTTGACAAAGCCTTCTCAACCTCAAAACGTTTGTCATGATAACAATGAAGAATTCCTGTTTGCTGGTGTTTAAACGCTAAAACGTTCTTACAGTTATCAAAATCCTTGACATCATCGGTGGCAACTATTAATAATTTTCCTGGAGCATACTTTTCTAAATCTCCTGCTAGTTCTTTGGCAAGAAAGCGATACTTACTACGGAGAGCTAAAGTACAGAAGCAAAAATCTTTTTCTGGCTTAATCATAGTCTTCTCCAAAAACGGTTTTTTCCTTCCTATCTCTTGGTGCGCGTTCCCTTGGCGACAGAACATCGCGCCTTGTCGCACCACTTTCTCAATTCAGAGTTTGAGCTGAAACTTATCCAGCTGATTTTCCGACTGCCAATCACCATGTAATGGCTTCAATAGTCGTGGCTGAAGCTATAGTCTCAAGCTCTAGCTACCTGAGCTATCTCAGGAGAGCTTATAGCAGAAGTCAGAAGTCAGAAGTCAGAAGTCAGAAGTCAAACTGGGTGCATCTCATTTTTGTAAAAAAGTTGCGTAGGGTGCGTTAGGGGAGCCTCATTTTCCGCCTCGTAGCCAGGGTTTGGAGGACCCGCCCCGTAACGCACCACTGTGTCAAACAGCAAAAATGAGATGCACCCGTCAAACTCTTGCGCTTCTTGATGCAATAGCGAGTGGGGGAAACCACGGCAGTCGCTCATGGGGGGAACCCCCAAGACCGCGCTGCCTCCCCAAGACCGCGCTGCATCGCTTACTTAGGTTTGAGACTTTTGTCATGTCCTAACTGCCCTGTCTTGATGCAATAGCGAGTGGGGGAAACCACGGCAGTCGCTCATGGGGGGAACCCCCAAGACCGCGCTGCCTCCCCAAGACCGCGCTGCATCGCTGGCGACTGCTATACTTATATAATTCCCAGAAATATAAAATTATTCACAGTATTGATAGATACCAAAAGTCCCATCAATCTGAACTATCAGTCAATTAATAGAGGTTGACCAATTAATTCTTATATGTATCGAATCGATGAGCGGAAAGTTTTTATGCTTTATTCTGCTGCTTTTACATTCCCGTAGCGGCTCTTTTGGAGCATCCCATTTCCCCCACGGCCTAAGATAGCCCAGCCTTGAAAAAACCCAGCCGTAACCAGTCAACCTCTGAGATGAGAATTAGATCTCAAATGACACTTGTGAATGTATCGCTAAATGTATACCAGTTTACGGCTGAAGTTGTTGTTTAGTGATACCAACTACAACCACAGAAGTCAAAATAGATTTCCGTTTCAAATACGCTTGAGCAAGCTTAACCCATGAGTATCAGTGCCACAGGTATTAAATAGATTGTAGGTAGCACTCAACTGCAACACAAGCTTAGTTTGTTTTGGACTAGGTTGCCAGGGTTCAGGATTAGTGTAGGCATAGTAAGTTTCAACACCATCAATGCCTAAGTGGGCTATAGCAGTAATTAACTCATCTGCTGACTTGCGGTAACGGGCTGGATGAGCCAACACTGCTAAACCACCGGCCTGATGGATAGCATCAATCACTGCACCAGCCTCAGCATCATTACCGGTCGGTGCGGTTCCAGTGAAATAGCGCTTTAAACTAGGATGTTCTGGCTCAAAAGCATAGCCAAGGATATGAACGTCATCATTAAGGAGGTTGGCGGTAATTTCGACACCAGTCCAGAAGTGGGGTAATGAATCACAGAAAGATGACTCCTGCTGCCATTTTTCTATGCAAGCTTGAGCAACTTGATAACCAGCAACGGAGTGGTGATCGGTGATGGCAAGTCCCTTGAGACCAATGGTCATTGCCTGCTTAATCAACTCTTCCGGTTTGAGCCGACCATCAGAGTAAATGGTGTGCATATGGAAATTGTAGCGATAGGGACAGCTATCAGGCTCAATCGTTTCCCACACTTGCCGGAGAGCTTGTTGATTTTTTGCTGCTATCTTAGGTGAAGCAGACCCTTGAGCAATATTGACTACCATAGATACTTACTGTAATGACTATAGGTTGATTGACCAGATTGGATCTGCAGCCGCGAAATACTTTTAAGGGTCTAGGCCAATGGTTGAATCGCTCTAGGTTAAATCGCTCTAGGTTAAATCGCTCTAGGTTAAATCGCTCTATGCTTCTGACAAGCGTATGAAGCGCCCCGACTTGAGCACGAAAGCTCTCAACTGCCCCTGGTGTACCTAATCCCGAACTCCATTAGCCTAAAACCTAGAATAAAAATAAATAGAAATACGCGGTACGAGTTTTCAATTGTTAACATAACCATAGCAAACTTAATACTTTGTCGGTGTTGGCTTAACTACTTAAGCTTTACCTAACTCTCCTCCTTACTTGGTTGCAGAAGGAGATTTAAGTCTAATTACCATGGCCAATTTCTGAGTTACGAGTCTTCCAAGCTAGTTCCAAAACCTTAGTCCAGCGCTTTTGCACTTGTTTTTGGGTACACTTGAGAGCTTTGGCAATTTCTTGATCACTCTTTTGCGCCTGTTTCAGGGGCAGTAACGCTAGCTGTTGGCTATCGAGTTGGGCCACAAAGATATCCCACTGCTTCGATGACATCCCTAGTTTTTGATCCAGGTCTGCTCCTAGCCATTGGTGTACCAGTTTCCACTGAGCTGAACGAGAGAACTTTTCTACATGGTATTTAAAGCGCTGTTGTAGATAATCCCGCTGACGGGGTGTCAGACCCATGATTTCGTCAATCTCTGGTGCAGCCAGGTCTTGTAGCTTTAGCACTAGATAATCAGCACAGTCATTATGACCGTTAGACTCTAGGTATTTGATCAACTCAGAGATAATGCGATCGCGTAAAACAGCATCGCTGGGGTCAATGGTTTTCTCAATCAGGTTTGAACGTACCTGTTGTGCAGTAGCTGAACGGTTGTGCTCTTGGGCTTCTTCATCCCTACCATACTCCACAGCCTGTTCAATATCCACAGGGGTTTCATTAGGCTGACGTCGGGAAAAGCTTTGTGCTCTGAGTACAATCAACTGCTGGCTACCGCGACCACGTAGGGTAATGCGTCGCTTAGCATATTGCTCACTAAAGCCCATGTACTCCGCTAGTTCTAGCTGGGTACGGGGAGTGTAGTCAGAATCGACAGGATTTTCCCGGCGGAAGGCTTTGAGGCACTCAGCGTAAAAGTCCTGTAAAAAGTCCTCAATCAAATTGTATCGAGCAGAAAAGTTTAACTGAGATTGGGACGGTGCCACATGGCGATAAACCATGGTACTGAGGTTACTATGGAGTTCCACACGACCCTGCCGAGAACCTAGTTTGTAGTATGACAGACATTTGTGCAGTCGATGACGTGCTAGATTCAACTTCCAAGTATCAATTTCACCGGAATTCTGGATGCGATCGCTCTTAGTACAAATCCGTTCTACCTCCAAGGTGATCCGGTGGGCAACCGCTTGAATACTCCTGGATTTAGTTCCAATTTCCGACTGGAGTTCCTCCACTAAGACCTGGGTCAAGTTTTGGTTTTGATTATCTAGAGTAATTTCCGGAGCCTGATTGTTAGTGGCGGAATTTTGATTATTAGTAACCGTTTTAACTTGCATGGTATTGCCCCCAAAAATAGATTCACAGAATTGCCATTAAACAAGCAACAGAGGAAATGTGTGTGAATGTGATCTACAAACCTTGGAGTGGTCCGCTGTCCTTTGTCCTTGTCCACCCTAAATGTAGACTCGTGAGTCTAGCCCTGGTTCGGTGAGTGTGTGACTACTCTAAGCTGACTAGTTGTGACCCCCAGCACTCCTGTAGTTTCCGTAGGATTACATAACGCTGAAATGCTTACTATATATAGCGTTCAATACTTTCAACCATCAAGATGATTCAGGATGACCAAAACCTGAGGAGTGGTCAATCCAGAAACTGACTGAACTAGTGATGACTTTTCCGTAAACGACTAAGGTTTTGTTGTAGTCAAGTAGTGCTTGATGCTCTCATTACCCAACCTGAGCTGACTAGTTAATCACTAGCTAAAGCACTAGCTAAATCCAAGCGATCGCTTCCTCCCAACCTGAGCTGACTAGTTAATCACTAGCTAAAGCACTAGCTAAATCCAAGCGATCGCTTCATCCCATCCCAAACCCTGCCGCACCATCATCGGTTCTGAACTAGTCAGGTCGAGGATAGTTGAGACTTGAAATCCCGGTTCTAAGTCATTGTCCACAATGATGTCTACTAGACCATCGAGAGCATCAAATAGTTTAGCCCGTTCCAATCCCACCGTTGGAGTGTCACCATCCTGATTCGGTAGATGAGCTGAGGTAGAAATAATTGGATGACCTAGAGCTGAAAGCAACGCCTGACAAACGTTATGATCTGGGACTCGGATACCAGTAGTTTTACGATTGGGACTCATCACCAGCTTAGGTACTAACTTGGTTGCTGGTAACAAGAACGTATACGGTCCCGGAATCAAATGCTTCATAATCCGGTAAGCTGGATCACTTACCCGAGCATATTTAGCAATATTGGACAGAGACGAACACAAAAACGTCAGGGGTTTATCATTGGATAGTTGCTTCAAACGCCTAACTCGTTGCACTGCGGACTTCACATGTACATCACAACCAATGGCATAGACAGTGTCAGTGGGATAGAGCATCACTGCACCATCTTCCAGAGACTCTCTTATTTTCTCTATTCGACGTATTTGAGGTGTTTCCGGATGGATAGTATAAATAGTAGCCATAAATATTGTTGAATTCGTCAATATTGAATTGCTAAAGCCTAGCCTTGGGAAAATTCACCAAGGCCAGACATAGACACGGTTCTGCCAAAGGATTAAAAACTACTCCGACCTAAGTGTGTTGCCAGTTTGGCTTTTTCTGACTCAGATGTCAGTATAGTTAGCAAGATCTGGCCATAATTCCCTGATATAGACCTGTAGGGTTTGTGGGGGATGAATTGCTCCAAATCCTTTTGTCTTAATTAATTTGTTTTAATTAATTTGTCTTAATCAAGAAGATCTAGAATGACAAAGCTAGCTTACTTAGATTGTCCCACTGGAATTGCTGGTGATATGTGCCTAGGAGCACTAGTTTCTGCGGGTGTACCGTGGGAATATTTAGTGGACAAGCTAGCAGGACTCGGAATTGAGCAAGAGTATCACTTAAGACTTAGCCAAGTACACCACAATGGTCAGTTGGCAACCAAAGTTGATGTAGATTTACCAGATCAAAACTATAAGCATGATCACCATCAACAGGAACACGGCCATGAACACCACCATGAACACGGCCATGAACACCATCATCAACACAGGTCAGGCATAACAGAGATCAGTACACCTGAGCAGAATCATAATCATCATCCCACACGACACTTACCAGACATAGAAAAATTAATTACAGCAGGAAAATTACCCTCAAGAGTATCCCAGTGGACTCTTGCTATCTTCCGGAAACTAGCAGAAGCCGAAGGAGCCGTTCATGGTATTTCCCCAGACAAGGTTCACTTCCATGAAGTAGGCGCTACTGATGCCATTATCGATATAGTTGGTACTTGCTTAGGCTTAGATTGGCTAGGAATTGACCAAATCTATTGTTCCCCACTCCCCACTGGTGGCGGTACAGTATGGGCAGCTCATGGTCGGCTACCGGTGCCAGTACCAGCAGTACTGAAATTGTGGGAATCCCGTCAGGTGCCAGTTTACAGTAATGGGATTGAGCGGGAATTAGTAACACCAACAGGAGCAGCGATTGCCGTTACCTTAGCCACTAGCTTTGGTTCACCACCAGCAATGACTATCCAAAAAATAGGTAATGGTGCCGGTTCTCGACAATTACCCATTCCCAATATGTTGCGATTGTGGATTGGTGAGTCCTCAGAAGCTGTTAATGTTGGCAATTTCAAGGTTAAACCGTCAAACTTACCCCCACAAACCCTACACCAGTCACCCCTTTCTGCTAACTCTTCTTCTGCTAACTCTTCCCTAGAAACTATCTCAGTCCTAGAGACTCAAATTGATGACCTCAATCCTCAAGCCATTGGCTATGTATTCCAAGAGTTATTTAACGCTGGTGCTGTGGATGTGTTCACTCAAGCTATTGGCATGAAGAAATCTCGACCCGGTATCCTGCTCAGTGTCATCTGTCATCCTCAAGATCTAGAGGCCTGTCAGGCAGTATTATTCCGAGAAACCACTACCTTAGGAGTGCGACGTCTGACTCAGCAAAGAGCGATCTTACCTCGGGAAATCCAGCAGGTACAGACTAAGTATGGCCAAATTAGTGTGAAAGTGGCTTGGAGCGATCGCTCACCTCACAAAACGATTATGAATGTCCACCCAGAATACCAAGATTGCGCTAAGTTAGCCAAGGAAAATAACTGCTCTTGGTTAGAAGTACATCACTTAGCACTCTCTACTTGGTATTCTCAACATCAAGCAAAGGGAGCAGGGAGTAGGGAGTAGGGAGTAGGGAGTGGGGAATCGGGAGTCGGGAGTCGGGAATCGGGAGTCCGGAGTTGGGAGTCGGGTTTCCAGGTAAGCTGACAGCTGACGGCTGACAGCTGACGGCTGACAGCTGACAGCTGACATTATTTCTTCTTGATGCGATTAATTTCCCGTTGCAATTCCTGGATTTGACGCTGCAACTGTTCCGCTTCATTCACTGAGTTGTTCGATGGTGGATTGGAGTCAACGTCAACTGCTCCCTCTTTGGTAACACGTTGATAATTGCCCTGACGAATTTGGCGATATTCCTCGGAATTTGCCCACTTTCGCAGGTAGTGTATGCGTTCAACTGGAAAGGGATGGCTCAGAAATTGACGATTAATACCACCATTATAGAGTAAAAACTTATAGATTTGATTGAGACTGTCTTGGTCTAGTTCTTGATAATTTTCTGATTGACGGATAAATTCATCAAGACTGCATTCCTGTAGATGCTTAGCACTCCCACCAGACACTTTCATCATCGTTTGCATCACAGTCTTCAGGTCATCTATCACTAGTAAGGCAGCACGGTCAGCGGATAATTCAGCTTTGCGACGCCATTCATAAAAAGCGAAAAGTAAGCCAGTGCTGACGATATTCCCTAAGCCAAAGGTCATTTCACTTAAAATAGAGGCAGCATTCATTGCCCAAATACCCATCTGAATTAAGATGGTGTGACCGCACTTGATATGTCCTAATTCGTGAGCCAGGATAGTACGAATTTCTGCTTCATTGAGTAAGTCTAATAAGCCAGTGTTTACAACGATGTAAGGATTGTCTTGACCTAAAGCATAGCTATTAACCTGAGAGTTTTGACTAACAAATAGGGCTGGTTCGGGATTTACATCTAAATCCCGAACACATTCTCGAAATAAGTGATAAATATTGGCATACTGGCGCGGTCCGACTTTGATACTGTTCCCCATCAGATAGACAAACTGGGGACGCTCGTAAAGAAATTCCACAAACTTACGAGAAACTAAGTCAAAACCAGGGACACTGCGTAACGCTTGCTCTGCTTGTTGGTCAAGGGGGTGTTTGAAGGCTTCGCTGGAAATTCCGGGATAGGTGGCCATAGTAGTCCAGTACTTTAGTGGTCTAGTTCTTTAGGCATTAGGCATTAGACATTAGACATTAGGTACTAGGTATTAAGTACTAAACCCAAAACCCAGAACCTAACACCTAAAACCTAACACCTAAATTTGGCTTGTGTCCTTGCCAATTCTTTGATGATTAGTTATAATACTGATATCGGAATAGTAATCTAAGTGAGAGGAAAATAACAAATGAACAAGTGTGTTGGTACTACTGAAGCAGCATCTCTGTTGGGTATAACTCCTCGACGATTACGGCAACTGCTTGAGTCCGGTAGAGTAAGGGGTGCTTATAAAAGCGGTAAATTCTGGATTATTCCCCTGTTCAACTATTTGCCGCAAATCACCAAGAAGAACCGGGGACCGAAAGGAACTTGGCGTAAAAGTCGTCCTCCGGCTTTAGCCAAAATTAATGTCAATCGTAATCGAATTGGCTCCAATAACCACAAAAGCCCTGAAGAGCGGCTACCAGTGATTTCGGTAAAACGAAGTGGCCACAATAACTATGGCAACCAGGTAGAAATCCTCGGTCCGTGTCGGATTGTGTATCAGCCGGATAACCCTCTTGATTGTGGAGCTCGTCTGTGGATCGAAACCTTCAGTGATATTCACTTTATCGGTGGCAGTTTTCCCGCCAGTGGTGCTTAGGAGAAAGTTAAAGGTCGTTTGATCAAAATTTCAATTAACTAATCAGAAAATTCCTAAGTTCGATAAAATCAAATCACAATGTCTCTTGAGCTGTATTGTGCATCCATTTGTTGCTGAATCAATTCATTGCATTAATCCCAATTGCCCAGCACCCTACCCTCAGCCAAGGGATAACAACTTTTGCAATGGTTGTGGAGCAAAGTTAAAGCTCAAGAATCGCTACTTTCCTCTCCAGCTTTTGGGTTCAGGAGGATTTGCCAACATATACACCGTTTGGGATTTGCAGTCGAAGACAGAAAAGGTGCTGAAGGTTCTGCTGGATACTAAACCGAAGGTATTGCAGCTATTTCAGCAAGAGGCAGATGTTTTGCAAGGTTTGGATCATCCAGGCATTCCCAAAGTTGAGCAAGATAGCTATTTTGTCGTTGATCTAGGTGTTGAGGCACAGCCAGACCTGCACTGTTTGGTTATGGAAAAAATCAACGGTTCAACCTTGGAGCAAATGCTCAGGGATCATCCTCAGGGATGTCCAGAGATATTAGTGCGAGACTGGCTCTACCAGGCAGCAGAAATTTTACAGGTGTTGCACAATTGTGGAGTGATTCACCGTGACATCAAACCCTCAAATTTAATGCTACGGGAAACCACCGGAGAGCTAGTGGTGATTGATTTTGGGGGAGCTAAACAATTGAGTATGGGTTCTGAGTTTTCTCAGAATGATTCGACTCGGTTGATTACTCCAGGTTACTCTCCACCGGAACAGATAACTGGTGCAGCCATTGGACCGGCTGCTGATTTCTATGCCCTGAGTCGAACCATGATTCATTTACTGACTGGTCAAGAGTTGAAGGATTTACAAGACCCAGTAACTGGTCAATTTCGGTGGCGAGAGCAGGCAGTGGTAAGTCATGACTTGGCGGACTTGCTAGATGAAATGCTCAGCGTAGTACCCCAACAACGACCAACAACTACCATTGAGATTCATCTGCGTCTAGGTATGACTCCTAGCCCTAGTTACCAGCCTATCCCAGCACCAGTCTATTCGTTTCAAGGAAATCAGGTAGCTGCTCTGGGGTTATCTAGCCCTAAACTAACACAATCTGTGACAGGGTTGACTCATTCGATCACATCCCTAAAACATTTCCTATTAGCAGTAGTGATCAGCATCGCACTAGCTTGTCTCGATAGTGTTTGGGAGATGTTCCTCGGAGCTTTTGGGGGAGTTTTTTGTGCAACGGTTGGGTTTATGGTATTGAATTGGACAAGTCTTGGGGAGAAAGTGACAAATTGGCTCTCTGGGGAACTGTCTATGATCTTGCCTTCGCTGCAAATAACAATGTGGCAAGAAATGCTGTTGTTTGCGGCGGCTGGCTTAGGTACAGCTTGGGGGTTGACGGCTGCAGGAGGCTTTGGTCAGCAGCGGCGTTTTTTAGTGGCAGGGATAATGGGTATTTTTGGTTATAGCCTGGGATGGTTGATGTGGCAGGCAACGGTACCTACGGTATTATTGGTTTCTGATCTACCTGACCAGGGGTTGCTGCCATGGATTACTGCGGTTACAGTAATGCTCCTGGTACTAGGATTAGGGCTACCCAGTCATAATCTCGTTCATGCCTTAGTGGTGGCAGCAGGAACTGGTGGCGTATTTGGGGGTCTAGTGTCATCTCATCTATTGCCAGCAGGATTTGTGGTTAATATTTTTTCCTTTTCTAGAACCGGTAAACTGGATTTCTATCAGCCCATGACTTTTTTTGCTATGTTGGCTATATTACAAGGATTTTGGCTAGGGGTGAGTTATTACCTGTTAGTGCCAGTAATGCGTTGGTTTGGCTGGCGTTAAGGGAGTAGGGAGTAGGGAGTAGGGAGTGGGGAGTAGGGAGTGGGGAGTGGTAAAAAATCCTCTGTATCTAATAGGTATGAGCAACGCTATATTCGGTTTTCTTATGGTTTTCTAAGGTAGATATCACGTAATTTTAACCGGAGAGTCTTATCCTAAATATTAAATCCGGTAGAGTAGTTATCGTTGAAGGGTATTGGTTGTTATTTAACAATTTTTCGTTAAACAGTCAATTGGTTTAGGGCGCTTTCTTGATTAGAGGTGATTGAGATGACTAATAATATAGCACGTTGGGGATTAACTAAGGCTCGTCTTGTAGGCTCTGGTGCATTTTTATTGGGTATATTGCTACCCACTACTCTTTATGGCTTACCTGCTAAGACGATTGAAATCGGTAATGGTAAGACTGTGTTTAACCGTGCTCCGCGCTTAGTTAGGGCAGCTACGAGCTTTACTAGAGTAAGGGTTCCATCAACGTACCAATTCACCCTCAGATTACCTGAAGATGCTGGAGAGTCTTTGCAAGCTGTAACGATTACCCAGAATAAAACTAATATCGAGAAAGTCAAATTTGATCCGAGAAAGAGTCGTGGGTTTGTGGGCGACACTTTTGCTGGTGGCTCATCCCTGACCTTGGCTAATATTGGCGGTAGTGAATCGTCTAACTCGGATCAAGTAACTGTTGTGTTTGATCCACCGGTTGCTCCTGGTCAAACCATTACAGTTTCGGTTAGAGCTAAGGAAAATCCTGAGTTTAGTGGTTCTTATTTATTTGGAGTCACTGCTTTTTCTACTGGAGAGAATAGCCCTGGTTTATTCTTAGGTAGCCGTAGGTTGTTTTTTGATGAGTTTGGAGACTAACAGGTAACAGGCAAGTGGGTTAGTCCTAGTGTAAGCATTCAGCTATCAGCATTCAGCTATCAGCATTCAGCTATCAGCATTCAGTGGGAAGTTTATGTAGGGTGGGCAGTACATCAGACAGATAAGATCAGCTGGGAAAGCCCGTTAGTAGGCACTGCCCACGATCGGATTAATTACTTGTAGCCAGTGTATTTAGCAAATGATGGCTTGACCGGAATAGCTGATGTTATGTAGGGTGGGCAGTGGATTAGACAGATAAGATCAGCTGGAGGGCGTTGGTACCCACTGCCCACGATCGGATTAATTACTTGTAGCCAGTGTATTTAGCAAATGATAGCTTTACCGGAATAGTAAGAAATGGAGCTGAAGCTTGATCACAAAGAACGACAGTATAGAAAAGCGATCGCATAGCGTGACCATTCGCGTAGCGTGGCCTAAAGGCCAAGGTCAATCGCTTTTCTAATACCAGTCACCTGATCGGAATAGTTAAACACAGGACACTTTAAAAGATGGGGAGTCAGATCAGCAACTGGCTCCCCTTTTTACTGGCTGCATCCCTATTCCATAAAATTACTAAATTGTCGATTTAACTTATTTTATAAATTCTAGAGATTGCTTTCAGCAATTTTAGTATTAATCTCCCCATAATCTGCTCTTTTACTATACAATTTTATACACTGATTACCATGACAGCAACGATATTCATTGTATCTTTGTCGTTAGATGGTTTGTAATCATTCGTTGGCCAAAGGCCACTAGCTGATAGCTGATAGCTGATAGCTGATAGCTGATAGCTAACGATAGTTTTTAGGATTAGTCTAGAATTAAAAAATAGAAATGAACGAACCCATAGCTGACTATGACAATCCTTGGAAAGAAGCATTACAAGCGTATTTTGAGTCATTTTTGCAGTTTTGTTTTCCCCAAGTACACACTCTGATTGATTGGAATCAGACACCCCAAGCCCTTGATACAGAGCTACAGCAGATAGTTGGTGCTGCTGAATCAGGAAAACGAATCGCTGATAAATTATTCCAGGTGTGGCTCTGTGGTGGAAATGAAACTTGGGTCTTGATTCATGTAGAGGTACAAAGCCAAAAAGAATCAACCTTTGCTAAGCGAATGTACCAATATCATTACAGGGCATTTGACCTGTACGAAAAACCTGTGATTAGCTTAGCGGTATTGGGAGATGAAAATGCGTCTTGGTCTCCATCGTCCTATGAATATGGCTTGGGAGGTTGTCGCCTGAGTCTAGAATTTCCGATAGTTAAATTACTCAACTATGAGTCAATGTGGCAGGTGTTGGAATCGAGTACTAATCCCTTTGCAGTAGTGGTGATGGCTCATCTAAAGACCAAAGCTACCCATAAACAACCAATGGAGCGCAAGCGATGGAAGTGGTACCTAGTTCGGAGACTTTTTGAACGAGGTTATAGTAAAAACGATATAGTGAAGCTGTTCCAGTGTATTGACCAAATGATGGCTTTACCGGAAGAGTTAGAACTGGAGCTGAATCAACAACTTGAACGTTATCAGGAGGAAAGACAGATGCCTTTGATTAGTCGAGTCGAAGAAAGGGCAATGAAGAGGGGTCTGGAACAAGGACTTCAACAAGGACTTCAAGACTATCGGGAAGGTTTTCAAGAGACAGTGGTTAAAATTTTACAAAATCGGTTTGAATCGGTATCACCAGAATTGGTGGCAGCGATTAATGGAATAGAGGATATCTCTGTGTTGAAACAGTTGATTGATCACTCTCTTAAAAGTAACTCCCTTGAGGAATTTGAGCAGCTATTGGCACAACATCAGGTTAGTCAGGAGAATTGAAAAGTATGGAAACGGGCAAGATGCCCGTTCCACGCCTGATGCCCATTCCACCAATTTGATGTAGGGTGGGCAGTGCATCAAAAAGATAAAATTAGCTGCGGCATTGGGTGTTGCTAGGCACTGCCCACCACGGAATTAATCACTTGCAGCCACTGTATTAATTAAGTGATGGCAAGACCGGAATAGTTAAAAGAGAAGTTATGGAAATGCGATCGCGTAGCGTGACCTGCATGTCAATCACAAATGCGATCGCCTTTGGCGCGGCTTCGCCGATCGGCAAAAAATAGAAGTATTTTTTTAAAGCAATTCCCGGCAATTCCTTGCAATTACCGGCAATTTCTGTGATCATCTATAAAGAATCGCGCTAGCAGAGACTATGAGATATGTCCCACCCAGGAAAGCCCGCGAAATCCTCGGAGTGTCTGAACGAACACTCAGGTACTGGGAGCAGGAGGGTAAAATCAAAACCATTAGAACCCCAAGTAACCAGCGACGCTATGATGTCGATTCAGTGCTTGGAGAAGTCAAGAACAAACCAACAATCATCTACGCCAGAGTCTCTACCAGAAGACAAAAACAAGACCTCGAAAGGCAATCGGCGTTCCTTCAAGGGAAATTCCCGAACGCGGAAGTCATCAAAGATATCGGGTCACACTCACCTGATGGGAATAGTTAAACACAGGGAAATGATTATAATGCTTCGATTATGACAGTGCCACCTTCCACAGCTTGAATCCGCAAGTCTTAGCCGTAAAGTAAACTCATTCCGACCAATGGATCAGTTTCAGTTTCATTGACAGGAATGCTTCGGTATTCACCATCCCAGATTACAGTTGCCGCATATACCTCGAAGGTGGCTTCGCTACCATCACCCAAAGTTCCTCGCTCAACTCCAGTCCAAGGCAAATTTAGGGCAATGATGGTTTGGCGGGGCAAGCTTAAGAAACCTGTATAACCAGTATCAATGACAGCGTCAATCACTCGCCTTTGGGAATTTTCATTACCAACGACTAGCCGAATCGTTGCCTCACAGTTTGTATTTACTACACCGTACATCATACATGTTGTTTGAGGCTCCGTGCGCCGAAACGGTGAACAGCTCGATGCCCAATCCGAACAATCCAAGGCTGGGCATTTGGGAGTCGCTCAAACAAACCATTTGTAGCACTGAGAATATCATCAGCCAGCTCAAACTGCCCAGTTTCAATGTCGATCGCTACGATTCTGCCATGATTGCCTGGTTCAACCAAAGGGCTTACTTGACTCTGATAGATGTAATCTCCACGCCTAGCAAATTCTTCTTTGCTATAGCGAGGTTGCCGAACTACCATTGGTTTGACCTCTGTTCAAGATTACCGCAGACCATGATTATAGCCTGAACTTAATGGAATAAGAATCCAAACCACTTTGTCCCGGACCCTGAGTCCACCGTGAATCAGGTTTCCAAGCACCATCGGCTTCTTCCCGGCGGCGAGTCCGGACAGTGAGCTGATTACCGTTAATTTTCAGCAGATTATATTGCCAGGGATAACCGGTTACTAGTTCTTTGGTCGGTGCGCCAAAGGTGCCAGCACAAATTCCATGGAGTTTGCGCCCATCTTGGCTTAGGTCGTAACGGAAAAGGCTGGTTTCAGCTTTGTGGATGTGTCCATGCAGGAAGAAGCGGAATCCAGCAACGGCTAGTTGTTCGATGAATCCTTGGTCAGTAATGCTATCGCTTCCGCTACTATTCAGGGGATGGTGCCAAACCGCTATTTTCAGGCAGTTGTCATAGTCTGGGTTACGGCGAATCTCGGTTATGGCATTGCTCAGAGCAACTGGGTGGATGCTAGCACGGTATTTGAAGTGGTGGTCCAGTTGCCAAGCGGAGTTTAGTCCTAGAATCAGCAGGTTTTGCTCTGGGAGATGGTCGATAATGCCTTGCTGGTGATAGTCCAGGGGATAGGATTGAGCTTTGATGGCTTGATAGAATTGGCTGAAGTGGGCAAAGCGTTTTTGGTATTTAGCGTCATCTCGGACTCGAATCACCTCATCAGTGACTTTGATGTAGTGACCGTCTTTTAGTTCACCGTCATATTCTTCAAGATCCCATAACTGATAAGCCTGCTTTGCTAGTGTCCAATTGAGGTCATGGTTACCGGGAACTAGAACAATTTGCTTGGGGTCTAGGGGGAAGTCTTGGTGGAGGTTGTCGAGAAACTGTTGTGCAGCGTCGTATTCTTCTGTAGTGGAATAATTGGCAATATCACCGGAGAGGATAAGAGCATCAAGGTGAGGGATTTGAAGGTCTTGCTTGAGGTCTTGGGCGAGTTGGTTTGACCAACGGGTAGCTTGGTCAGGGGTGGTGATGTGGAGGTCCGAGAGGTGGAGGATGTATATGATTTGAGTGGCAATAAATTTGGGAGGATCGGGTTTGGGAATTGGTTTGGGACGATAGCTTGGGTTGTAGACTTGGTAGCGCTCTTGAATGGCGTTAATGATATTTATAGTTGTCTTAAAAAGATATTTATCATTAGTTGCTGCAAATTCTTCGTTGTTCAGGCGATTAATCAGTTTAGAAATAGTGGCTTCTGTGCCAATTTTTTTCAGAGCATTTGCGGCACTCCTACGCACATCTGAGTCGTGATCATCCAGCAATGTAATTAAGGGGTCGATGGTGGCTTCTGTGCCAATTTTTTTCAGAGCATTTGCGGCACTCCTACGCACATCTGAGTTGTCATCATCAAGCAATTTAATTAAGGGGTCGATGGTGGCTTCTTTCCCGATGTTTCCCAGAGCTTTTGCCGCAATCCTACGCACACCTGAGTTGTGATCATCCAGCAATTTAATTAAGAGGTCGATGGTGGCTTCTGTTCCGATGTTTCCCAGAGCATAGGCCGCACGAATACGGACACCTGAGTTGTGATCATCCAGCAATTTAATTAAGGGGTCGATGGTGGCTTCTGTCCCGATTTTTCCCAGAGCTTCTGCCGCAATCCTACGCACATCTGAGTAGTCATCATCCAGCAATTTAATTAAGGGGTCGATGGTGGCTTCTGTCCCGATGTTTCCCAGAGCTTCTGCCGCACTAATACGCACATCTGAGTAGTCATCATCCAGCAATTTAATTAAGGGGTCGATGGTGGCTTCTTTCCCGATTTTTCCCAGAGCATCTGCCGCACTTTCACGCACACCTGAGTGGTCATCATCCAGCAATTTAATTAAGGGTTCGATGGTGGCTTCTTTCCCGATTTTTCCCAGAGCATCTGCCGCACTTTCACGCACACCTGAGTGGTCATCATCCAGCAATTTAATTAAGGGTTCGATGGTGGCTTCTGTCCCGATTTTTCCCAGAGCAGATGCTGCACTCCTACGCACATTATAGTTATCATCATTCAGCAATTTAATTAAGGGGTCTATTGTGGCTTTTGTCCCGATTTCTCCCAGAGCATAGGCCGCAGTATAACGGACAGAATAGTGGTCATCATTCAGCAATTTAATTAACGGGTTGATGGTGGCTTCTGTCCCGATTTTTCCCAGAGCTTCTGCCGCACTAATACGCACATTATAGTTATGATTATCTAGCAATTTAATTAACGGGTCGATGGTGGCTTCTGTCCCGATTTTTCCCAGAACTTCTACCGCAAGACTACGCACATAATAGTTATCATGATCCAGCAATTTAATTAAAGGGTCGATGGTGGCTTCTGTCCCGATTTTTCCCAGAGCAGATGCCGCAATACTACGCACATTGTAGTTGTTATCATTCAGCAATTTAATTAAGGGGTCGATGGTGGCTTCTGTCCCGATTTTTCCCAGAGCATAGGCCGCACGAATACGCACATTGTAGTTGTTATCATTCAGCAATTTAATTAAGGGGTCGATGGTGGCTTCTGTCCCGATTTTTCCCAGAGCATAGGCCGCAATACTACGCACATTGTAGTCGTTATCATTCAGCAATTGAATTAAGGGGTCGATGGTGGCTTCTGTCCCGATTTTCCCCAGAGCATCTGCCGCAATCCTACGCACATCTGAGTCGGGATCATCTAGGCATTTACTTAGTTCAGGTATCGCTTTTTCTGATGGATTTATTTCCAACAGTTCAACCTTAAGTAACTTCGGGACCTCTAACCCAACCACCCACCCAACAGTCTGCTCCTGAAACTTGAGTTTTACTGCTCCTGCTAACCTGGCTCCCAGTTGCAAATCCACATCTAACCCTAACCTTACCACCCGCTTTGCTTGCTTTTGATTGTCTAGCAATTGCAGCATCAGCACCAGAGGTTCTGTCCATTTTAAATAATTGAGATACTTCTGTTGCAAGTCCTGATCACTAAGGTTTGGTAATTGCTTCAATAAATATTCGGCTGTATAGTATTCTTGGATCAGTTGGTGTCGAAACTCAATCAAGTCTCCTGATTTTTGAATCAAGTGATGGTTTAGCAAGTCATCAAGCCAATTCTTGGCGCAAACATTAGGATTGACAACAGCTTTATGACGTAGATAGTTAGTTAAATTTTCCTCGGCTTTGGTCTTGGTAATAGCAACGCTGATCTCCTCGGGTTTATCAGGGTTATCCCCTTTTGTCATCTCAAACCCTAACTGTTGCAGTAGCTCAGGCCAAAATTTTCTTGATTTATGATCGGAAACCTTAACATCTTGCTTGATTTGCTTAGAATAAGACTGGGTAAAGAAGCGAAACACTAAACCCAGATTAGACGGTATCTTACCTCTAGACTTAAACAGGTCACATAGCATCATCAATAGTAGGGGAGTTTGCCCAAATTCCCGTAAGCGATCGCCCAACTGCTGGAGCATCTGCTCCCCCTGTTGTGGCAAATACTTGCGGACAAACTCCGACATTTGGGCTGCACTCAAGGGTTGCATTTGCAACTTCTTCTGAATCCCCAAGTCACCACCAACTCCTAAATCCCTAGTGGTGAAAATCATGGGAGTAGTTTTCTGGTAATCCTGCCGAAACTGAGTCAAATCTAGGCGTGCTGCTTCTGAGGGTAGTTCGTTTACCCCATCGATCAGTAACCAGAATTGTCCTTCAAACAATAGTCTTTCGATTTCGGTAGAGTCGAGGAGTACACCATGGCGTTTCAGAAAATTCCGTACTAAATCCAGTACCGATGTCTGGTAATATCGCAGTTCCACCAGCACCGGAATTCTCCCTTGTATCCCTTCATCTGCCAGCAATTGCACTAAGGCTGTGGATTTGCCGGAACCGGGACGTCCCACTAGTAAAACATGGTCATCAGCATACTTGAGCAATCCTTCTAGGACAGGCAAGCGTTCAGTTTCTTCCCGATTCTGGTTTCTTTGTGGCTGCTCCGACTTTATGGTTTCCACCATTAGGTCAAAGTTGAACACCATCGGGGTCTGTTGCTGCTGCTTGGGCTTGCGGTCTTCGACATCGCTTAGGGTATAAACTTGCCACCTTTGGGCGTAGGTGTTACGGATTGATTCTAGATAGGGATCCCAAGTGACCATTTTAGGGTTGAATGGGGTTAAAGGTTGTTCGCGTAGCGTGGCCTTTTGGCCAAGGTTGAAGGTTGAAGCAGAATGCGATCGCATAAGCGCGGAAGCGAAGCTTCATCGCGTAGCGTGGCCGTAGGCCAATCGCATGATTGTAGAGGCACTATTGAAGTAGAATGCGATCACATCTGTGATAGTAGCAAACTGGCTTGATGCCAGTTCCACCAATTAGTTGTAGAGGCATGATCGGAATAGTAAGCGTACGCATCTGTGATAGTAGCAAACCGACAAGATGCCAGTTCCACCAAGATGTCCCCAAACTGGCTTGATGCCAGTTCTACCCATTATTTGTAGAGGCACTATCGGAATAGTATGCGTACACATCTGTGATAGTAGCAAACTGGCTTGATGCCAGTTCTACCAAGATGCCCGCGTACGCATTCCAATTCCCTACTCCCTACTCCCTGTTCCCTATTACAGAGAGCTAGAATCAAGACTTGCAGCTTCACCAGGAGTTTCAGGCAAGTGTATACCACACTCTTGCTTAAGGCCATGAAAACGGGTATCCCGTTCATCCTGATCATCAAAGGATAAAGGTCGGCTGGAATGCCAATCACCGACGGTTGTATAACCTTCATCAAACATGGGATGATAGGGTAAATCATGAGCTGTGAGATACTTATAGATATCCCTAGAGTGCCAGTTAAGAATTGGCAAAATCTTATACTGCTCTGCCTGCTTGTTAACCCAGCCCATACTCTTGCGGTGGTCAGTCTGTTGCTTGCGCAATCCTGCTAACCATCCCGTTGCCTTCAGTTCCCGCAAAGCGCGCTGCATCGGTTCCACCTTGCGGATCTGGTCGTAGCGGTTGAGGGATTCTACATCCTGCTTTTCCCAGAGTCTGTCATACAACGCTTCCATCCGTGCTGGACTCATGGCAGACTGGTATACTTTTACATTCAACTTGAGCCGTTCGATCAACTCCTCGGCAAATCGATAGGTTTTCACCGGTAGGTAGCCCGTATCTATCCAAATTACCGGTATATCTGGAACGACACTAGTGACCAAGTGCAGCATGACCGCTGACTGGATCCCAAAGCTGCTACTCATCACTAAGCCATCACCAAAGGTTTCAGCTGCCCATTCTACGATTTTGGTAGCGCTAGTGTCAGTCAGTTGCTGATTTACTGCTTCCAAATCCAGCTCAATTGGGTTTGATGTCACCCCGGTCATGGGGTCTAACTGCTGAGATTGGAGCTGGTTTGTTTTCCCATTCCCATCGAGGTGATCAGGGCTTTCGATAGGTGCAGCCTGTTGATTTCCAGAAGCTTGATCAGAAACGATCAGATTCAGTCGCGGCATGGTGGTAGTGTCTTGTTTTTACTCTGGATATATTGTTATGGTAATTTATTTGTGAATAATCTCTTTGGCAAGAGGCAAGAGGCAAGAGGCAAGAGGCAAGAGGCAAAAGGCAAGAGGGAACGCTGATCTGACTCCCGATTCCCGACTCCCTACTCCCGACTCCCGACTCCCGATAATCCTAAGAGTCTTCTTCAGTTATCGGCTCCCCGATATCAAAGATAATCACAAAGTTCGCATCGGGCATTAGCCGTTTCAGAGCCTGCATATGACCCTCCGCATCGGATCGTTTACGGAACCGAGCAACAATTACTCTTTGCATCTTGGGCAATAGACGCACCACCACCCATGGATGTAGGCGTTCAGCATAGGACATAATTTTATGTATCTCCTGTTATAAGGGGTCCTAGAGCCAGCCTTCAGCCTGGAATATCTTCAGGCTGGCTCTTCCCGTTGAACGTTTCGTTTAACGTCTGGGGTAATTTTATTATAACATAAAAAATTTTCTATTATAACATATTTTGAAAATATTTGTAACAAATTTTGGAGGGAACAGGGAACAGGGAATAGGGAATAGGGAATAGGGAATAGGGAATAGGGAATAGAGACTCAATTGAGAATTTCTAGATATAAAAAAACCAGCCATTGAGAGGGGCTGGTGATACTTGCTGTGTTGGGAGGAGAAAACCTAGGGCCAATACGCTTACAGTGTGCCTTTATCCTTGGCTGTGAGGTCAAGGTTTCAAGGACGTAGTGATCCTTGGGTAATCAGTTATGTAAACAAATGTAACGAATATTTAGGAATAACGCAACATTTCTTAATGTTTTTTTCGGGAGTCGGGAATCGGGAGTGTGGGGAGTGTGGGAAGTGTGGGGCGCGGGCGCGGGGAGATCGGGAGATGGGGGAGATTTTTATTAAGGGTAATTGTCATAAAATGATATTAGCTTTCTATGACCGAAGAGTGTTTTTGCATCCATTGAAATGCACCCTAGAAACTGACGGCTGACCGCTGACCGCTTACCGCTTACCGCTTACATTTTATTCTTCACTTTTCCGGTTCAATTAAAATAGTTTTTGGTTGCTCAACATCAAATAGGGAAGCGGACAGAAGAATAACTGGTTTGTTTGTTTTGTTTTCACCATAGTGAACCATTCCGCTCGATTCAACTAGAGAATCTCCAACCGTTAGTTGTGTAGTTTGCCCTGCTTGCAGAATTAATTCTTTGCCATTAGCTTTCCTTACTTTAGCCTCTCCTTTCACAACAGTAAACGTTAACGTGCCAGCCTCTACTAGTGCAATTTGCATGCCGGTATGAGTATGAGTAGGCAGTTTTGTTCTGGGTTTGATGGTATGGCGAATAAGTTCCAGAATTTCCTTTTTTTCTTGAGTCGGATAACCACTGCCTAAAACGTCACTTGTAACCGATTGAGTGTAACTATTGGGTGAGGAGGTTTCTTGACTGTTAACAACTACACATCCAAAAGCTAGGATGGCTAATGGTAAAATTATAGACAGTTTTTTCATACTATAGTGTTTGGATTTTGGTTGTGAATACATGAACTAGAAACATGGTCTAGCAACTATCATCCCAGTGATTGATCCGTTCTGCGACCCTGCCGACCCTACATCTATATCAACCCCATCCGATGGTGGGCAGTGTCTAGAAACTATCATCCCAGTAATTGATCCGGTCTGTTCACTCCCTACATCAACCCCATCCGATGGTGGGCTGCTCTACTATTCCGATGATGGGCAGTGTTTAACCCAGCACCTTACGCAACTATGGTGGGCAGTGTATAGCAACTATCCTCGCAGTGATTAATCGAGTCTGATACACTGCCCACCCTACATCAACTATTCCGATGCTGGGCTGCTCTACTATTCCGATGGTGGGCAGTGTTTAACCCAGTGGTGCGTTACGGGGGGGACTTTCCCAAGGCTGGCTACGAGGTTGAAAATGACGGCGAGCCCCCCTAACGCACCCTACGCAACTATGGTGGGCAGTGTATAGCAACTATCCTCGCAGTGATTAATCGAGTCTGATACACTGCCCACCCTACATCTACTATTCCGATTCCCGATTCCCGATTCCCGATTCCCGTTCCCCTCCTGGGAGGGGTTAGGGGTGGGTTCCGATTCCCAATTCCCTAGTAATTTCAGGCTCCCACTTGGGAAATCAGATAAGCGCCGGATAGGGCTGCTACTGTGGCGAGGATGGTAATCCAAATGGGATAGTAGCTGCGAATTGGTTTATCTCCTTCGATACTGATGGTTTCAATATCAATCCAGGGATTAACACCCCGGCGAAACCAACCGGTGACGATTACGGTCTGGTTAACTAAATTACTAACACGGGTGGGTTGAGGTAGGATATTACCTAGTGGTCCGAGATAGGAACAGTAGTTTAGTCTGACTAAACCTGTCGAGGTTTGTAATATTAAATCTTGTCCGAGCCAATTGCGTAATCCCGAACGTCCTAATAGTTTTCCGCTTAAGAGAACAGGACGACTATCGGGAGGTAGAGTAGCGTTAGTGGCGAAATAATCTCCTAAGTCGGGGTCAGTACCGATATTGGTAGGTTTGAGGTCGGGAAAGTAATTATTAATCCAGAGAAAGACACTGATACTAAAGGCAATTAAGATACAAGCATCGATAAAGGAATTGGCGTTATGTAGCCAAATTAACTGCCAAATGTCGAACATGTCAGACAGTTTACCAATCATCCAAAGTATCCCTCTTAATGCTGCGCCCATAATTACGCCAAAAATTAGGGTACTTTGTAGCAGGGGTAAGGCTTTGTAACTGTTGCTGAGTTTAGAGAAAAATTCAGCTCGATTGCGACTGGCAGGAATTAAAGCTGGTAAATCTAGTTCGGCATGAAGCTTGAGAAAGTGGGCGTAGCGCTTAGGTAAATGTAAACGTTCTCCGAGTAGGGGATGGGCAGAGTTGATGATTAACCAGTAGCGGTAGGGATTAGTACAGTCCCATTTCAAGATGTCTTCAAAGGGGGTGGTGGGGGAAAAACTGCCGATAACCATGGCTTGCTGATAACCGACGGGGAGTAAGACATCAAAGCTTTCTAATAGCCCACTGGTTTGGCCGGAAATTTGGATGTCTTCGCTTATCCCTAGGGCAATTTTTAGTAAGGCGCGGGTCAAGCCATTGGGATTACCTGTGGTTGAGATGGCGATGCGATCGCTATAGTAAACCCTAGCTCTAGATAACCATAGCAGGGGTAAGCTCAATACCCAATAAATGCTGTAACTGAGGGAAGCAACAGTACCAGTAATTCCTAAAAGGATTGCGCTTAACCATCCCCTAGCACCAGGTAATTTAACCAGTAGTAATTCCTTTAGCTTCTCTGCCCACTGAGGGATTTGCCAATAGATAGTGTAAGGGATTTGAATAATTAGTACCCCTAGGGACATCAAGATGAAATCCCGATTGATAATATGTCCTAGCTGACCGGCGTAGATGTTGGCAATTTCATCATCTTTGAGCTGGTCTAATAATCCCTGACTAACTACAATCCGAGCAGTGCGAGGTAAGTTACCATAGGTCAGGGCTACGGTGGCGTCTGTGGGTAAGACTTTTAAGCTCGGTAAGGGCAGACGACGTTTGCGGCAAACCTTTTGTATAACTTTAGCGGATTCTGGATGGCGGGAAGCTAGTTGGGTCAAGGATAGGGCTTCAAGACCATGAAACTGCTTTAGCAATCCATCCATTAACCAGGGCGATAGGATAAATAGGATGGCTAAGGTAATTTCTAGGGCTACGGTTGGGTCACGGTATAACAATTGGAAGGGTTGGAACCAGGGTAACTCTACCAAGATGGAATTGATGGTTTCCATGGCGAATTCCACTAGAACCCGCAGTAGCCAGAAAAATGCGATCGCAACCGTGATTGCGACTAACCACAACCGTTCCATCTTGGCAGATTTCAGGGGATGCCAATGCTGTGCTCGTCCACAGTTGCGCCATCGAGGACGAGGAGTGTAGAGGGTGGGAATATCCGGGGGAGAGTAGGGAACTGGTAATAGGGAAGAAGATGAAGCAGTCTGGTTTGGTTTACGGCTCAGTTTCAGTGGGCTAGAAGCCTGATCCTCTAGGGGGGTAAACCCTGTGGCATCAGTAGGGGATTTAGCAGCAACCGGATACTTGGTAATTAACTCAGCCTCAGTTTTAGCTGCCCATTCCTGTATCTGGGGGTCAGGGTGTTCCCTCAGGTGTTGGCAAAGTGCGATCGCTTTTTCTGGCTGACCATGCTTAGGATAAGCCTCGACTAGGGATTGAGAGGCTTCCGTCACAATGGAGTCATCCAACTCCATCTCACAGACACCTTCTAAGTGTGCGATCGCATCCTGGTAATTGCCCTGTTTGAGAGCTGCTAGACCAGCTGCCAGAGTTGGATTAGGAATAGATGCCATGAGGTTAAGAGTGTTTGTCCCTATCTTCCTTTAAGATAACCTTGGGCTACGGATTTGATCGCGCCTCAGTTCGATGTAATGATTTCACAGGTGTTGAGCAGTAGGCACGATCCAGACTTCAGTAATAATATAGCTTTTATGAATAGGTCATAAAAACTTAGGCTCATTTAGCCTACATCAAAAAATCCTCGAATATCTTTCCTAGTCTTAGCTGGTCTTTGATCCGAATTTTTATTGCTCCATCATCTTTTGTTTACATTTCATTTAAAAACCATAATAGCCCCATTGATTAGGGTGTATGCTAATATTTTTTGCTGCTGAAATTAAGGATTAATGATTGAAAGCATCAGCCTCTACATCAGCCTCTACATTCACAACGTATGGGTGAATTTTAGATTTTTTTTTGAAAAAAAAGTGGGGTTATAGGATAGCTTAATTATACCATAATTAAGCTACGCATGATAATGATATGTTGCTATAAACAACGCTTTTTCAGGGTGGAAAAATAATCTTTAAGCTGTTATTTTGTTACAAAAACGTTATTCCTTCGTAAATTAAGGAGTATATCTAGCGTTTATCGCCGTTATGAGGTACAGTATTCTTTGACGTTGATTCCCTGTTTTGATGCAGCGCATTCCTATTCCCTGTTCCCAGATCCGCTGTTCCCTAAAATCCCGAAATTTTGTACCTCATAGCTAGGATAATTGCTAGGAGGTACCTTTATTGATCCAATTCAGTGTGATATACTCATTTGAAAGTTGTGATCAAGGGAATGCATAATGTTAAATTACTAATCCAAGGGCTAGATAAATTACCCCGATTTATCCCATTTAATATTAAGGACATCATGCCATGACTTCACAAAATCCAATCCCGCCACAGTTAGGTGAGATGCCAAACCCAGAAATTCAGTCCACGGATAAAAATCCGTCTACTGAAGCACTAATAGAAGAAGGTGTTAACCGCATCGTCACCGAGATTGTTGATTCAGCGCTAGCACGGATTAGGGACCAGCAAGAGCGGCAACTAGTGCGCGATGGTATTGCTGATATCCTCGGTAACACACTCCAGGAATTGGTTGAGGAAAAACTGAATCAGCAGCAATCTCAGATATCCATGGTTGGAGGCATGGCTATCGGTGATGCTGTTAATACCGGTATTAATGCCGCCAAGCAAGTACAAGACCTAGGCTTTGTGGAGTTTACTGCTGGCTTAATTAACGGTACTTTCGATGCTATTATCGCTGCGACAATCAGACAGATCGAAGCCTATGCTGAGCTGGTTGCTAACCTAGCCAAAACCCTCAAGCAGTTTGAGGCTGAGAACGTCTCTGATGCGGAGATTAAGGCACACCTTAATGAAAACTACCCGGATGGAAATGGCGGCACTCTTGTACGGGCGAACTATATATTTCCAAACACACCTACAGACCAAAACACCGGCAATCCTGGCAAGGCTGGTGTTACTAAATTAAAGGAGGTAGCAAGAGCATTAGAAGCAGAAACGGTCAACCTGGAACAACCCCTTAAACTCACTATCACACCAGAGCAGAAGAATTCTTTCACAGTTCCTCAAGTCCAAGTAATTCGTCGCAAACTCTCTGAGTCACTGGCACAGAGCTTGATTGATCATCTCCGGGAGATGGCACGGCAGGGTATGGCACGGATTGTGATCACCGATGGTGAAATCCTTTCTAAACTTACCTTTAACGTTACTGCTACCGAAACAGAAACTAGACGAAAAAGCGAGTACGACCGTTTACAAGCTGGCGCTTCTATCCGAGCCAGTGCTAGGTGGGGATGGGGTCGTGCTTCTGTTGGAGCAAACTTCAACAAACTAAAAGTCAAAGCAACTAATGAAAGTTCATTTGATAACGTCACCATGAGTACTGAAATCATTGGTCAGGTTAAAATTCGCTTCCGCACCGAGACCTTCCCAATAGTAGAATAAAACGGATAAATTGATTACCTAATCACTTAAGTATTACAGCGGGATGATTGTTGCGATAGGTTAGCGCCTAGGGAATAGGAAAAGAGAGAGGAGTTTGGGGAGATTTGTTCCCTACTCCCTGCTCCCTGCTTCCTTATTAAGTAACTTCAATCATCCCCTATCTATCATTAGAGCACTACGCATTAAGAGGATATCTGAAAAGTTTTTTGATACTGAATTTTGCCCCCCTAGCCCCCCAATTCTGGGGGGAACAAGAATCCATTTGTTGGTAAAAGTCCCCCAAAATTGGGGGATTTAGGGGGCTTGAATGTAGCAAATGAGACTTCTCAGACAACCTCTAAGGTGTTTGACATTGTCTTGATGCAGTCGCTCATGGGGGGAACCCCCAAAACCGCTTAGGTGCGCTTTCCGCATTAAGAATTAAATTCGCCACGGGTCGCACCTCTGCATCGCTCCTAAACTCCGAAACTTAGTCATAACTTACTTCTAACTTCTGACTTCTAACTTCTGACTTGCGCGTAGCGCTATACCTATGGCTGACATCACACTAGGCAACTTGATTGCCCTGATCCTTGAAGAAGTATCTGACACCCTCGACCAGACAAATTCTGACAGCACTACAGAAACGAATTTAGAGGTTACAGATGTTTATTTTGATATTCCAGCCCATTTATACCTAAAAACCGATGGGCAATTTTTAAGTCAAGAGAAAACAAAATCACGAGTAATGATTAGTTTACCTTCAACTATAGAAACTCCCCCTGTCGGTAAACTAGGTCGCATCCGCATGACTATCGCTCCTGAAAAATCACGATAAGACTACTATTCCGAAGTTAAACACTTTTGCTAGTAAACTACTATGACTAATGAGGAATCATTAACAGCCAGCAACGGCAATACAAAAGGTAATACAAAAAACAATACAAACAGCAATACAGAGGAAAACACGGAATGGCAGCTAGCGGAGATGGTTGATGCGATCGCTGCTGAAATTGACCGTGCTGAAGATACTCTTTCTTTGAAATCTTATGCCCGTGGCAAGTCTATGGCGATTAAACAGCTTCAACTCGATATAGAAGTTAAGCTGCGCCGTACCTCTGACGGTAAAATCTTATTTCGGACTACAGACCCTGGGGAAAATAGCGCTACTGTTATCAAACTGGATTTTGCCCAAGTCCTAGAAAGCCAGTTACAAGGAGTGCGTAAGCAACTTGATCAACCGATCAGCACTAGGCCCCTGGCTACTCTACCTGGTATTACCGAGGCTGAGATCAAACAATTAAATGGCATTGGGATTTACTCAGTTAATGACCTTGAAGGCTACAGCCAAACAGCGGCAATGGTAGCTGAACTCAGCCGCAAAACTGGAATTGCTGATTCACGGATTCGGATATGGCGACAGCTACCGTTCTTGAGTGAGGTGAAACCAGCAAAAGGACTACCCGGAAGCCAGGTTGTGATTGAGGGAGGTAATTTTGGCGATCGCGACCCTAATGCCGCAGTTTTCTTCCAAGGTCAAGCAGTACAGATTCTTGAGTGGAGCAAGTCCCGTTTAATTGTTACCATGCCCGAAGTAACAGGCTCTGGTGTCTTGTTTGTAGTTATCGATGGTCAAAGCACCAATCTGCTGTCTTGGGAAGCAATCACCGTTGATTTACGAGTGCGAAATATTACTATCACACCAGATCAACCATTAGCAGGAGACCTGATTACCATTGAAGCGGATCTAATCAATCAAGGGAATAGTTCTTCTGATACCTTCGAGGTACAGTGGACAGTGGATAACAAGCCGCAGCCAATCCAATCCCACGGTCCGTTGCAGCCCAATCAGCGATCGCAAGACAGCAGTATCCGTCGCCAGCTCAGACTCGACCCTGGTTCCCACACCATCCGCTTCACTGCTGATCCACACCAGAAAAATTTAGACCTAAACCGAGCTAACAGCACCTTTACCAGAGAGATTGAGGTTAAAGGTCTAAACCAACTAACCATTGCTGATTTTCGTGATATCAATACCCTTGACCCACTACTCAATATTAACTACCCTTCAGCGAATATGAACTACGGTCCAGGGGATGTGTTGAGCCTAGTCTTCCGTGGTTTGGGTCGTCTTGATCCAAAAACAGGAGCTTTCGTAACCGATATTGCTACTCGTTGGTGGTGGATTGAAAATAAGGAAAATAATACTCGAATAATTTATTTCCAGCTTTCTGAAGAAGTGAGTTTCCATGACGGAAAACAGCTTACTGTAGCTGATGTAGAGTTTACCTATCAGGTATATAAAAAACTTAACTCAAGCCCAAATAAGCGGGTGATAAACATAATCAGAGATATCAATGTCGTTAATGATCGGATAATCAGCTTTGAAGTACTGTGGCCTTTTCTCAAAGAAGAGGAACGCAAAGACGATAATTCTGATCAAGTTGATATTGACAAAGATGATACCATTACGCCCATTGACCGGGAGCAGATTCAGTCTATCGAGAGCATTGATCAGATTGAGTCTATCGAAATCGTTGACCAACCACGCCCCCGCCCCATCGACATTGCTGAGTCTCCACTACCACGCTACATTGCCTCTGTGATGACTATCGGTATAGTACCGCGCCACGCTTACAATCAAAAAAGTTTTCAGCTGAAGCCCATTGGCAGTGGACCTTTCCAGGTTGAGAGATTTGACTCAGGCCAAGAAATTGTACTGAATGCTTTTCCCAAGTATGTAAAAGGTGCGCCACGATTGGATCGTATTGTTATTTCTGTCCTAGGGCAGCTTGATGCAGTCACAGAGGTAGTAAGTAGTAACAAGTATAATGCTGCGGTGCTACCATATACTGAGAAACTCTATAGCCAGTTCAATAACAGAAAAGATTGGACTGTAATCCCAACTCCCCTCAACAAACCGGAGCTACTTCACCTACAATCTTCTAGTCTTCAGGAGCGATTACCCAACGATTTCGATACTAATTGGAATGCCCATCTTTGGTACTTTTATAGGGAAATCGTATTATAGTGGTTATGCTATTATGAAGGTTGGCGACGGGTTTTTAGTGCGTAGGGTGCGTTAGGGGCGGACTTGCCCTTATTTTTATCCTCGTAGGGTGCGTTAGGGACGGGCTTGCCCTCATTTTCTGCCTCGTAGCCAGTGTTGGGATAGCCCGTCCCGTAACGCACCGTCAAAGTTGGGATAGTCCGCCCCGTAACGCACCACCAAAAGTGTAAAAAAAATCCCAATTAAAGTAGGGTGGGCAAATTGATATTATCTAGAATACTCACCCATAACCAAAATGTTTTTTTTTGCCCACCCTACAACCTACAAGTCAGTAGGGTGGGCAAATTGATATTATCTAGAATACTCACCCATAACCAAAATGTTTTTTTTTGCCCACCCTACAACCTACAAGTCAGTAGGGTGGGCAAATTGATATTATCTAGAATACTCACCCATAACCAAAATGTTTTTTTTTGCCCACCCTACAACTAATGTCAAAAAAAATCCCAATTAAAGTAGGGTGGGCAAATTGATATTATCTAGAATACTCACCCATAACCAAAATGTTTTTGCCCACCCTACAACTAATGTCAAAAAAAATCCCAATTAAAGTAGGGTGGGCAAATTGATATTATCTAGAATACTCACCCATAACCAAAATATTTTTGCCCACCCTACAACCTACAAGTCAGTAGTCAGTAGGGTGGGCAAATTGATATTATCTAGAATACTCACCCATAACCAAAATGTTTTTGCCCACCCTACAACTCTGAAGAATAGGGGATTCTGATTCCAGAAATTTCAGGGAAATATGACCAGTTCGACAGAAAATGTGACTTGATAATACTGAGAGGTTGTCTGAGAAGTTTCATTTGTTACATCCAAGCCCCCGTTGGTCCCCCAATTTTGGGGGACTTTTAGAAGCAAATTGACTCTTGTTCCCCCCAAAGTTGGGGGGCTAGGGGGGCAAAATTCAGTATAAAAAAACTTGGGAGATATCCTCTGAGAGAAGTAATGAAAATCCCAGTAAAATAATTACCCAGTAATACTGTAATCCACTCCTAGCATGGCTAAAGGTCGCTCCTTTCAAAAGAGCATTGGTGAAGTCTACACCTCGAAGGTCAGCGTGGTTAAAGTTTGCTCCTGTAAGGTTTTGACCCTTAAAGGAGCGACCTTGGAGATTTTGGCCAGAGAAGTCGGATAACATAGTTGCTACGTACTTGTTGAGCACACTTCCTGTTTGACATCAGGCTTGTCGGTCAATCGTTTCACCTCTGACGAGACGAAATTATCGGAATCTTGGTTCCAGTGCTGTTCAACACCTCTACCAATTACCCATAACCAATTACCTATCACCAATTCGCCATCTCTCAACCACCCGTTGCAATCTCGCAGGTAACCAACTGTCATACTTAGGATAAACTGGCAAACGCGCTACTAACGTCCATCCAGCCGGTTCAATCACTTCGCGCAATCGATAACTATGGGGATGAGGATAATCGGGATTCACCTCATCCTTAGGACTAATTCCTCCTAAATCCCGTGCGCCAGCCTCCAAACACGCTAATAGAGCAGAAGACTGTTGAGGCAAGTTCCCAACAGTATCAACTAAATTGGGAGGAATTTGGATAGTAATATCCAAGGGCAAAATCTGACGCGCCTTCCGAATCACTTTTAGTAGCTGATTAAGACCGAAAGACTGACTATGAAAGATTTCTGTAGTGCCCTCACTGTAAGGTTGCAGGATGACCTCTTGGATATGACCATACTCACCATGAATTTGTGCGATCGCATTTAAACTTTCCCACCAATCCTGCTCAGTTTCACCAATGCCAAACAACAAACCGGTCGTAAAGGGAATCCCCAATTCTCCCGCCCATTGCAACTGTTGTAGTCGCACCTCTGGTATCTTACTGGGAGCATAGCAGTGAACGGTTTTGAGCAACTCCGGTGTTAATTGTTCCAACATCAACCCCATAGACACATTCACCTGCTTGAGTCGCGCCATCTCCTCCCAACTCAACGGTCCAACATTAGTATGGGGCAAAAATCCCAGAGACAAAGCCAGGTCACACAAATCATAAATTAGTTGAAACCAAGCCTTGCGCCGTGAAGACCTAGGATGAACCTCACCACTAAGAATCAGAATTTCACAAACACCCTGACACTGAAGCAACCTTAACTGATTTTCCGCATCCTCCACACTCAACCAAGGACTGCTCCCCGCTTCCGCCCGAAAATTGCAGTAGCTACAGCGATTAAAGCATTCATAAGTGGGTACCAAAGTGTAGGCAGGGCTGTAGGTAATGATTTGGGAATCAGATTGGGAATCAGAAACGTCCATAGCAACAAACACCCGTCAAAAGAGTCCTATGATAATTGTTAATTATCAAGTAACACTTTAAGCATTCAGCGGTCAGCGGTCAGCGGTCAGCGGTGAGCTAAAAGCTCACGCTACTTGAGGTGCGGTCAGTTGGCCTTGGGCTGATAGCACCTCAAGTAGCACCATCTGTAGCGCATAAGCACCTCAAGTAGCGTGCGCATTAGCTGATAGCTGATAGCTGATAGCTGAATGCTTTCTTCCCGACTCCCGATTCCCGACTCCCGATTCCCTACTCCCTACTCCCTATTAGCTACTAACTAATGCCTGTTGTTTAGCATAAATATTTTTCAGATGCTTCTTAACAGTATTGGTAGTAATATAAAGCCGAGCTGCAATTTCTTTGTAAGACATTTTAGCTTTCTTAAGCAACCAAACTTCAGCTTCTCGGTTAGTCAATCCATATTTTTTAGCATCAGTAATAGCAGCATTATAGTAAGAATGATGGCGATTTTCTAGAGTTACTAACAGATATGGTTCTGCTTGATTATCCAAAAATAACCATCTGACCCTAACTCGAAATGTTACTGAATTATCCATTTTGATTTCCGACTCAAGAATCATTTTCTGCCCAGAAAACCAATCGCGACTATCAATTAACCCTTCGCACACTCGCCAAATTGACTCAGGGATAGAACTCATCTGTGACTTATCTTGACAAAGTTGACGACAAATGCTAAGCCCACGTTCATTAGCATGAACCCACTTTCCTTGAGACGTCAGAATCAAGACACCGTCAACAAACCCTTCAAGAATAGCTTGTAGGAGGAATTGAGAGTTATTCGATGGTAAACTAGCAATTTTAGACTTATTTTCCGAATGACTGAGCTGATTGGCCTTCGGCCACACTACGCGATTGGCCTTCGGCCACGCTACGCGATCGAAACCTTTGACTTGGTAGTTAATCTGGGACTCTAAGCTATACATGTTGAATCTCCTTCAATACCCATAACTCTCCGAATTACCCAAGAACTCTATACAGAGATGGCTGAATTGAGTAACTCGTTCTGGCTTACTGATACAGTCATTTTTATAGGCGAACTCCTGTAGCTACAATGAGCAAGCTACAGATTTCCCAAATTCGTTGCATTTGTTTGCAATCAAGGGTAGCCAGGTGAAGGGACCCGAAGGAAGGTGAAGTTGGGTGCATCTCAGTTTTGAAAATTTTGCTAGTGGTGCTTCAGGGGGGGCTTCATTTTTGGCGTTGCTGAATTAATGAATGAATGAGCGATAATCTGGTTTTGTTGAAGCCCCCTAAATCCCCCAAGCGAGGGATTGCTCGCTTGGGGGACTTTGAAAGTTTTATTCCCCCCAAAATTGGGGGGTTAGGGGGGCGAAACCATACCCAGAATCAGCAACGCCTCATTTTTCGCCTCTTAGTCAGGGTTATGTTGCTGCCCGTAACGCACCACCGTGTCAAACAGCAAAAATGAGATGCACCCGGTGAAGTTTTTCGACAGTTATTGGTTTTTTATTTGTTTTGTGGCTTAAAAATCCGAAATTCTACTGTTTAGGGGTGTTGCTCTATATATATCTCTCTATAAATACCATTAGATCACGGCAATGTGTAGAAATAGTGAATGGGCTAGCTAAGCCAAGTCATGAAATGTAAGCATTCAGCCCTCAGTAGTCGGTCTAACTGCCCACCCTAGGATTAATCCTAGTGATTAATCCTAAATCTGGTCACGAAAGCGATCGCACTTTTTTTATTAAGTAATGTTAAGTATTAGGTGGGCAGTGCATCACACAGATAATGAAGCTTGAAAAGCCCTTTGCTAGGCACTGCCCAACCTACGATTCATCTAGGATTAATCCCTAGGATTAATCAAAATTGTCCCAGATATCAGTAAATATTGACAAAAGCAATCACTACTATCTTTGTTAAGCAATGTTAAGCTAATATAGCAGTGGTTCAAACGGATTAACCAAGCTGGCCATAACCTGGCTAAGCCATGCCTAGCCTAGGATTCATCCCTCTGATTCATCCCTCTGATTCATCACCATTGTGGGAGCTATCAGTCATCTTTCAAGAAAGCGATCGCCATTTTTTTATTAAGCAAAGTTAAGTAGTTTTAAATAAAGTTAAGATTAAACCTGTAAAATGTATTTATCTTCAGCATTGTATTAGGATAAATACAGACAGGCGAAACAAGCCTGCTGAACCTAGATAATCAAATAAACGCAATCATCCGAACATGACTACCACATTAAACCAGCGTAACGCTAACGTGTGGGATCGGTTCTGCGATTGGATCACTTCCACCAACAACCGCCTATATGTAGGCTGGTTCGGTGTACTGATGATCCCTACATTGCTAACCGCTACCATCTGCTTCATTATCGCCTTCATCGCTGCTCCCCCTGTGGACATTGATGGAATTCGCGAGCCTGTTGCTGGCTCTTTGATTTATGGCAACAACATCATCTCTGGTGCTGTTGTTCCTTCTTCTAACGCCATTGGCTTGCACTTCTACCCAATCTGGGAAGCAGCTTCCTTAGATGAGTGGCTCTACAATGGTGGTCCTTACCAGCTAATCGTCTTCCACTTCCTTGTTGGTATCTTCACCTACATGGGTCGTCAGTGGGAGCTGAGCTACCGTCTAGGCATGCGTCCTTGGATCTGCGTTGCTTACAGCGCTCCCTTGGCTGCTGCTACCTCCGTGTTCCTAATCTACCCCATTGGACAAGGTTCCTTCTCCGATGGTATGCCTTTGGGAATCAGCGGTACCTTCAACTTCATGTTCGTGTTCCAAGCTGAGCACAACATTCTTATGCACCCCTTCCACATGCTGGGTGTAGCTGGCGTATTCGGCGGTTCGCTGTTTAGTGCTATGCACGGTTCTTTGGTGACCTCCTCCTTAGTGCGTGAGACCACCGAAACCGAGTCTCAGAACTATGGTTACAAGTTCGGACAAGAGGAAGAAACTTACAACATCGTTGCAGCTCACGGCTACTTCGGTCGTTTGATCTTCCAATATGCGTCCTTCAACAACAGCCGTGCCTTGCACTTCTTCTTGGGTGCTTGGCCTGTAGTAGGCATCTGGTTTACCGCTTTGGGCATTAGCACCATGGCGTTCAACCTGAATGGCTTCAACTTCAACCAGAGCATCATCGACTCACAAGGTCATGTAATCAGCACCTGGGCTGATGTTCTTAACCGGGCTAACCTAGGTTTCGAGGTAATGCACGAGCGTAACGCTCACAACTTCCCTCTAGACCTAGCTGCTGGTGAAGCTACTCCTGTTGCTTTAACTGCTCCAGTTATCAACGGCTAATCTAAACTTGGCTTAATTGGCTGAGTTTGAAAGAAGCGCTCTCCGTTTGGGGAGCGCTTTTTTGTTTGGAAGTTAGAAGTTTGAAGTCAGAAGTCAGAAGTTTTTATGAAGTCAGAAGTCAGAAGTCAGAAGTTTGAAGTTTTTAGAAAGTTTGAAGTCTATTCGTAAGCATTCAGCGGTCAGCGGTCAGCGGTCAGCGGTCAGCTTCTTTTATTAAAAAGCTGTTTCCGTAGCTTGGCCAATAGCTGTTTGCGTAGCGTGCGCGTAGCACATAAGCTGATAGCTTACGTCTATTCTTTGAGTTTTTTGACGGTGGTGACTAAGATTTTAATAATTTCTTCGGTTTCTTGGATTAGTCCTTTGAACTTTTCTAATGATACCAGTTCAGCTTCTATTAGAACCTCTAACCAGTATTTTGTTTCTCTTGCTTCTTTGAGAGCAATTTGATATTTACTGATAAAATCTCTTCGGGATTGGGCTGACTGAGCTTCACTACAATTAGCTCCGATAGAAGTTCCTGACCTTAATAACTGATTCGCTAACGTTCTAGGAACCTTAGATTCTTCTTCTAACCAAATGCAAGCTTTGACTATTCTAACCGCAAACTTTTTTGTTCTGTCCTGAATTGAAACTTGTTGATAACTCAAATTATTTCTTCAAACTTGGCCTTTGGCCACGCTACGCGAACAAACTTCAAACTTGGCCTTTGGCCACGCTACGCGAACAAACTTCAAACTTCTGACTTCATCCCGGCGCAAACTACACGAAAACCAAATTCCTTGTAGCGGTAGTCGCGCCTAACGTAGAGGTTGCGAATCGCAGAACGGCAGTAATCAGGATCGTTGACCCAGGAGCCGCCCCGCAGCACTGAATATGAGCTTTTATCCTGATTATTGGCTGAATATGACTGATTTTCAGTATTGACATTTTCCGCTTCATTACCATCGATCCAAGCACTGCCGTCAGTGGGCGCACCTTCGTAGTTAGAATGCCAATCATCAGCGCACCATTCCCAAACGTTCCCGTGCATATCACTGAGTCCAAAAAAGTTGACGACTTCAAAATATCCTACTAGTGTTGTTTCCTGACGGTATTCTCCTTTTGGCTCTCTACCATAAGATCCTGACCATTCAGAGTCTTTATCATCGGTCCCGCGATAATTAGCCAAATCTGTTGTGATGGTTTCTCCGAAGTGGAATGGGGGATAGGATGCTCCAGCTTCCAGGTTAAGGGGTTCTGTTACCCCTCGACAGGCATATTCCCATTGGGCTTCAGAAGGTAGTCTATAATTCCTTCCTGTTAGCTTAGAAAGGCGGTTACAGAACTCTACTGCTTCATACCAATTGACTCGTTCAACAGGTCTTCGCCATCTATCTATTCCTTGATAGGGCTCTTTAAAATAAGAGGGGTCTGGATCTAAATCTAGATTGACCTTAAGTTCAGATCGAGAGGCGATCGCTTTCCATTGAGCTTGAGTAACGGGATAACGTCCCATTAGAAACGAGGAAATATTTACATGATGTTGGGGTCTTTCATTGTCACGACTCCCTTCTTCACTCTCTGGTGCGCCCATGGTGAAGGTTCCATCAGGGATTAAGACCATTTCGAGAGGGATACCGTCTATGTATTCTCTGTAGCCTCGAAAGGTTTGTTTTGGGCGTTTTATTGCCAATTTTGGCATAATTCTTCAAACTTCTGACTTCTGACTTCATCCAGTTCTCCCGGATACGCACAATACACGAAAACCATTATAGTCGTAGCGGTTGACGCGCCTATAGATGAGGTAGCGAATCGCAGAACGGCAGATATTAGGATAGTTGTTCCAGGAGCCGCCCCGCAGCGGTGATTTTGGATTATTTTCGTCATTTGTGGCTGAATTTGGATTATTTTCAGCCTTGACATTTTCCGGTTCATTATTCTCAATCCAAGCACTGCCATCTGTGGGCGCACCTTTGTAGTTATCATGCCAATCATCAGCACACCATTCCCACACATTCCCGTGCATATCATATAACCCAAAAGGATTCGCAGGAAATTGACCCACAGGGGTGGTTCCCTGGCTTATTTTTCCTGGTGGTTCATCCTGATAAGTTCTTGAGGCGTTGTAATTGGCTAACTCTTGGGTAATCGTCTCTCCAAAGTAGAATGGGGGATAGGATTCTCCACTATCAAGGTTGAGGGGTTCTGTGACACCTCGACAGGCATATTCCCATTGCGCTTCGGAAGGCAGTCTATACTCCCTTCCGGTTAGCTTAGAAAGCCGGTCACAGAACTCTACTGCTTCATACCAGTTGATCATTTCAACGGGGCGCTTCTCTCCTTTAAACCTTGAGGGGTCTGGATTTAAGTCTCTCTGGACTTTCAAGTCTGTCATTAATGCGATCGCTTTCCATTGGGCTTGAGTGACGGGATATTTCCCTATAAAGAAGGGTTGGAGTGTGACATCATGTGGAGGTGCTTCATTACTTCTGAAACTTCTGACTTCTGACTTCTGACTTCTGACTTCATTTTCTGGGGAACCCATGGTAAACGTTCCTCCAGGGATAGCCACCATTTCTAGTCCGACATTATCGGTTAGGGTTTCAGTGAAGTAAGAAGCGGTGTAGGTTGTGGTTTTAATGATTTCCCCCTGATGGTTAACAGTCGGGGTTTTAAATGTCCACTGTTGTAATTTCTCTTCATCCTCCTCTGGCTCCTCTTCAAAAACAATGGTGGGAACTTCCGCTTCAAATTCAAAAGGTTCTAAGTTGTCAGTGATATCAACTGTCCCCTGATCAATCTCTTCTTTCTCCCGTTTGCGTTTCGCTACTTTTTCACTTAGTTCTTGTGCTAAATTGGCGTATTCTCCTCCCCAAGTCGTGAAAACTGCTGCTTTGACTTCGGCAAAATAGAGTTCTCGATCCCCAGCAACACCTTGAACAGACCCGCTTGGGTTGGGAATCAGTGCTGGAAAATCCCGCAGACTACCATAACGGTGCTCTATGAAATCTCCAATTTCCCGCCAAATCTCAGTGGTGCGTTTAACTGGACTATTTCCTAGCAGTAACTCCCGAATTCCCGGACGAAATTCATACCAAGTTTCGGGAACAGTTGCCTGGTCTGGCCCCAAGGAAGACTTTTGGATCAGACCACTAAAAAAAACTTCTGCCAGATGCCAGTGTTCGCTATCATCGGTTGAAAACCACTGTTGTGCCAAGCGCATCACTGGAGGAATCAGGGGAACAGCAGCCAGAACTTCAGCAAGTTTTCGGGCTTTGGGGCTAGCATTAGCCAAGAATCCTCTCAGTAACTGTTCGGGAGGGCGTTGCTGAATTGAAGTATGAATGCGCGATCGTCTGGTTTTGCTCAAGCCCCCTAAATCCCCCAACTTTGGGGGACTTTCAGAGTTTTGTTCCCCCCAGAATTGGGGGGCTAGGGGGGCGGAATCATACCCAGAATCAGCAACGCCTTCGGTAGTTTCCGCCACTGATTCAGTAGGATTCGTTGTGTTTGTTTCGGAGCTATCCTGTCTAATATCCTGTCTAATTAAAACCCCTTGAATCGAATTGCTGCCACTCCCGGTGGTAAAATTCGCCCAAGTGCTCAAGTGGTTAACAGATAAATTGAAAATTGGAAATTGATATAACCTAGCCATTGTACGAAGCCTAGCTCCTACTTCTAACATGGAGTTAGGGGACTCTGGCTGACGAGCAATTAATGGTCGTTGAATTGCCTGATCTAGACCTGTGCGCTGCCATAGGGTTTGAGGAAAAACATGGGCAATACTAACAGGATGCTGTTCTCCTAATTCTGCTAAAACCTCAAAGGCTTGACTGGAATACCAAGCTTTTCCCAAAGTATCCGTTAAGGCAATAAAGAGTCGATGTCCTCCTGGTGCAATCAGGCTACGAACATCCCGTTCAATCCGGTCAACACCTGAAAACAATTGGGGCGTAGGTTCTCTTGTATCGAAGTGCCAAATCCGGACATCCCGGAAAAACCCTTGCCAGCGAAAAAGGGTTGCCACCCCTTCTGCTAAATCTCCCCAAAATGCCATGGAAGGGGAGCAATCAATCAATAAATGTACCTCAAACCATCGCTCTAGGGGAGAACGAAATGCCAGCATTGGCAATCCATCAGCTTCCGCTGTTTGTTCAACGGTTGCCTCAATATCCAGTTCATTGGCTAGCAGTCCAGGAACACGTTTAGATAAAGGCAACAGTGCTTTACTGATTTCCCTAGGTTTCGGTAAGGGAAAGGGGTCAGGAACACGAATAGGAGAGCTGTAATTACTGGACGATGATTCGGGTTTTTGAGGGGAAGTCGGGGCATGGTCGGACGGTTTAGGATAAGTCCTAATCGGTATCTTTTGTTCTGCTTTTTCTGTTACTGAGGGAGGAGTCTTTGGATAATTGTCTGAGGGATTTTCAGTGGATGATTCCTGATACAAATAGTCTAAATCCTCTGGTGGTTTGATGTCTTGAGACAATGGAGGAGCAACAATACGATCTACGTGAGCCAAGCACCAGATCAGCTCTGCCACTTCTGTATCATCTTCCCACCATTGATTTTTTTCACTCACCATTTACCCCTGACCTCACAGTGATTTGAAGATAGTATTCAATACATCTTTCCGTTTTTCTTCAGTCAGGTCATCTCCTTGTAGTAATAAATAGATAGCATTCAACAATTGATCCGTCGCTAACGTTGTGTCTCTTGCCTTAATCCGTGTCAAAAATTCCTTGATTAATTTCCGAGCTGGCTCATCCAGTTGCTTTAAATCGGTGGCATCAAAGCGGTTTTCTAAAATTTGATAAAAACCCTCTTCGGTATCAGGTTGCTTGAGAGATAACCGTAGACATCGGCGTAGAAAGGCTGGTGGAAACTCCCGTGCTTCATTACTGGTCATCAAGACTAAGGGAAACTCTTGACATTGAATTAATCCTTTGTCAACCGAAACTTTTTCATCACTATCATTGCTGTGACTGCGGTAAGGAAGTACCTTTTGGGAGTCCGTGTTTAAGCGAGAAAGTTCTGGAATCTCAAAAAATCCTTCCTCAAATATATGTAAGAGATCATTGGGCATATCAATATCACTCTTATCAATTTCGTCAATTAACAGCACTGCCGGTCTACGGGGTTGAGATTGATGAAATGCCATACCCATTGGTCTTAATCTTAAATAGTCACCAATGTCAGGCTCTTTTATTCTCTCTGTGTTACCAACTTGTTGCCTCAGTAAAGACACTTCTTGTAGTCGCCCAATGGCATCGTAGGCATAGAGACCATCTTTCAAAGTAGTGCGAGAAACAATTGACCAGCGGTAAGGCCCCGGTAGTCCCAGTTCAGCTGCTACTGCATAGGCTAAGGATGTTTTGCCGCTACCGGGATTTCCTTCAATCAGTAAAGGGCGACGTAAACACAATGCAGCATTGACCAATTCTACGGCTTGCTTGGTCGGAACAAACCCCAATGCCCTTGGATTAATATTTCTTTGGATGTCTTGGGTATTTTGTGATTCTGCTTTTTTACGCCATTGCTCAACTGACAGACCAAAGGTGCGCCAAGGGGGGGGTGGTGGCATACGACTCAGATGCTGTTGTTGCTCTTTTGAGCTTGGTAAACTTCCCCTAGTGAGGGTTAAGCCCCGGTAGATGCGAAGATCCTGCTGGTCAGATGTTGGGTCCTTTGGCATTTTAGTCCACTACGTCGGTATTCAAGGGTCTACAGCGTTGGGAAGGCTTCGGATATAAATCATCCCAGAGAAGGGTTACTTCTAAGTCTTTGTATTTTTTGTCTTGGCGTAATTTGAGTATTTTGTTAGGCCAATCTTGCCATTCTGAGAGGTTTAGATGCTCTCCTTCAATCAGAGGTTGGTTCACGTCCCGACTCCAGACCGCAATGGGTAAAGCCTCTTCAATTATTTCTAGATCGGAATCTGATGGGTCTGTACCCATATAATAGATATCATCCCCTTCAAATTCCCCAGGGACGCTGGGTTCAGTTACTGAATTATTTACATCATTCCATAACCCTTGCTTCTTCACTTCAATTTCATCACGAATCTCAAGAAAATCTTGATCAAAATATCGTTCAAAGGAGTTGATAAAAATTGGATACTCCTCACCCAGGGGTGTTAGGTTTCTCCCTCGCTTAAACCTAATATTCTCCAATTGTGTTTTGAAATAGTCGAAGGGAAGAAAATACTCAATTGTTAAATTAACTCGTGCAGGTAAACTATAACGAGCCTTGCGAATTAAGTTGGGCAAAATTTTTTCAAGATTAGTGTATAAACTCTCACTCTCTTGCTCAAGGAAACTCTCTTCACTTTCCCGAGGTTCTAAGCGTATCTTCTCTGCAAACCGACCAAGTGGTAAATCCTGACTTTCCAGCCAAAGATTGATACTCAAAAATAATACACCAGAGGCTTGTCCTGTACCATTATCATTATCAACCTCTGGTTCAATCTCAACTTGAAGTCGCAGATTTTCTTTATTAATCAGTTCTTGAAATTTTAAATCAGCTTTTTTAACAGATTCTTGGATTGTAGAGAGGTTTGCCTCTTCTCTATATTTTAGAACTTCCTGTTGCCAATTTTTAATAGTATAAGCAAGTCTCCTCAATGATATATTATTCTGTTTAGAAAATCTTTGCCGACACCATTCTGCACAAGCAACTAGAGGGCATATTCCTCTTGAAACTGGTTTTTGTCCTAATTCAGTTAGTCTTTTTTTTATTTCTCTACAATCCAGAATAAATTCATCGTATAAGACAATATTTTCAATATTTTTAGAGCTTAAAATAAAGGAGTTAAGCTGAAGTAAGCTATCTTCTGGGTGTTTCTTTAATTCAGCAAAAAGTTTGCTAATCAGTTCATCTTGCTTTTCTTCCCATGTTTGTATAGTCTTAGGCAGAATGGGAAAGAAAATAGCAGATATCTCAGAGCCAGAAGCTGAGTAGGAAGCACGTTGCTTTGAGGAAATAATCTGATTAATTTGGTCAACTAGATAATCTAGAGGAATATATAAATTATCGTAGTTTTTACTTAAATCGTTAATTACTTGCTCCAAAGCGCTAGAAAATACATCTTCTTTTGCTGTATCTTTGGCACGACAAGCCGCAATCCCATGAACTGCGATACCTGCTCCTTTTACCGGTTGGTATTTCTGAACAACTTGTGTAGTAAATTTCGAGACATCACTTATTCCGACCCCAGAATAACAAGTATCAATAATATACAGGATTTGTTTTATCTTAACTCCTTCGTTGTTCAAAGGACGAACTAACTCTTCCGTTGGTAAGGATGTCTGAGGAAGTTGATTTATAACCGTATCTTCCATTAAAAGATAATGTCTATCTCCTTTGAGGTCTTCACCATGACCGGAATAGTAAAAGATTACGCGATCGCTCTCACATCGTTCTTCATGCTGAAGCCAGTCTGAAAATTGTTTGATTAAATCATCTTTATTCGGATTTAAACGAAGATCGGTCAAGGCTTCTTCATATCCAAATTTCTGAGTTAGTAAATCAACAACTCTCTGTAAGTCTGTTGGCACACTATCCAAGTTATCTACATCCTGATCGTTGTAATTACTTGTGCCACAAGCGATTAAATAATACCTGGATTTTTCCGCCATATACCTCGTCTACTCATCAATCAAGCCCAACTTAATAGCTTCTCCTGTTTCAGATGCGGTAAAATAGTTACTAGCATTGTGAGCATCAGATCCATTATAAACAAGCTTATCTTCCACTAACCCGTTAAATAAAGGATTTAATTCTTTTTCTAAAGCAACAATATCTCCCGCATCCGCAATGTTGATCCACCTTTTTACACTTCCCGGCCAAGACCCCAAATTAGAGACCGGTGAAGGTTCCAAGCGATCAAAAATCAGCCCTTTTATCCCCAATGGGGAACCTAGAGTCACAAAAACCTCCACTGACCATTCTGGATGTTGGCATAGGGCTTCGTAACAGACAACTGACCCCAGAGAGTGACCAACTAATACACGGGTATCTTGGTCAATCGCTTCCACAATGCGTCCGCGAATTTGCTGTCTTAAGTCTGGATTATGTAAGTAACCGCCAACTTGCTTGAGAAAATAAATCACGATTTTTTCAGCAACACCACCAAAAAACCTGGAACCAGTTAAGGCATTTAAAGCTTTTTGAACAAGTTTCGGTGTTGCCTTTTCTCTTGATAGATCGGCTGGGCCTTTAATATCATCTTCTACTTTTGCTGCTTCTTTCCACCATTCCAGGAGGAGTTCCTTCTCCCAATCCGAGTCAATATCACTGGCGTCATAGTTAGGTATCCCTATTGCTGATTTCGAGCGGCCTCTGAACAGGTCTCCATAAAAGGCACAGCGGAATTCATGATCAGAATCTAATCTAGCTCCAACACGCTCCAAACCATCCTTGAGGGCTGGTAGCCATCGATCATAAATTGTATTACTACCTCTAAATTCTTGATTAATCCCATGAACACCCACAATCTTAGCCATACCATTACCTACCTATCTGTGTAAGGATTGGTTCAAATACTAGAATCTCAAAGAGCTTCCGCAGCCACAGGTGCTGTAGCAAAGCTAGCAACTCCTCCAGCAACTTTAGAAACTTTGTTGTTATCGAGAAAGTTCTGAAAACTTACCCTTATACAGAACTTACGTGGTTAAGTTGATTTCGCCCCCCTAGCCTCCCAATTTTGGGTGGGAAATAAACCTAACCGCGTAACTCCTGTTTATATTATCAATTTACAGCAGTCGCCAGGGCAGTTAGGACATCGACATTAGTCTCACACCCTTTGTAAGCGATGCAGAGGTGCGACCCGTGGCGAATTTAATAATTAGATGCGGAAAACGCACCATTACGGTCTTGGGGGTTTCCCCCACTCGCGCTTTGCATCAAGAAGCGCAAGAGTTTGACTTCTGACTTCTGACTTCTGACTTCTGACTTCTGACTTCTGACTTCTGCTATACATGATCAATCGTTAAATAAAAAAAAAGAAAAGACTTTTACCATACCAAATATCGTACACTAATCCAAAAGTGCAACTACTGGGGGCAGGATAGGGTTTGACTGGCTGCTGGCATAGGAATCCAATTCACTATGGAAAATGCAGTTGATAATCCCTGTTTAAAAGCTGCGGTAATCAAAACAACTTAGGGACTAAATCAGGTTAAAATCTGGAATATAAACTATAATTATAACAGGTAATAATTATCTACCAGATGATATAAATACTTTACTCATAGTTTAGTTAAACCAAGCCATTTTATTAGACAGTTTGGCTTGATTTTGGTTTAGATAATTTTACAAACTAAACTTGTGATTACTAGTTGTGATTACTAGTTGTGATTACTAGACATTTTTCGATACCAGTAAGTTCAAGTAGTTCTTATATCCTTCTTATATACTGCTTATATACTTCTGATCAAGTAGTAGTTATTATAAAGTCCTCTCTATCTCACTAAGTGATTTCCATTAGTCCCATGACACTAAACCAGGTTTTAGGGTTTTTGCTCATTGTTACCGTCTGTCCTATCTTAGGCGGACTACCTCTGATTGCCTGGATTACCTATGTACTGACAAGGCGTAACCTAGCCCAGGTCGGTACTGGTAATATATCAGTTTCAGCCGCCTTTTACCACGGAGGAAATCTGGTTGGTGTCTTGGCAGTGCTCTCAGAGGCAGGAAAAGGAATTGCAGCAGTCTTACTAGCTCGCCACTTCTTTCCCAGTGAATCAGCCTGGGAATTGATCGCTCTAATCATGCTGGTCTTAGGTCGTTACTGGATAGGCAAAGGTGCAGGGACGACCAATGTAACTTGGGGAGTATTATGCCATGACCCCATTCTCGCATTGCTGGTATTTTTGATTGGAGGGATTAGCTTTACCATTTTCCGCAATCCCAAACATGGCAAACGGGTGATTTTAGTCTTGTTCCCCGTGATTCTGGCTTTATTGCATCCCCAGGATGTCTCCAGAATTGTAATTGCCACCAGCTTGAGTCTATTATTAGCTTGGATTTATCAAAAAATTCCCGATGACTTAGACCTTCCGAGTGGAGAAACTCAAGCAGAATCTAAGAAAGTGTTTCATTTTTTCCAAGGCGATAGTGCCGTAATTTCTCTGGACACCAAACTAGACCCTAAAAAAGTTGGGCAAAAAGCTGCCACCCTATCCCAGCTGAAGCGTTCTGGTTACTCCGTACCTGTGGGCTGGGTACTCCCTCCAGGGGATGATCCAGAACCTTTGCTCAAATACCTACCCGTTTCTGAATCTGAACCCCTGGTAGTGCGTTCTTCCGCAGTGGGAGAAGATTCAGCCCAGGCTTCAGCCGCAGGGCAGTATCAAAGCATCTTGCAGGTGACCAGCTCAGCGGCACTACTGGATGCCATTAATCGAGTCTTAGAGTCTTATCGTAATCCAGTAGCTGCACAATACCGTCGGGATCAGCAACTGCCAGATACAGCGATGGCTGTGCTCATTCAAAAACAAGTCAAGGGGGTTTTTTCTGGGGTTGCTTTCAGTCGTGACCCTATTTCCCAACAGGGAGAAGCTGTTGTGGTCGAAGCCCTACCTGGATATGCTACACAAGTTGTATCGGGTAAAGTAACACCAGAGCAGTACCAAGTTTATTTCCAGAAGTCAGGGCAGCAAGAGGATTCAGCAGAAAGTTTGCCCTCCTCACGGATTGAGGGGAGTGGTGATGTCCCCCCAGCCTTAATCAAACAAGTGGCGCTCTTGGCACGTCGGTTAGAAGACTATTACCAGGGTCTTCCCCAAGATCTTGAGTGGAGTTATGACGGTCAAACCCTTTGGTTACTGCAAGCACGACCTATCACTACTCTACAACCAACCTGGACTCGTAAAATTGCTGCGGAAGTGATTCCAGGAGTAATCCGACCCCTAACTTGGTCGATTAATCGTCCCCTCACCTGCGGTGTTTGGGGAGAGATTTTTACCATAGTGCTAGGGAAACGAGCTAAAGGAATGGATTTCACCGAAACCGCCACCCTGCACTATTCCCATGCTTACTTCAATGTTACTCTGTTGGGGGAAATTTTTCGGCGTATGGGTCTACCCCCAGAAAGTCTGGAATTTCTGACTAGGGGAGCTAAGTTTTCCAAACCACCGATAAATACCACTATAAAAAACGTACCTGGTTTACTACGATTGCTCGGTCGGGAATGGCGTTTAGACCAAGATTTTGAAGCGGATTACCAAACCCACTTTCTGCCCCTATTGAATCAGCTTTCAGCAAGAGCCCAGTCGGAATTATCTCCAGTGCAACTCCTAGAACGCATCGACAGCATTTTGATGGTGTTGAAACGAGCCACCTACTATAGTATTCTTGCTCCCCTTAGTATGTCCTTGCGGCAGGCAGTACTCAAGATTGATGACAAAGAACTAGATAACAGCAAAACTCCAGAGGTCGATAGTATGCGAGCCTTGGCTAGGATAGCAGCAGATGCTCGCCATTTATTAAGCCACGAACAGGTTATCTATGACAGTGGAGCCTCTCTGTTTGCCACCCTAGCAGAAATCCCAGATGGTTCCAGTATTTTAGAGCAGTTTGACCGCTTTCTTGAGGGCTATGGTTACCTTAGCGAAGTGGCAACCGATGTAGCAATTCCCCGCTGGCAAGAAGACCCCCGATCGCTCAGAAAGCTGTTCGCTCAGTTTCTAGCTCATCCACTCCCCCAATCTCCAAAACCTAGAGGGCAAAACTGGAAAGCTGAAGTGGTACAAGCACGGCTGAATCTCAAAGGTCGAGTAACCCAAGTCTACTCTAAGCTGATGGCTCACCTACGTTGGAGCTTCTTGGCTTTAGAGGCACGCTGGCTGCTGTCAGGTTTACTAGTTGAACCAGGGGACATTTTTTTCTTGGAGTTACCCGAAATTCGCTCTCTAGTAGGTAGTGATAACCAGGAACTCAGACAACAGCTTCCACAAATTGTGCAACAACGACGGACTAAATTTGAACAGGATGCTCAGCTGACTACGGTACCTTTCCTGGTTTATGGCAATAATCCTCCCTTACCCGCTGAACCCAAATCTTTAGCTGGGTCTGAGCAACGACTGCTACAAGGCATTGGTGCCAGTTCGGGACAAGTACAGGGTTTGGTAAAAATAGTCAAAACCTTGCAAAGTGATATCACTATTGACCAGCAAACCATTGTGGTTGTACCCTACACCGATTCTGGTTGGGCAGCATTACTCGCTCGTGCTGGTGGCTTAATTTCTGAAGTAGGGGGACGTCTGTCCCACGGTGCCATTGTAGCCCGAGAGTATGGTATCCCAGCCGTAATGGATATTAATCATGCCACTGATATATTACGAGATGGTCAGCGGGTCAGGATTGATGGTCAGTTGGGGACAGTTGAGGTATTAGACTAGTATAGCGGGAGTAGGGAGTAGGGAGTAGGGAGTAGGGAGTAGGGAGCGGTGCGACCTACTCCCAGATCCGCTGTTCCCTACTTCTGAAACAAGTCTATGTTAAATTAAGTCATAATTGTTCCATCCATCAACTTCTGATACCGATACTCTAACTCGACTTTCATTAAAGGGTAATTATCCAATATTTCATCCTGAAGAATAATCTTTTCTGCTGCATCCCGCGCCAAATTTAATACCTCTTGGTCTTCTACCAAACTAGCTAGAGCAAAATCTGCTAACCCGGATTGGCGCTTACCTAAAACTTCCCCAGGACCACGAAAACGCATATCCATTTCTGAGATAAAAAAGCCATCCTGGGATTGTTCTAATACCCCCAAACGTTGTCTGGCTGTTTCAGTATTAGAACCACTGACTAAAAGACAATAAGATTTGTCAGAACCTCGACCCACACGACCCCGTAATTGGTGTAACTGAGATAACCCAAACCGTTCTGCATTTTCAATCATCATTACGGTCGCATTGGGTACATCTACACCCACTTCAATCACGGTAGTTGAAACAATAATTTGGCTCTTGTTATCCCGAAAAGCACTCAGTGCTTTATCTTTATCGGCTGAATTCATCCGACCATGAAGTAACCCAACCTTAAATTCTGGAAATATACTCTCAGACAGTCGTTTATGCTCCTCAATTACCGAGCGTAAATCTAATTTGTTCGATTCCTCAATCAAGGGCAATACCATATAGGCTTGCCGTCCTTGAGCCACTTCTCGACGAATCAAGTCATAGGCATGTTTTCTCTCTTTACCCCGTAGCACAGTTGTCTGAATCTTCTGACGACCAGGGGGCAATTCATCAATCTGACTCACATCCAAATCTCCGTGGAGGGTTAGCGCTAGGGTTCTGGGAATTGGTGTGGCGGTCAGAGTCAGCACATGGGGAGATTGACCTTTTTGCTGTAAACGAGCCCGTTGCTTTACCCCAAACCGATGCTGTTCATCAATCACCACTAAACCCAAATTGTTGAAGTTCACTGGGTCTTGAATCAAAGCATGGGTTCCTACCAACAAGGGAAGTTCTCCTGTTTCTAGCTGGGAATGAATTTTTCTACGCTTAGAAACTTTAGTGGAACCTGTTAGTAATTCAACGGGAAGGTGTAGTAAATTAAACCAATTTACTAACTTACGATAGTGCTGTTCAGCTAATACTTCAGTGGGAGCCATCAAAGCGGCTTGATAGCCCGATTGAATTGCGGCTATAATAGCATAAACTGCTACAATAGTTTTGCCGGAACCGACATCTCCCTGAACCAATCGATTCATGGGTGTCTCTGATTCCATATCCTTGAGAATCTCATTGATAACTCTTGTCTGAGCCCCGGTTAATTCAAAAGGAAGCAGTTGATTAAATTGGTCAAAGAGTTTACCAATCGGAGCCATGACCGCACTGCTTTGGGTTTTACGCTGAGCTTGGCGGCGCTGGAGAAATCCGAGCTGTAAGTATAAAAATTCATCAAAGACTAAGCGCCTTCTGGCATCAGCAAGGGTGTCTGCATTTTGGGGAAAATGAATGTTTGCGATCGCATCACAGACCCCCATCAACCCATATTCTTTACGAAAGGTTACTGGCAAGGGTTCCTTAATCAAAGAAGTGTAGGGAAGTGCAGCAATTATTGCCCGCCTGACCATGTCGGCTGGTACCCCTTCTGTTAGGGAATAAACGGGTACAACTCGACCTATTTTCATCGAGTCAATGGTACCCCCTGGATGCTCTAATACTTCCAGTTCCGGGTCTTCTAGGGTAATCCCATATTTATTTTTCTTTACCAAACCCGAAGCAGCTACCACTGCTCCCACTGGATACCGTCGCTTTTGTTGATACTGCCAGCTACGATTACTGTAACGAAAGCCAGCAAAAAAACGACTGAGCTTAATTTGACCAGTAGAGTCTTTTAAGACTATATCTAAAATAGTTAATTTTTTATTACGGGGGCTACTGAAGCAGTTACAGCGCTTCACCGTACCCATGATAGTGACTGTTTCACCAGGTACTAAGTCAGCCATATTGACCTGACGGGCATAGTTAATATGATCACGGGGATAGTAATAGAGCAAGTCACGCACTTTGTGCAGACCCAGACGTGCTAAATACTCACTGTTTTTACTACCCACTGCTGCCAACTTAGCCAGTGGTAGGTCAAGGTTTTTTTTACTACCAAGCTCTGAGGATGCCTGTTGTTTCTCCACCAAGGGCTTGGTTTTAGGCACTCTGACCATAGGATGTTCTGTTTGATATTTATCTTCAACTAAACGGCGTTGAGTGTTCTGCTTCAGGTCGTTGAGAAAGCGGCGAGTATCAGCTACCAGATGTTGCCTTTGCTGTAGCGTCATCTGAGAATAACGGGCAAACTGATTGCCGATGTCCTGCCAACGCCGTTTCTCAGTTGATGTTAGGACATTAGGAGTCTTACCAAAACTGAGGCAGAGGAATTCACTAAAGCGGTATTGATTCCCTTCCAAATCAGTAAAGCCAACTCTTGCTTCTACCGACAGGGCTTTTTGCAATCGCACCCAATCTGGTAATTCGGTCATTGGTCTTTGGTCATTGGTCTTTAGTCTTTGGTCTTTGGTTTTTAGTCATTGATCATTACCTCAGTTTAATCGTCAAACCAGCTGGCACGCCATGCTGCTTCGGCTTGAGCAACTGCCTTTTGCCGCTGTTTTTTGTAATACTCTCGCTTCAGTTGACTCATTTTAGCTAATAGATCTCTAATTTTCTTACGTCCAGGGGTCAAGTTAGGGTCTGCAAATTCTATCTCAGATAAGCGCAGCTTAATGGCAATAATACGGGTTAATCTGGATTCATCTGTTTCGCCATCACCTTTAGTTTCCATCATTATTTTGATAATATTGGGGGATTCAGCCGTTTCGATTGCAGATGCTTCGACTTTTGCCGCTGCTTCTAGGATTTCTTGGGGAAATTTGTCTGGTATAATTGAGGATTTATGCAAGATCCGATTGGTTTCCACAGAGACATCTTGAATAGTTTTGGTGATCCCACTCTCTAGGTGCTTGAGCCATTCTTCCAGTTTCTCTATGCTATTTCGTGGGTTACTCGTCAACTCAGCTGCTGGTGATGGCTCGGTTGGAGCATTAAAAAATGGAGAGTCTTCTGTAGATGAAGGTATTTCAGATGAAGGCATTTCAGAGTCATGATCAGAGTCATGATCAGAGCCATCAGTAGTAGCTGACCTTGACTCTTGCCACTGTTCTAGGAGTGATGGCAACTGTTGTTGAGTCTCTTGAGCCAGCTTTCGTAGGGATTGCTGTAACTGTTGCCGACTGTTAACCGACAAATTTAGAAAAGACTCAGGATACCCTTGAGTACAAATCCGATAGGCAGCCATAATCAGCTGCTGCCCGACGCATTGACCTAAAAAGGTCAAATAGTTAGAGTAGGTTGTTTGGAATTCTTTTGCCAAATGGGTGATGGCTTCCTCTAAGGCTGCCAATTCCTGGTCAATTCGATTCACTGCTGTTATTTTGGATACAATTCCATAGCTAATCCCTTGAGCATATCAAATACATGGCTAGTCTACAGTATGCCCATTCTTATACTTGTACCATGATCGGCTTCTACCCGTAGGAGTGTCAAATTCTCGTTCGCCCAATTAGCTCCCCAACTAGACGTTGCATCTACCTAGTGTTTAATACGCTGATTTTTTTTAAAAAAAAGTATATATTGATACAGAATCATAACAGAAAAAGATATTAGATCAAAACACCTCAAATACAAACCTATCAACTAGTCAATAACCTCACCTAATCCGAAAGGATGTAGATGGGTTACTAAAGAGGTAAGACTTTATTAGAGTTGACCAAAAATTTTGGGTTTCAAGCCTGGCCTTTGGCCACGCTACTTGAGGTGCCCTTCTAGGGCGACTTTTCCAGAGTTGATACATAATGAGGATGTAGCCTAGCACAGGCAGGATTCGTCGGTACTGCCAAGCTCCCCAACGACGTAAAGCGATGCTAGTACACGAGGCGCGAAAAACCTCATCGGTGCGCTTGACCCGTAATTAAATTCGCCACGGGTCGCACCGCCAAAACCCATGGATCAAGCGCGGATACCGAAGAACCAGTAAAGTCAACTTTCACCAATTAACGTACCGTGGGGCACAGGGGAACGTATTTAAACGCTTAGGGAGACAAGCCCACTGGGGTTAGTTAAATTAGGCTCGGTATTTGGTTCTTTAGAACGGATACTTGGCTTAAGTATTGCCTTTCGGATAGCTAATTTTAGCGATGCAGCGCGGTCTTGGGGGTTTCCCCCACTCGCTATTGCATCAAGACAAGGCGTGTCGTAGAACTAAGAATCTCCGCTCATAAGCGAGCAGGGAGTGTCAATAGACCACAAGCGTGTTTAGCTGGTAACCACTTCCTTTATATTTCCCCAGTTCGGATTATCAGCAAATTTTCGTGAGCATTAGTGCATGGTAGTTGAGAAATCGTGGCGTACGTGGTCGAGGGGAGTAATCACTTTTACACGAGAGGTTGATCAGCATGTATCGTGTACCAGTTTTATCGAAATTGCTTAGTCAATTTTCTACCAAGAAAACATGCTTACTTGAACCTAGAACTGGATTAATTTCAAAACCATTAGTCTAAACCATTAGTTAGAGGTGCAGCATGTCGGTTGGGGCTAAGTACTTTCAAGGTGGCTTCCATCCCTTGAAAGCACCGTCAGCAAATAACTCTACCAGTGTAGGTGGGGTATCCTGCAGCAATTTTTAATGAAAAATTTCATTTAATGAAATATTTCATTAAATAATGCTTTAATTCCCTTGACTATAGTCCCAGTTATTTGTAAGGTTTTGTCTTAAGACAAGGCTTTAGCTGAAGAAACTCCCTGATTACTGGCCCAGACAGGGGTCTAGCATCTAGCAATCAGGTATGTAAAGGTAGCAGGGTGAGGTCATGATGAGTCCTTGAAAAATGATGGACTCTTAGGTTTCGGTGGCTAATTTTACAATTTGTTTCCTGAAGTTTCTCAGTGTGAGGAAGTGTATCAAAAAGAGAGGTAAGTTAACGCTTATTATGTCAAGTTCAAAATCTCAGCGAACAATGAAAAACAAGGGTACCCTAGTAAAATCTAGGCGACCGATGGCTCACCAATCCTCCCGCTCATCGTGGGATTCTCCTTATCTAGAGCCATTGAAAGCGATCGCAAAATCGTTTTCCCCTTACTGGCTCGCCTGTATTCCTCTGACAGGGATAATTGTTCTAGTTTGGCATACAGCTGCTGTTGCCCAGGATAGTGCGGCACCTAGCCCAGCCGAAATTCAGGGAACTCTCAATGCTATCTGGATATTGGTAGCTGCCATCCTAGTTATCTTCATGAATGCCGGATTCGGAATGCTAGAAACCGGCTTCTGCCGCCAGAAGAATGCGGTAAACATTCTCTCGAAGAACCTAATCGTCTTTGCCTTGGCAACCATTGCGTTTTGGGCAATTGGTTTCTCCTTTATGTTCAGCAAAGGCAATGCATTTATTGGGATGTCGGGCTTTTTCCTAAGCAGTGAAGATCCCGCTACCTATGGGTTAGACCCATTTCCGGCCGGTCTACCGATATCGGTATTTTTCCTATTCCAAGCTGCTTTTGCTGGAACTGCCGCAACTATCGTGTCCGGTGCGGTTGCTGAACGGATTAAGTTCCTAGACTTCTTAATCTTCAGCATCCTGATTGTTGGTTTTTCCTACTCCATCACTGGACACTGGGTTTGGAGCAGTGATGGTTGGCTTTATGGCATGGAATTCTCAGACTTTGCTGGCTCAACCGTGGTTCACTCCGTTGGTGGCTGGGCGGCTTTGATGGGAGCTGCCTTCCTCGGACCCCGTAGCGGTAAGTACGAAAACGGTGAACCTCGTGCTATCCCAGGTCACAACATGAGTATTGCAACTCTTGGTTGCTTGATTCTCTGGATCGGCTGGTTTGGCTTCAATCCCGGTTCTGAGCTAGCTGCTAGTAAGGCAGTTCCCTATATTGCGGTAACCACTAACCTAGCCGCAGCAGCTGGTGGGATTACTGCCACCTTGACAGCTTGGCTAAAAGATGGTAAGCCAGACCTGTCGATGATCATCAACGGGATTTTGGCTGGATTAGTAGCAATTACCGCTCCCTGTAACAATGTCAGCTATCTCTCAGCAGTGATTATTGGTGCGATTGGTGGCATCATTGTTGTATTCTCGGTTTCCTTCTTTGACAACATCAAAATTGATGACCCGGTAGGGGCAATTTCAGTCCACTTGGTCAATGGTATCTGGGGAACCCTAGCCGTTGGACTCTTCGCTAAAGATTCAGGTCTGTTTACCGCCGGTAGTGCCGGTCAACTTGGCACCCAAATCCTGGGTATTCTAGCGATTGGTGGCTTTACCGTGCTGTTTAGTGGTATCGTCTGGTTCGTGCTCAAACTTACCCTCGGTATCCGGGTGACACCAGAAGAAGAACTGGAAGGCTTGGATATTGCCGAACACGGTATGGAAGCTTACGCTGGATTTGTCAAGGAATCCAGTGTGATCCCTAGTTCTAGCATGGGTAACTTCAGTAGTAGTACAGACATGGCTAGTAGCTCTGAATTTTAGAGTTTTGCTAGCATGGTCTATTGCTTTTAACTAGCTTTTGTTAACAGTTGACAGTTAAGCGTTAACTGTCAACTGTCACCTGATGGTATTACCTTTTCCCTAACGGATGTTAGAACAGAAATAATGCCAATTTTTTGTTCATTGAGTTGAAGCGTTGTCCACCTTGGGCTTTAATATCCCTTGCTGCCAATGGGTTCATGATTCTGACTCTCAGCTGGGTACTACTGGGTGAGTATCAGCAGTCAACGTCAAATCCAGTTAGCCATCCTGTGGTAACTACCCGAATTTTAAATCCCACCCCTGAACCAGTAATTGAATTAGGACCACGACACCAGTTAAATTACCAACAATGGTTGGCACTGCTGGAGAGGGAAGCTAAGGTAGTGGCTAATCAACAACCGGAACAGTTAACCGTTCTGCTGGGAGATTCTCTAAGCCTATGGTTTCCCAATGCACTGCTACCCCCAAAACGCTACTGGCTTAATCAAGGACTGTCTGGGGAAACCTCAGCAGGGTTGCTCAAGCGCTTAGATATTTTGGATCAGACTAAGCCAGAAGCAATTTTTGTGATGATCGGCATCAATGACCTAATTCGGGGGGTCAAGGATGAAGCAATTCTAGAAAACCAACGGCTAACGATTCGCTACTTACGGCGAGCCCATACCGAAACTAAGATTGTCCTTCAATCGATTTTGCCCCATGGTGCTGAACAGGCAACCTGGGAAGGACGCGATCGCTTACTTACTATCCCCAACAGTCGCATCCAAAATCTGAACCAGCAGCTAAAAGCGATCGCTCACGCAGAAGGAGCGATTTATCTAAATCTCTATCCCCTCTTTGCTGATAATCAGGGCAACCTGCAACCTGAGCTTAGTACCGATGGCTTGCATCTGAGTCCCCAAGGTTACTTAGTCTGGCGCTATGGTTTACAAATCTTTGAGCAACTTATCCTCCAAGAAGGATTAGCTATTCCTATAGCAAAGGGGACAGGGAGCAGGGAGTAGGGAGTAGGGAGCGGTGCGACCCGTGGCGAATTTAATTCGCCTACGGAAAGCGCACCGAGGGAGTAGGGAACAAAAATTATCACAATTCCTAAACGGATTGCGTCAGGGTTGATTAAAAGTAAATTAATAATAGCAGTGATGGATAAGTAATTTGCTTAAGATAGCTCCATGGATACAAAAGCTTTCAAGCGCTCACTCCAGAAATCAGATAACTACCACCGCAAAGGATTTGGTCACGAAGCCGAAGTTACCTCTCAGTTGGAATCGGAATATCAAAGCAGTCTGATTCAAGAGATTCGTGCCAATAACTATCGGCTGCAACAGGGAGATGTGACCATCCGGCTAGCAGAAGCATTTGGCTTTTGCTGGGGTGTAGAGCGAGCTGTAGCCATGGCTTATGAAACCCGCACCCACTTCCCCAATGAACAGATCTGGATTACCAATGAAATTATTCACAACCCCTCTGTTAACCAGCGTTTGCGGGAAATGTCAGTAGGATTTATTGCCGTTGAGGATGGCAAGAAAGACTTCTCTGTTGTTGGTGCTGGGGATGTGGTGATTTTACCAGCATTCGGTGCTAGTGTTCAGGAAATGCAGCTACTCCACGAGAAAGACTGCAAGATTGTAGATACTACCTGTCCCTGGGTGTCCAAAGTGTGGAACACGGTAGAGAAGCATAAGAAAAAAGAGTACACTTCGATTATTCACGGCAAATATAAACACGAGGAAACCGTAGCAACGAGTTCCTTTGCCGGAAAATATCTAGTGGTGCTGAATCTACAAGAAGCGGAGTACGTTGCCAACTACATTCTCAATGGTGGTAACCGGGAGGAATTTCTCGATAAATTTAAAAACGCTATCTCCGCTGGCTTTGACCCAGAGCGGGATTTAGAGCGGATTGGGATTGCCAACCAAACTACTATGCTCAAGACCGAGACCGAGCAGATGGGCAAACTTTTTGAGCGCACCATGATGAAGAAATATGGTACGTCTAATTTAAACGATCACTTCCAAAGCTTCAATACCATTTGTGATGCCACCCAAGAACGGCAGGATGCCATGTTGGAGCTAGTGGAAGAAAAGCTAGACTTGATGATTGTGATTGGTGGCTTTAATTCCTCCAATACCACTCACCTGCAAGAAATTGCGATTGAGCGACAACTACCATCCTATCACATTGACAGTGTCAACCGGATTATTTCTGCTGATGAAATAGAGCATAAACCCCTACATCAGGAGGTAGAAGTAGCACGAAATTGGCTTCCCTCTGGTTCGATAGTGGTAGGAGTAACCTCTGGAGCGTCTACTCCTGATAAGGTAGTAGAAGATGTAATCAATAAGATTTTTGAACTTAAAGCGACTGCTGTAGCAGTTTAGAACTAACTGGGATTAGTTAAAATTGAAAATTTTAACTGGTTAATAGCCATTAATAATTTTCAATTTTAACAATTTTAAATTAACATCCAAGGGTATAAATTTAATCTAGGCATTCAGCTGACAGCTGACAGCTAAGGGCTGAATGCTTAATAAGGTACAGTCAATTTGATTTCCTCTACTCCCTACTCCCTACTCCCTATTCCCTACTCCAAATTCCCATCAACCATTAGCCTCCAATCGCCACAATAACCATCCTCCTGCTCCGAAACCGAATAAATTAGGTAACCAGGCGGCTACAATAGGGGAGAGAATTCCCGCTATACCAAAACCTCCGATCACAAAGCTCAGTAAGTAGTAGCCAAAAATTACGATTAAACAGACCCCAAAGCTAGTCCCTTTGCTGATTCGTTTAGGTCGAATACTGATGCTTGCTCCCACTAAGCCAAAGATTATACAAATGAATGGAAAAGCAATTTTTTGTTGCATCCGCACTTGCAGCATCCGGAGTTTTTTGCGATCGCCAGCTCCCTGAAGCAACTGGATCATTTCTATGGCTTGAAGAATATTCATCTCATAGGGGTCACGGGCTTTAGTGACTAAATCAAGGGGCGCTCTAGGAAATGGAATTTCTTGATGATCAAAGGTTACTATTTTTTGGAAAGAGGTATTAGGACTAATAAAATAAATTGACCCATGGAAAAAATCCCAGGTATTTTGCGTAGAGTTCCAAAGAGCTGATTCCGATAGAATAATTTTGTTCAACTTACCCAGATTAGACCACTCCAAAACAGTCAAATCTTTCATGGTCTGACCATCAAATTCATTGGCGTAGAATAAGCGTTTGAGTGTCTGAGTAGTTGTGCCATTGGGTTGGGGAAAAGTCTGATACTCTGGATACAGAATACCGTTTTCATTGAAAGCGGGTTTTTCCTCATTAAGAGCTTTTTCTAATGTTATAGTTGCCTGGTAGTTAGCCGCTGGAACAATTAATTCATTGAACAGGAAAGTAATCCCGGTGACCACTAGGCTGAGAACCAGAGCAGGGGCAACCAGTCGGTATAAACTCACACCGCAGCTGCGCAGGGCAATTAACTCACTGTCATTACTCAAGCGAGAATATGCTATTAGTGTCGCGAGAAGTACTGATATGGGTAAGGCATAGGACATAAACTCAGGAAACTTCAACAGCACGACTTGGGCAGCAATTGTCCAGGATAGTCCTAACTCAGTGATTTTGACTACCATATCAAACAGGCTACCCACAGCCACACCAATAGATGAAAACCCGCCAACACCAAATAGAAACGGTGGGATGAGTTCAGCAGCGATGTAGCGATCCATCACTGATAAGCTAGGAAAAACGAATTTGAGGAAGTAAGGTTTGCCGAGTTTCAATCTTGTTAAGTGGTTAGAGTTTCAAAAAGCATAGAAAACAATTTCATGCCTTTTGTTGCTAAGTTTTCCCAATCCAGTAAACCTACCATGTTTGTTATGGGAGTATCTGCAAACTATCGCAATTCTGATCACAAGTGGTGTGGGGTGTGGGGTGTGGGGTGTTTTATAGCAGAAGTCAGAAGTCAGAAGTCAGAAGTCAGAAGTAAAACTCTTGCGCTTCTTGATGCAGTCGCTCATGGGGGAAACCCCCAAGACCGCTTAGGTGCGCTTTCCGTTGGCGAATTAAATTCGCCACGGGTCGCACCTCTGCATCGCTTACAAAGGGTGTGAGACTTTTGTCATGTCCTAACTGCCCTGGCGACTGCTATACAAGGGTAGGTTTTTTACAAAGGGGCGAGTAGGTACTTTGGTTAGGTATAAATTATTCAAAATATGTATCAAAATACACAATAATTTCCGGGATAATTCTCCCCATTTCCCGCTTTTCCCGACTACCGACTACCTACTCCCGACTCCCTACTCCCGACTCCCGACTACCTACTCCCTACTCTTCGATAACCTCTACCAAATCTTCAACCATAACATCAAAAGCCCGGGCTAGCTTCAGAATTGCTGTAAAATCCGTCATACTCATGGCGTCACGTCGGGCATAACTAGCCACAGTGCTATAGGTTACTCCAGAACGGTCGGAAACTTCTTTCAACGTCCAACCCTTCTCCGCCGCTAATTCTCGAACTCGTAACCTAATTAATCCCATTTTGGACTTGACAAACTACGCAACTACATATTTAATAGTAAATAGAATATTCGGCGATCACCCAAGAGGCCGCAAAACTACTGGGCGATCGCCTTTCCTAAAACAACCCATAAAAATGGGGTATTTAACAATATGATATCAACTCGACAAACTTACCGAGACCGATTGAAACCCTGGTGTGTCATTCGGCACCTACCTAAGATGCAACGGATAACTGTAGCGCGATTTAATCGGCGCAGTGATGCGGAAGCGTATCAGCAAGCTCTTAAGCGTTTGCTGCCCAATTTCAACCATGTGGTGATATTTGAAACACCCTTGAAGGAATAATCCAGTCCGTAGGGTGCGTGATAAGACGGGCTCGCGCTGATTTTCCACCTGTTCGCCCTTGGAACAGCGCGTCCCGTAACGCACCACCTTCCAGATCCGCTGTTCCCTAAAATCCAGAAATTGTGTACCTCATAGCTATGAGAATTGCTATATGCCCACCTACTTAGTTCATCTGTTCTGCAACTTTGACCTGCTCCCATGGCGGTAGTGATGGCTACCCTGTTAGGGATACCGATCCTTTGGATAATGGACAGGATCTGGGAACACCGCTGGGCAAAATTCTCAGAATCGATCCCTTTGGGAATAATAGTGTTAATGGTCAATATGGTATTCCTGGTGATAATCCTTTTGTTACGGATGACGATCCTAAAACCTTGGGTGAAATCTGGGCTTATGGACTGCGTAATCCCCATCGTTTTAGCTGGGATACTGGTGGCGAAGGCAAAATGTTGATTGCTGATACTGGTCAGGCTTTTATTGAAGAAATTAATCTTGGTATCAAAGGAGCTAACTATGGTTGGGGCGAGCGAGAAGGTACTTGGGTTATAGAGGAAAATAATGAAAATGTTTTGTTGACCTTACCCAAAAACGATCGCTCCTATGGCTATACTTATCCCGTTGCCCAATATGACCATGATATCCCCTCCGACATAAAAGGCTTCTATGGAATTGCGATCGCTGGTGGTTATGTTTATCGGGCCAAGGCAATTCCTGAATTAATCGGTCAATACATTTTTGCTGACTTCGGTCATGATGCCAGATTTTTCCACGTTCCTGTAGATGAACTTGTCAATGGCAAACAGGCAACAATAAAGGAACTTCGGCTCTTTAAAGGAGAGCGAGACGCTTCTTTTCTAGAAATTATTGGGAAAAAACGATCCGATGTGCGATTCGGGGTGGACGAAGAAGGAGAAATCTATGTCACATCCAAGCAAGATGGTAAAGTTAGGAAAATCATCCCTTCACCGAAATCCCGTAATTGACTATAATAGTTTGGAATAATGATGTTCATGGAATTAACCTTATTGTAGGTTAGGTTGAAAGATAAAACCGAACAAGAACGAGAGAGCGATGGGTTTCGCTATCGCTATACCCATCCTACAAATTCAGTATTATTAATCTGAATTATGAATTATCTACTCCTACTAATTCTCTGATTAATGCCTGGGGGGGTGACATGCAAGCTAAAATCCTTACTGGGCAATAAGTTCAGCCCATTAGTTATAAAAAGATACATGCTGTTTGGGGGTGACGTTGGAGGTAGTTATAAGGGTTTGAGCTTCCAGAAAATCATTCGTAGGGTCAATTTGCGAGTTGATCTTTGCTAAGATAACTGGCCTCAAAGCCTTATATAGTATGCTTTTCAGGGCTCATATTACCCCCTGAGCTCTGATATAGCAATCCTAAATCATTTGTAAAATCACTGGACTTATTAAAAACTAGCTCCAACTCTGGTCCCTTCTGCCATTCCCCTCCTGGGAGGGGTTAGGGGTGGGTGCCTTCTGCCTTCTGCCTTAAAGCAGCCCATTTCTTTCACGAATCAGATAGGATTGCTATAGCACAGCTCCTGATTAACTCAACTCTCTACAGCTATCGATTCTAAACTAGATTGATACCTATTTGATGACACGCCCTAGCAAAAATTGACATTGTTCAAATATTAGTCTACTATTAATACTTTATTAGTAAATCAGGCTTAGACAAATCCAGGACAAAATATGAGTAACGGCAAGGCACTGCAACCATCCCCCTATTCAAAAAGACAATACAATATTCACCAACCTGGTGACTTTGATGTTGCGGTTAATTATAGTCGTGTGTTGTTGGCAATTGCTGGTGCAGAGGGTGAGCTGGCAGAGGCAGAATTGGATTGGTACATTGATGAGCTGGTTTTGTTCGGATGTAGTCAAGAGTATTTGCCAGAAATCAGTAAAGAGTATATTGCCACTGTCAAAAACCTGAATTGGAAAGATGTTAATCTCGAAGAGCTATTGGAGAAGATTAATTTTGATTTTCCCATGAATTCGCCCAAAGTTATTTTATATCAAGCGATAAAGATGTGCCGAGCTGATAGAGAATATCATCAAAAGGAGAAGGAAGCCATTCGTAAAGCTGCTAAAATTTTAGGTGTTTCACTTACAGATGTTATGGCGATTGAATCACTAGTAGAAATGGAAGAGGCAGCAGATAAATTAAGATATACTGTGTTAGAAACAATAGGATAGTTAAAATTTTGAACACACTCTTGTGCTGGCCAATTAAAGTGTGTTCAAATCATCCATGTTAATTTAGAAACTTGATCGACAATCTTCTAAATTAGTTCAGTTGGGAGACTAACACTTGTCCAAAAAGTACATACATGGCTATTCACATCAAGAGCAACAACGCTTAGTTAAACAAGCTCAATATTGGCGGGACAAAGTGCTATTGCGCGATCTCAATTTGTTTCCTACCGAGAATTTGTTAGAAATCGGCTGTGGTACAGGTGCTGTCTTAGGAATAATTCTAGACAGTTTTCCACATTTGAAAGTAGCTGGAATCGATCTCGAATCTACTCAAATAGAATGCGCTCAGCACTATTTAAATACTCTTGGTTTTGACAACAACATTGATCTGCGTGTAGGTGATGCCATTCAGCTTCCTTGGCCCGATGCCAGTTTTGATCATGTTTATGCCATCTGGTTCTTAGAACATGTCTCAAATCCCAAAGCAATTCTGGAGGAAGCGTACCGTGTCCTCAAGCCAGGCGGTCGAATTACCGTAACTGAAACTGATTACGAAACTCACCTGATTTGGCCTGACTCACCTGATTATCAATATTTACTACAATCTTACCGTGAAATGTTCTTATATGCAGATGGTAATCCCTGTATCGGGCGAATTTTGGGACCACTTTTAACTTCAGTGGGTTTTCGGGAGGTCACTAATATACCATGGGCGTTTTATAACTTTGGTAATACTGAAGATCAAGATCTAGAGAAGTTGGTAGAGTATATGCACTCTTGTATACAACCAACTCTCATGGAAATGACACGAAAACTGGGAAAGGATTCTCAAAGGCTAGAAGCCGGTCTAGAATTTTTCCGAAATCTTACGAACCAGCCTGAGTGTGCCGCAGCATTGACAATATATCGGGCATCAGGGAAACGATAGTCAAGTTAAAGACTACAACACTCTTGAATTACTATAGTAAATATTATACTGATGTTTTTGGCTAACTTTTTTAACAAGATACAATTTTTTTATGGTTACATTTCATTCGGTTTCTCAGAAAGAATCACCAGTGTCTCTGAGTTTTCCTGAGAATAACTCAACTACTCCAGATCGGAATTACCAAAGCCTAGAAGCACTCATTGATTTTTACGAGCAAAAAGATATAATAAATGACTACTTCCAGTGGTTGCATTCAAGGCCTATCGATCTTTCCAGTATTTGGTTGCTTCTCCATAATCTTCAGGGGATTACTGCAGAGTTTGTCCGCTGGCTCGCTAGTGCTGTGTCTAGAATCGACGATAATGTTATTCGTTGCTTACTTGTAAAACAGCTCTATGATGAACTTGGGAACGGAAATCCTGAACAGTGTCATACTGTACTATATAATCGCTTTTATCATGCCTTTTATCCCTGGCAACCAGAGTCAATTGCTACCGGGAAAATGGATGCTCTGAACATTAGCTCACCTGGGATAAAACTCAGACAACGACTAGAAGGCTATTTTAATGCTCCTGATCCGACTATTATCATCGCTGCATTTTTGGTAGAAGAGATTTACGCCAAGAAGTTCAATGAATGTCTCAATGAGCAAATCATGCGGACTCAGGAAATTTCTGAGCATGATCTAACTTGGCTCACCTTACATAGCGTGGTAGAAGCGGATCATGCTGGAGATTCTATCCATCTAGCCCGCCGTCTGGATGAGATAGAAGTTTCCCGTAGCCTAGTTTATATGGTGACTGAAGAGGTATGGAATATTTTTATGCGCTTCCAGGGTGAGATGTATGCACTCAATCTTGAACTATCTTCAGTAGACATCTCCAGAAAATAGACGAGGTTTAGACGCTTCTGTTATCGATCACTACTTGTGTACCACTACCATTAATTTGAATTATGAATTCTATACTCCTACTAAGTATCTGATTAATCCAGGAGAATTGCTATAACTTTCTAGGGCATCCCTTTAATTTTAAGACGAATACGGTAAAGACTGTTTCTTGCTGTAATGTAAAGGGTTTGGTAGTCACTGTCACCCCAGGCTAAATTAGCGGGAGCTTCTGGCACTTCAATAATGCCCAGTAGGTTGCCACTGGGATCAAAAATCCAAACTCCCCCAGGTCCAGTGCTGTAAACATTTCCTTGGATGTCTACCTTCATACCATCTGCTGCCCCCTCTTTACTAGGAGGTTTCAGTTCGGCAAAAAGTTTTCCATTCTCTAACATCCCGTCTGGCTTGACATCAAAAACCCGAATATGACCTCTTTCTGAATCATTCACATATAATTTAGTTTCATCTGGGGAAAAGACAATACCATTAGGGCGAACAAAGTCATCAACTAGCAGGGTTAGTGTGCCATCTGGTGCTAGACGATAAACACCATAAAACCCTAATTCTTCTTGTTCGGATTTGATGCCATAGGGAGGATCAGTAAAATAGATGCTACCATCTGATTTGACTGCTAGATCGTTGGGACTATTCAGCCGCTTCCCTTGGTAGTGACTAGCTAGAGTTATGATTTTTCCATCTTTCTGTGTTAGGGATAGACGACGATTACTATGTTCGGCAGTAACTAAACGCCCTGAGCGGTCTAACGTATTACCATTAGCATTGCCAGAAGGTTGACGAAAAATCTCGGTTTTTTGATCTGGTTGCCATTTATAAATGGTATTAGCTGGGATGTCACTAAATAGCAGAAAGCCGTCGGGATGCCAAACAGGTCCTTCAGTAAACTTAAAACCTCCTGCTACTTTTTCAACTTGAGTATTGGGAGCAATAATTTCTCCTAGATTATTTTGTTTGGTGTAAAATTTATAAACCATTAGGTGTCGGTAAGTTTCACCTGGATGCAAGATAACCGAAGGAAAGTTAGGCTGATTGACTGAGTCAGGAAAATGTTGTGTCTCTAGGCACAAACCTTGATGATTTGTATAAACAACATCTCCTTTACCCACAGTTCTAAGCTTAGGAAGATTTCCCGAAAAAAACTGTATTCCTGGCTGATTACTGTGAAGCTCCATCACCCGACCAGATTTTGGTTCATATACAGTAGCTGCGAGTTTGATTTTTTCTGATTCTCCATTCAAGACATAATTGAGGTCGTAGCCTCCTGGATAGTTTTGCTTTAGGGTATTTCTAAGCTGATTAATTCCATCTCCAATCAACTGAGGCTGAGTAAAGTCGTAAGGTGTATCTTTAACTGATTTAATCTCTCCTGTAGGGATTCGCTGTTCGTTGGTAGGCGTATATCTATCGGCATTGATCGTTAAATATTGTCCTAGAATATTCCCAGAACCATGACCAGCCAAGTTCCAATAGGAATGATTCACCAAGTTGACAGGAGTAGGTTTGTTAGTGGTAGCAGTCATTTCCAGCTTTAACTGATTATCGTTAGTCAGAGTGTAAATGGCTGTAACTGTCAAATCACCTGGATATCCTTCTTCTCCATCAGGACTCAGATAAGTTAGTTTTAGTGCCTGTCCTTGGCTACTGTTAATCGGTTCAGCTTTCCAAACCACTTTGTCAAAACCCTTTTTACCACCATGTATGTGATGGGAACCGGCATTAGCAGCTAGCTCATACTTTTCACCATTGAGAGTAAACTGAGCATCTTTAATCCTATTAGCGACGCGACCAACAATTGCACCATAATATAGGTAGCGCTTAGCCGTAAAATAATCTTCTAGACTATCAAATCCCAGCACTACATCGTCTAGCTGACCGCTGTTATCAGGCAAGTGTAATTCAGTAAGAGTCGCACCATAGTTGGTTATCTTAGCTACTAAACCATTGGTATTGGTTAAAGTATAGAGATAAACTTTCTGATCATCTTTAGTCTGGCCAAATTCCATCTTGGTTACAGTTTTGTTTTCTTGGGTATGGTAGTTATTTGCTGTGGCGTAAGATTGCTCAGGGTTAAATCTCTTGTATAAATCTGATTTTACTAAAAGTACACTCATTCCCATTGCGGTAAAAATTGTGATTATTTTTGTTAACATTGAACCAGTAAGCATAGTTTTTTTTAAGTAATTGTAATCTGTATAAATTCTAATTTATATAATTTTTTTTAGGAAGATAATAGAGGGTAACTGGTTCCGCCTGCTGGGATGACAGGTCGCCATTGGTAACAAGTTAAATACGAATACCTTGTGGTCAACGCTAATGGGTAATGGATAATCGGGAGCCAATTAACTATTACCAGCTAACTAGATGTATAATTCCTGAAGCTATTTGAGATTAGCCGATAGTTTTGATATCAATAATCAAGGAAAACTCAGGCATTTGACCCAGGGGTGGGAGTACATGATTGATTGTGGACAACCAGAAAGACGCTGATTTATTATTGGTTCTTATTGCTTTTAGGATTAGGCTGAATGCTTACAACCAGCGACCTTGATTTTACTGACGTTTATTAAAATGAGGAGAGGGCTAGGTTAATCATAATCTAGCCAGTGCGATTATAGCAACTTTAATCCATATTAGGCATTGTTCTTAAACATTATTTACATACTTTACATACAATGATAAAAGCCTTAGCACCAATTACGACTACTGACTTGGCGAGAGACTTGGCGACACTAGGGATTGATTTAATTCGTAAAGCTGGGTGTGAGTATGGAGATATCCGTATTTGTACTTACCGTAATCAGAACTTAACCGCACGCGATCGCTCCCTTAGCCAACTCTGTGATAATGTTAGTTCTGGTTTTGGAGTAAGAGTGTTACTAAAGGGCGCTTGGGGCTTTGCGGCTAGTCCCTATAAAACTCCAGAGGAAGTGGAACGAATGGTGGCTTTAGCTGTGGAGATTGCTAAAGGTAGCCGCCTGTCTCAGCAAACACAGGTAAGATTAGCCCCAGTAGAAGCCTATCGCGATACCTATATTACTCCGATCGAAATTGACCCGTTTACTATACCAATTACTGAGAAAGCAGATTTACTATTGCGTATCAATAATCAATTGCTTAGCTATAGCGATCGCGGAATTAAAAAGGCTTACTCTTTCCTGCGTTTTACTCGTGAAGACAAGATTTTTGCGTCTACTGTTGATTCCCTAATTGAACAGACTATCTACCGCAGCTATCCAGGTATGGGTTGTACAGCAGTTGCTAATGGGGATGCTCAAAGCCGTAGCTATGAGCGTCCACCTTTAAATATCGGTTACGAGCATATTCAACCCCCAGACCTTTTGAATCAGGTAGAACGGGTAGCAGAAGAAGCAATAGAGAAGGTTCATGCTCCTAAAGGACCTTCTGGTATTCGCAGCACTCTGATTCTGAAGCCTAGTCATCTCCACCTAACGATTCATGAATCGGTGGGACACCCTACGGAACTGGATCGGGTCTACGGCTATGAGTCGAATTTTGCTGGTACTAGCTTTGCGACTACTGATAAATTGGGCAAGCTGCAATATGCTGCTCCTTGGGTGAATTTTAAATGCGATCGCACTCAATCGGGGGGACGTAGTACTTTAGGCTATGATGATGAGGGGGTACCTGCACAAGATTGGTATGTTGTCAAGGATGGCATTTTAGTAGACTACCTCACTGACCGGGAAACCGCTTATCGACTAGGTAATGCCAGTAGTAACGGTTGCGCTTACGCGGATAGTTGGTCAAGTGTACCGATGGTGCGGATTCCTAATTTAGGGTTGGAACCGGGAGCAGAGGGAGGAAGTCACTCTGCCACACTCGCAGAAATGATTGCTGAGACTGAGGAAGGGATTTTAATTGATGGTAGAGGTAGTTTCTCCATTGACCAGCAGCGACGTAATTTTCAGTTTGGTGGAGATGCTTTCTGGAAGGTGGAGAAAGGTAAAGTAGTGGGCATGCTCAAGGATGTCACCTATCATTCTATGAGTACTGATTTCTGGAATAGTATTGATGCCATTGGAGTAGCTTCGGAACAGGAGCAGTTTGGTACCCATATGTGTGGTAAAGGCGAACCGATACAAATTGCTCAAATGACCCATGCTTGTGTCCCGGTGCGGGTGCGCAATATTCAGATTGGAGGAACCTAAATCGTTAATTGTTAATAGTTTTTTTATGGTTAGTTGGACACCTCGATTAATTAGTGTTAGGTAAAAGAGAATGTAATTCTACCATCAATTCTTCAACTCACTATCCAAGATGGAGCAAAAGTATCGGCATTGCTCAATCAAGCAATGCCCTTCTTATTTATTATTTCAAATATCAAAAAATTACCTTTTCTGGTTAACCATTCCCAGATTAAGCAACACCAAAAAAACACGCCCAATCCGTTGGTTACCCCTTCGTAAACTCCCTCGGACTAGACTGCTCAACTCAAGCGGGCTCGGGTGCTATCGCTAATTAGTTTTAGGAAAACGAAACCGTAATAGCGATAGCACCCGATAGCCCGCACAGTCACGAGCAGGCTAGTGATGCGTGGTTGAACTTATCGCAGGGACGGCGATCCACCGCCCAGATTGCAAGGCTGTTTACCAACTGCTGGAATGGACGTGATTTATTGAGACTGACGAGCGTGCTGCATCCGCAACGCCAGAATGTGTTCACAAGGACCTTTGTACAGCTTATTTTGCTGATACCAATTACAGGTACACTCAGCTGCTATTATACGCTCATCGGGATCAATTGTCAAAGCGGGATTATAGGTTTTGCTTTTATCGGTGACATTTCCCTGTAGCTGGAGTGTACCTCCAGCGTCTTTTACTGAGGTTACTTGTACGGCATTGTTATTTAAGAAGCGGGTTGCTGTTTCTTCTCGCTGATTGGCAAACCGTAACCGTTCCATGGGTAAGGGCTCTCGAGATAGTTCCCGGACTCGATATACTTGCTTGTTTAAGTCGTAAATGGCTCGTCCGGCTTGGGTGTAAGCTCCTAAGGCACCTAGGACAGCAGTAGGACTTAAGTCTAAGCGCTGGGCGAGACTGTGGGGACTTTCGACCCAGTTTTCTCTGAGTGCGTCAAAAATGAGTTGTTGAGTCCACTGGTCTACATCTGCACGGGGTGCCATTAAGTCAAAGTTACCCGCTTGTGCCCAATCGTTAGCTGTCCATCCTGATAAGCCGAGGGTAAAGGACATATCCCCTAGGTCAGCTACATAAAAGGATGGCATACCGGTTCCGAGTAGGTGAATGGTAAATTTGTTGGCAATGGGGATAAGACGTTCTAGGATGTGGAGGCGGCGGCGTCCCCAAACTCGGATGACCTGTTCTGATGAACCTTGATAGGGCGATCGCGAACAGACTACTTCGATGTTCCAAGGCTCAAATACTATTCGCACGGGTTCTCCTGGTTTGAGATGGTAACGCATTCCCCGTGGGCCAGTTTTTTCTTTGTGGCGACGCAGCACAAAACAGATATTGTGAATATCCATGGGCTGCAAGTCAAAGGTGGTGGCGGGTAAGGCCATGGCGGAACTGACTTGTAGAAATCCTCTTACCCAACTGTCTGGTAGGTCAATTTTGACTTCTTTAAATGCTGCTTCATGGGTCGTTTTGACTTCAAAACCAGAGGGATCAATTTCAAATTGGGTTGTCTTGTAACTGCGGATTTTTTGAAATTCGTTGTAAAGGGCGGCGGAGTAATCTATGTTTGTTGTACCGCAGGCGAATTCGTTGATAGTTTTAAAAACTTCGTAGCTGGCTCCTAGTCGCCCATAACTGGATTCATCTTGGCTGAAACATTCAAAGAAGACTTCATCGGGATGAACGGTAATTACTGGATCGAGGACAAACCAGGCATCACGGTCTTTCTCATAGAGATAATTGTAGTACTGCTGTCTGGCTTTATAAAAGGTGGATAATCGTTGATATCGGTTCTGATTTAATTGAGTTAGTTCTGCTTGTAAGGGTTGAATTTTATTGGCGAGGTCTTGGCGTTGTGCGGCTATGAGTTGCCAGTCTTGTTGGTCTTGGTTAGCACGCCATTGTTTATACTCGGTTCTGTCTTTGGGTTTGAAGCGTAAATCGGAAACTACTACGTCATGTAGGGCGCTGATGGCTTCTCGAAAGGCTACATTTTTGCCTAATTCACCAATGAAGTAGGTGGGAGGACGCTTGGTGTCTGGGGAGAAGGACATTTGGGTGCTGCTGCCGCGATCGCTAATTGCTGTACTATTTTTGTAGGCGTAGTTAAATTCCATGATTTTTAGGGTATTGAAGTATTTTTTTAATTGTTAAGGAGGGAATCGGGAATTTAGAATTTAGAATTTAGAATTTAGAATTGGGAATCGGGAATTGGGAATCGGAAAAATTAGGAAATAGATAATAATAGTTTTTGGTGTTATAATCAATCATTATTTGGTTTAATGAGCTATCAGGATATATTTGAAAATTTTATAGGTTTTATGCTACTATCCCGACTTCCGACTCCCGACTCCCGACTCCCGACTCCCGACTCCCTAAAATCAACAAATTATAAATTCCTACACTCCTCTTAATTCGGAGACTGGTTTAACGTGAATGGGAAGAGGAATAGTAGGATAGTTTTGGTGAATTTTAAGCATGATATGAATTGAACGGGCTTTATCACCAATAGCCATTGTGATGGATTGTCGTGTTAATATTTCTGCTACTATTTTAGCAGCTGCTTGACTTTTTTGGGCTTCAGATTCTAGAAATGCGAAGACGCGCTGTTTAGCAATTCGTCCGCGATTCACCCGAGACAAAATACTGATAAAGTAAGGGATTAATTCTTGCAAACGGTCTGGATTATCTAGGGCATACTGTTCTAGATAGTTAGTGGCAAATAGCTGCATGTCTTGACTAGGATGTTCACTAAATTTGAGGAGATAATCTTGACCATAACTCTGCTGAAAGGTACGTAGGACTAAATCCCGCCCAAATTGACGAACATCATCCCGAGTACTGTCACAAATACTGACCATGACTTCAGGTGTCCAGTCTTGCTCGGTAATTTGTTTGCTAAAGAGTTTTGTAGCAAATTCTCGGGAATCCTGCCATTTTGCTTCTAGTAATCGCACTGCGGCTAACATGTCTTCAGAATTGCTACGGATACGGTTGATGATTTGCTCAATCATTGTCCAAGCGGCTTGACGAACGGATAGGATTTCATGATTGGCTAGTTTAACAATGTCAGGAGTTTCTAATTCTAATCCCCAAGTGGTATAGTTAGCTTGAATTACTAATCCTACTAATTCTTGAGCGGCTGATGATTTGGCTTGGAGAAGTTCCATCGCGTTGTCTTTGGTAATCATAGTCATCCAGCTGGGTAAGTCTTCTCGTAGCAGTTGGACTAAATCTTGGTGAACACCTTGATGTCTTTCTGGTAGCTGCAATAGGGTAATGATTTCTGTGGCTAGCTGAGTTACAAATTCTGGATATAATTGTCCTAAGCGCTGAATTACTGGACGAATACCTTGACGCAAGTGTGGTTGTTGATTGGTTGCGATCGCTAATACTAAGTCGTAGTCTTGTAGCAACCGTTGATCGGGAAGTTGACCGAAAATCTGAACCCCAATCCCTTGCACTGACTGATGGGAAGCGTTGAGGAGTGATTCAATTAATTTGGGTGGTAAGTCAGCGGCAGGAGTTTCGTGATTGAATAGGATTCTTGCTCCCAATTCCTGAATTTCTGGCATGGGGTGTTGGAGCAGATCTAGTACTACTCCCATACCCAATGTCCGGAGTTGGGGGGTAAAACCTAGAAGCAGGGTTTGAGCAGTGTCTTTGCCGATATCGGTTTGAGTTGGTTCTAGTGCGAGTACTGCTGCAATCATTCGCCCGATTAATACTTTGGCTGTTGCTTCACTTACTATTGATTGAGTCAGTAACTGACGGGCAAAGGTACGGGTATCGGAGTGTTGACTGATCACTAAAGGGATGATCAGCTGGCTGGCGGTAATCAAGTGAGTTGGTATTGCTTGTATCCACTGATGGGCTTGAGTACGAGCTGGTGGAAACTGGCAGTTGGCTAAGGCAAGTAATAAGTCTAGGTTAGGATTGTCGGGATTATCGGAATTATATTTTTGTGTTGCTAGTTCAAAGCCTAGTTGAGCGGTTACTGGGTAGGGTTTGTTAACTAGTTTGATTACAGTATCTGTATCAATTTGATTACAGAATGACTGACATACCTTCAAGGCTTTGGCGGCAAACTGATGAACTTGATGACAGTGGCTTTGTAATAATAACTGTAGCAGTGCCTCTGGATGTTGTTCCCAAAGTTTAGGAAAGGCTTCTTCTCGCCCATCTGGCTCTGGATCACCGGGTTTGTAGTTTTCTCGACAACGCCATGCCTGGCTGTTGGGCATTAATAGGTAACGGGGACTATTGGTATATAGAATATGGTTAAAGGTTAAGTAACCGGCATAGCTGTCCCAGTTGCGAGTGTAGCTGGTGCGACTCCAGTTTGAGTAGTTCCAGCGATAGAAGGTTGATGTTCTGGCAGGTACGGCATCAGAATCAGAATATTTCAGTAATACTTCTAGGGCTAGATTTATGTAATTGCGATCGCATTCTTCACCCAATTTCCTGAGAGTCCGCCATACCCGCCGCCGTAGATAGTCACGAGTTACGTTGCTGTAAGCCCGTTTCGCATCAGGACTACCGAGGTAATTGGAACGGGGAAGATATTTGCGGCTATTTCTGTCCCAGTAATATCGATGCCAATAAGACTGACGAAACATTGGTGGCTCGGTGTCTAGGCGGTAGGCGATCATGCCAAATACTTCGGCATCTTGTCGATATTCGGCAATCTTGAATATGTGCCGAATGGCTTTGAAGTAGTTGGGGCGTAGGGGAGCAGTGCGTAAGATGTTTAATAGTGCTGGACGCACTTGAGCATTATTAATTTGATATAGGGTATCGAGGACACCAAAACGAGTATAGTCGTTACTGTCTAGATAGGTAACTAGGGCATTAGAGAAGTCAGCAGGATTATCGGTTTCGATATGGGATTGCAATTCTGAAGGCAATTGCTCTATCTGTTGAGAGCGCAACCGTTCTTGAGTTGATGGATCACAGAGTTTCATCCAGGCTTCCCAAGCAATCCGCTTGACAAAGTCTGGAGTTGAAGGGGTTTCATACAAGCGTTGGAGATGAGGAATTACATGCTGATCACCACACCATCCCAAAGCCCAAGCAATGCAGTAGTCTTTTAAGGGTTGATCAGTGCCAATCAGAGGGATAATTAAGGGCGTAGCTTCACGAATTTTCAATTCTCCAGCCCGCCAGATCGCTCGGGTTTGGGACCATTTACTAGAGCCTTTAGTACTATCTGGATTTGCGTTCGGCTCTGCCGTGCCAAAAGCGATCGCGTTGAGAATGGCTTGATGGCGTGGGTCATTGGTACTGGTAATTAAGTCATTAACCTCTTCTTGACTCTGACTACTTGATGGCTCAGTTACATCTTGATAGCCTTTCTTAATTTTTGAGCCAACTAACTGATCAAAGACTTGTTGTGCTTTAGCTAAAGCTACGGGCTGAGCAGTTTTTGAACTTTCTTTCAAGGTCTTGCCACGGCGTCCATAGCGGAAGTTAACGATATACTGCTCGTTACCGATATCACAGAGATCAACTTCGTAGATTTTATCTGAGTTACCAGCTTGATAATGGAGAGTAGTGCGTTTGATCAGTTTCATAGGACATCAGGGAAAACCCAGTTAGAAGTAGAAACGCCTGTCATTACCACCATATTAAAAAAATTATCTAGTCGCTCCCGTTCCCCAATTAGCAAGCTATCGTAAATAGAAGCACGGTAAGCCCAGCCTAACTGAAAGGATTAAAAGTAACCATTCAGCTCTCAGTTCTCAGCTCTTAGCTCTCAGCTCTCAGCTCTCAACTTATGCGCTACGCGCACGCTACTTGAGTGGCCATTGGCCAACGGCTGACCACTGACTACTGACTACTGACTACTGACCACTGACGGCTGACGGCTGAATGCTTACGATTAAAACTTGCCCATTGCTGCGTAGCTTGACTCTGATGTACCCGATAGACTCATGAGCAATTTTCTAGACTTATCCAGTCATGATTTCAAAGTGATCAGGGAATTGGGTCATAATCGCGCTGGTGGGAGAGTGACCTACCTAGCCCGAAACCAGGTCAATCACCAATTGGTAGTGATCAAGCAGTTTCAGTTTGCTCAACGCAACAGTAACTGGTCAGACTATGAGACCATAGAAGGGGAAATTCAAGTGTTGCGGGGACTGAATCATCCCGGTATCCCCCGTTACTTAGGGTCATTTCAAACCACTAGGGGCTGTTGTTTGGTACAGGAATACAAACATGCTCCTTCCCTGGCTGTACCTCGTAGTTTTGACCCGGAGGAGATTAAGCAAATCGCGGTTGGGTTACTCAATATTCTGGTTTACCTACAACATCGGATTCCTCCGATCATTCATCGAGATATCAAACCAGAAAATATCTTAGTAGATGAGACGATCAATGTTTTCCTGGTAGACTTCGGCTTGGCTCGGATTGGTGATAGTGAACTAGCGGTGAGTAGTGTAGCCAAAGGCACGATCGGGTTTATGGCTCCGGAACAGTTATTTGATAAAGCCCTAAGTAAAGCGTCAGACTTATATGGGTTAGGAGCGACGTTGGTTTGTTTACTCACTGGTACTCCATCGACTACGATTAATACCTTAATTGATGAAGACTATTGTCTCAATTTTCAGCATCTTCTACCTCAAGTAAGTTTGAGTTGGCTGGAGTGGCTGAAAAGGATGGTAGAGCTGAAACATAAAGACCGTTTTCCTGATGCTGAAACGGCTTTAGAAGCCCTTAAGCCAATCTACGTCATCCGGATTCCAGAGGCAAAACTATCCCAACCTTATCTAGAGTTGAGGGCTAAAAAATTAGGGGAAAAACTGACAAAAACTATCACGATTTGTAATACAGTTCCAGACACAGCCTTAGAAAGCCGCTGGCAAATTGCTCCCCATGTCAGTGACCCACCCCATACTCCCTACTTCCATGACTGGATTCGATTGGACACAGCTGATGTTAATGGTAATCAAGGGTTGTGCCAAATTACGATAGATACCAGTAAGCTGATGGCAGACCAAACCTATGAGCGCGAGGTATTAATTCACACTAATGCTGAACACTCAACTCAGGTTTTACCCCTGAAAATCCATACTGCTCCGGTACCAATTGCCACGAAAAAACTTCCCTATCTATCCCTAGCGCTATTGATTGGCTTAGCTACGACAGCTACGTGGGTAGAAACTACGGCTTGGGAGGGAATTGTTAGTAACAGTGGGACAATCGGGATTGCGATCGCAACTTTTGTCTCAGTCTTGGTGGCAATGCTGGGATTGACTGCGGCTGTGACATCTGGGGTGATTTCGAAACTGGTAGCAAGACTCAGAGCCAGGTTTAGTATTCCGTTAAAGGCTATGGATACCCTAGCAGCAGTGTTTTTTGCTGGAGTAGCAGCCCTGTTGGTAGCTGGATTTGGTGCCAAGTTTCGCGCTACGGATAGCGCAATTGCTACCTTTGCAGTCGTGGATGCGGTAGTGTTTATGACAGCCTTTGAAGGGGAAGGAGTAGCTCAAAGCTGCCGAAAGCGTGGGTTTAGTAAAATCTTAGCCCTAGGAGTGCCTGTGTTATCGGTAGCCTTGGGGATTAGTTTAGGTATCGGTTTAAAGCTAGGATTTTTAAATGTGTTGGTACTGATCGCCATTTTAGTTACAGCAGTTCCCTTAGCTGTGATGATTCTCTATCCACCATTAGAGCGTCTGCGGCAAGTCAAAACCTATCGGAAGTTAGAAATAAATTTGATCAAGCCTTAGAGGGTATTTATTTGCAGGAGCGATCAGGCTACTGCCTCGACTGAGTTTTTTGTGACCGCAACAAAATAATAGATCTGGACGACCTTTTATTTATGGGACTATGCTTTGCCTACAATGTTTAACAATGTTTAACAATGTTTAACAATTAACAGTCAACCACGCCAACCGCTATTATATTTTTTGATAATGGGTAATAGGGAATTTATTATTCCCTATTACCCATTATCAAAAAGCGCTCAGCTATTTTGCTTCGTGATTAACCAAACTTGGTATCCTAGAAAATTTTAAAATTTTCTAGGTGTTTAATACTTTGGCTTTGGAGTAACAGGTTTTATTAATGTAGAACTCCCCTAGCAGCTGATCGGCCTTTGATGATTTCAAACATGCTGTATCAGAACGCTCTGCACTCACGACTTATCGAATTTTTCACAGGCTGAGAATACACTGATTCAAGATTACCATAGATCATTAATCGTTCTCACTTCTGCCTGGGTGTCGTTTATTCAAGTGAAAATCACTTACGTGCAACCAACTGTAAATAAATGTACCAAACCCGGTAGACAGGAGAGCAATTTTTACGGCAAGATTATTTATTTCAGAATATTGTCAAATGTCTGTTGTTTCTACGGTCAGGGTTATTGTGCCCGGCACTACCGCTAATCTAGGACCAGGTTTCGATTGCATAGGCGCAGCGTTAACTGTGTATAACCAGTTTAAAGTCACTCGCCTGGAATCGGTAAATTTTGGATCAGTCAAGCTTAAGATTGACGTTACTGGTGTGGAAGCCAACAAGGTTAGTAGAGATGAGAGTAATCTTGTCTATCGAGCATTTGCAACGTTATATGATCGTCTGGGAAAAACTCCGCCTCCGGTACACCTAGAGATTGATTTGGGGGTGCCTTTGGCACGAGGATTGGGGAGTTCGGCCACAGCGATTGTTGGAGGATTGATTGCTGCAAATCAGTTAGCGGGTAAACCTCTTTCTCAGCAGGAGGTAATGGAGTTAGCGATCGCAATTGAGGGGCATCCTGATAATGTGGTCCCAGCGCTTTTGGGGGGATGTCGTTTGACCGGTCGAGGTTTGGTGATGAAACCCCAAACACCCCAAAAAAAAGAACAGGATTGGGTAATTTGTGATGTTCCTTGGTCTTCTGATCTAGTGCCAGTGGTGGCAATTCCAGATTTCGAGCTTTCAACACAGGAGGCACGGCAGGTGTTGCCTGATAGCTACAGCCGTGCTGATGCAGTTTTGAATGTGGCCAGTTTGGGGTTGTTGTTGCGGGGTTTGGAGTCTGGTAAGGGGGATTGGTTACGGGTCGGTTTGCAAGACCGGATACATCAGCCTTATCGCCAAAAGCTGATTCCTGGTTATGACGCTGTGGAGGCGGCAGCTTTGGATGCTGGAGCCTATGGCATGGTGATTAGTGGGGCAGGTCCTACTTTGTTGGCTTTGGTGAGTGAGTCCAAAGCACCAGCGGTTCAGGAGGCAATGGCGGTAGCTTGGACTGATGCCGGGATTGAGGCTCAAGTGCGATCGCTTTCTCTAGATTGCCAAGGCACCAAGATTGCTCTGGAATTAAGTAGCTAATACCACATCCCATGGTATGACCCTCAGCTGGTTATAGTTGGTAATTGCTTCTGATTACCCCAAACCTCTTACCATTTAGCATAAGAGTTCTGGGTTTGACCCACCTTAACCTAAAATCTTAACAATTCTTTATTTTTTTGGTAGCCATTGTTACCAAAAATTTTTTTTTTTGTTTTTTTGGCAAATACCCTTTGCAATTCTTTACTTTACTTAATATACTGAAATCATGTGGCAATAGGTATTTATTCTTAGCTATGGTCCCCGTGAATTTCCCTTGGATAACGACTATTATTCTGCTGCCCCTAGTGGCGTCTTTGGTGATTCCGATCATTCCCAGCAAGTGGCTGAGGATGATTCGTTGGTATGCCCTAGGTGTAGCCGTTCTAGATTTTGTCCTAATCTTGTATGGGTTTTGGCATCATTACGATTTCCGAAACTCCGAATTTCAGCTCAGGGAAAGTTATACGTGGATACCCCAGCTTGGCATTAGTTGGTCTGTAGCAGTCGATGGCTTATCGATGCCTCTGATTGTGTTAAGTGGCTTAGTCACTACCTTAGCTATTGTTGCGGCTTGGAAGATTAACCATAAACCGCGTCTGTTTTACTTCTTGATGCTGTTCATGTATAGCGCCCAGATCGGGGTGTTTGCAGCTCAAGATTTAGTGTTGTTTTTCCTAATGTGGGAATTAGAGTTGCTGCCAGTGTACTTGCTCATTTCTATATGGGGAGGAAAACAACGCTTCTACGCCGCAACCAAGTTTATTCTTTACACAGCAGCAGGTTCAGTTTTTATCCTGGTCGCCGCGCTAGTGATGGCGTTTGCTGGAGATACAGTGACCTTTGACATGCAAACCCTAGGGAATCGGAATTACCCGATAGCTTTGGAACTAGTAGCTTATGCGGGTTTCTTAATTGCCTATGGCGTCAAGTTGCCGATTTTTCCGCTACATACCTGGTTACCAGATGCACACAGCCAAGCTTCTGCTCCAGTGTCGATGATATTAGCTGGGGTCTTATTGAAAATGGGTGGGTATGGACTGATGCGCATGAATCTAGAAATGCTTCCTCATGCCCATACTTACTTCGCACCAGTGCTAGCAGTATTAGGTGTGGTCAATATTATCTACGGTGCTTTGCTTGCCTTTAGCCAAGACAATCTCAAACGACGACTAGCTTACTCGTCAATTTCCCACATGGGTTTTGTGTTGATTGGCATTGCTTCGTTCACTGAATTAGGAATGAATGGAGCTATCTTACAAATGCTTTCCCATGGGTTAATCGCTGCTGCCTTATTCTTCCTATCTGGTGTCACCTACGAGCGTACTCATACGCTAGCGATGGCAAAAATGGGAGGAATGGCGCAAGAAATGCCCAAAGCATTTGCCCTTTTCACTGCTGGTTCCATGGCATCCCTAGCCTTACCAGGAATGAGTGGTTTTGTGGGTGAGTTGTCAGTCTTTCTTGGAGTCACCACTAGCAGTGTTTACAGCTCATCTTTCAAAGTCGTCATCGTTCTATTAGCCGCAGTGGGATTAATCCTAACTCCGATTTATCTGCTTTCACTGCTCAGACAGGTATTTTTCGGTAAATATAACTCTGGCATAATTATTGAGAAATACCTAGGGGATGCCAAGCCTCGCGAAATTTTCGTTACCGCTTGTCTGTTAATCCCTATTATTGGCATCGGTCTTTATCCGAAGCTAGTCACTCAAACCTATGATGTAAAAACTGTAGCGGTTGCTGCTCAAATGCGCCAATCCTTACCAGTCATTGTTCAAGAAGAAACACCTCTATATTCTGGTACCTTCACACCGCCACAGTTACCTAATACCAATCCTCAACCTATTCTTGGGGTTACCAATTACTAAGTACTTCCTGTTACTGATTAGCGGGACTTAAACAAAAATTAGCCCCAAACAAATCAGGAGCATCCCACTTTGGAAGAAACATACCGCAAATAGCTGTATCATGGTGATTCTACCGCCCACATCATAAAACGATATATTTGCCAAAATGAGATGCTCCCAACACAGCGGGTGCATCTCACTGTTTTGAGGAAAAGCTCGAGTGGGTAAAACCTCCTTTTCCATTGCTGCATCGCTTTTGAAATTAGTAGGTGCGCTCTTACCATTAAAAATTTAATTCGCTACGGGTCGCACCTGAATAAATTCGCGCAAAAATTCCCAAAGGGAGTGATATTAGACTGGATTTCTATCTTGATTTCTGTTTAAGTCCCGCTATGGGATTTTTCTGCAAGATTGCGGGAGTAATGATGGTAGAATTTGATTTTTATAGCGACTCTGTCAGAGTACTGTATAAGGAAGCGAAGCCCAAATGAATGTCACTCTTACGATTAATGGTGAACAGCACATCCTCACCATTGAACCCCGTGTAACACTCCTAGATGCTCTGCGTGAATATTTGGGATTAGTCGGGAGTAAAAAGGGGTGCGATCATGGACAATGTGGAGCCTGTACTGTTTTAATTGATGATCAGCGAGTTTATTCCTGTCTCGCTTTGGCAGCCATGCAAGAAGGTAAGGAGATTGTTACCATTGAAGGCTTGGCAACAGGGGATACTCTCCATCCTGTGCAGGAGGCATTTATTAACAATGATGGCTTCCAATGCGGCTATTGTACCCCAGGGCAAATTTGCGCTTCTGTGGCTCTTTTGGAGGAAGTTAAACGGGGTTGTGTTAGCGCGGTGACACCAGATTTGCATAGTCCTCCGCAACTAGCTGAACTCTCCGAGGCGGAAATTAAGGAACGACTGAGTGGGAATCTCTGCCGATGCAGTGCTTACAATGGTATTGTGGCAGCCGTACAGCAGGTAATTGGACAAAAACCACCTTCTCCTGTGGCAGCGGTTATGGTTAGTGAATCTGGAAATAACTAAGCATCATGAATAACTTCACCTATACCCGTGCCACCTCCTGGTCAGATGCAGTAAACCAGGCAGTTGCTGACCAAAACTCCATGTTTATTGCTGGTGGAACGAATTTAGTTGACCGTCTGAAAGTATTCTTAGATCAGCCATCGCAACTGATTGATATCTCTCGGTTACAGATGCAGAACATTGAACCGATGGCTGATGGTAGTCTGCGTCTGGGAGCGCTAGTTAGTAATACTGCAGTGGCAGACAATAGTGATATTCGCCGCAACTATCCCATGTTAGCTAGGGCAATTCTATCTGGCGCATCTCAGCAAATTCGCAACATGGCTACAGTTGGGGGAAACCTGCTGCAACGTACCCGTTGTCCCTATTATTACGATACCGCCTTTCCTTGTAATAAACGGCAACCAGGGACAGGCTGCCCCGCAATTACGGGAATTAACCGTAGTCACGCCATCCTTGGGGCCAGCGAGCAGTGTGTAGCAGTCCACCCGTCAGATATGTGTGTTGCCCTAGCTGCATTGGATGCGGTGGTGGAAGTAACAAGTGCCCAAGGGCAAAGGCAGATACCGTTTACAGATTTCCACCTTCTACCGGGAAATACACCCCAGCAAGACACCAATTTAGAACCAGGGGAGTTAATTACGGCTGTGATTCTGCCGACCTTATCCTTTGGGAAATCTGGGGTTTATTTGAAAATACGCGATCGCGCTTCCTATTCCTTTGCTTTAATTTCTGTGGCGGCGGCGGTAAACTTGCAAGGGGAGCAAATCCAAGCTGCACGCTTGGCAATGGGTGGGGTAGCACACAAGCCTTGGCGAGCAACAGCAGCAGAAGAGTTTTTGATTGGTAAGTCTGCGGATGTAGCAACATTTACCGAGGCTGCAGAAATTGCCTTGAACTTAGCCAAACCTTTAACTCACAACGGTTATAAAGTTGAACTGGCAAAGCGGGCGATTCGTCGCGCCCTTACGGTTTCTGCTCAAGGAGGAGGGGTAGCATGAATCAAGTAACTGGTACTAATATTAACCGCAAGGATGGACGAGCAAAGGTCACAGGGACAGCAACCTACGCTGCTGAACATCAAATTCCTGGTTTAGTTCATGGTTATCTGGTGACTGCTAATATTGCTCATGGGCAGATTAAAAGTATTGATACCCAAGCAGCAGCAACAGCACCAGGGGTAATTGCGGTTTTCACTCATAAAAACCCGCCGACCGTATCTAAACCAGCTAACGATTTTTTAACCTCAAAAATCTACGAGGCACGACTACCTTTATCAGATGACCAAATTTACTACGCAGGGCAAATTGTTGGTTTGGTAGTCGCAGATACCTTTGAACGGGCACGTCACGCTGCCCATTTAGTTAAGGTAGAATACGTCACCCAAGAACCAATTGTAGAAACCAGCAAAGCTACCTTTAACGAAGCTCCACCCATGCTTGGGCAACAGATGACGTTTGAGAAGGGGAATTTTGCTGCTGCGGACTTTGCCAGTGCCATGGCAGGTGTAGGAGCCGAGATTACAGCTACTTACACAACTTCCAGCGAACTACACGCACCGATGGAACCCCATGCTATCATTGCTCACTGGCAAGATCCAGACACCCTGACTGTCTACGAACCATCCCAGTGGGTAATCGGTAGTCAGCGTACCTATGCCGAGCTGTTTGGACTTCCCCCGGAAAAAGTCCGTATTATCACACCTTTTATTGGTGGGGGTTTTGGTTCTAAAGCCTTCCCTTGTCCCCATGCCATTATTGGTGCAGCAGCTGCCCGTCAACTGCAACGTCCCCTGAAAGTTGTTCTCAGCCGTCGGCAAATGACCGCCAACGCCGGACACCGGTCTGAAACGGAACAAACGATTCGTTTAGGGGCAAATGCTGATGGTAGCTTGATGGCGATCGACCATGGGGTTAAATCCTGTACCTCACCAGTTGAGATTTTTACCGAACCTTGTACAGGCATTACACCAGCTATGTATGCTGCACCCAATCTGCGAACCCGTCAGGAATTGGCGGTGATGAACGTTGGGACACCCACATTCATGCGTGCCCCAGGGGAAAATCCGGGGTTATGGGCACTAGAATCAGCCATGGATGAATTGGCGTGGGAGTTAAAAATCGACCCAGTGGAACTGCGGTTAAAAAATGAAACTAAGGAACACCAGCGCCGGGGTTTACCTTTCTCTGCTAAGGATTTCGGGGAATGTTTGCGGCTGGGTGCGGAACAATTTGGGTGGCAAGATAGACCAAAACAGGTGCGTTCCCTCACCCGTGATGGTAAGCTGATTGGTTGGGGCATGGCGGCATCAACCTTCCCCGCTTTACGGAGTTCAGCCACAGTCACAGTGCGGTTGTTAGCCGATGGTACTGCCCATATCCTCACTAGTGGTAATGACATGGGTACTGGTGCATATACCATTGTTGCAGGTACAGCAGCCGAGGTATTGGGGCTAGCTGTAGAACAGGTACAGGTGGAGATGGGAGACTCCTTACTGCCAAATGGTGGGATGGCGGGTGGTTCCCAAATGACAGCAACCCTTGTACCAGCAGTGATGGCGGCTTGTGAAGAGGTTTTACAGACAGCTAAAGCGAAAACAGCCCAAGAAGCCTTTGCCACCCTGCATCAGTCGGGACAAGCTGCTTTTGAAGCGACAGCCTCTTCTGCAGCCGGTGAAGAGGGGAAGAAATGGGCATTCCAATCCTGGGGGGCACATTTTTGTGAAGTCAGCGTAGATGAAGACATTGCCCGCTTGCGCGTCAACCGTTGGGTGTCTGTGATGAATATTGGGCGAATAATGAATGCCAAAACTGCAGCGTCTCAGATACGAGGTGCTGTAATTATGGGTATTGGGCACGCCTTGATGGAAGCCTGTGATTTCGACCCCAATATTGGCTATCCTGTGGTTTACGACCTGGCTACCTATCATTATCCCAGTCATGCAGATATTCCCCGGATTCAGGTGACATTTGTGGGGGAACCCGACTATAACTTCAATCCCGCAGGGGTGCGGGGTGTGGGTGAAATTGGGATTACAGGAGTATCGGCTGCGATCGCTAATGCTATTTACCATGCTACAGGTAAACGTATCCGTGATTTACCAATTACACCTGATAAGTTGTTGTGACCGAAAATCCTGAGGGCGCAAGCCCCTGGATTCTATCCATGGGGTTAGCCCGAACAGGAATTTATTCCCTAAACCTCTTTTTGATTTTGCACATACCGTTTGATTGTCTCTAGTGGAGCGCCTCTCCCGTTCCATGGAACGGTTTCGGGAAACAGCGGATTTACTCAGCGTCATCCAAACCTGCCGTGTCCAGGGTCGTTCGGCTGTGGAATTTTTCCGACAAGCTCTTGAGGCTACCGTTTCCCCAACAAAGGTTTCTTATCCTTCCCTGATTCCAATGACCTGAATTCTTACTTAGAACCTTAAGCAGTTGAACACTTCAAGACAGTGCTTTTAGCGCCTCTACTTTCTAGGGTGATCTGACCACGGTTAGATCACCTAAATAGTCTGCTTGCAGTTGATATGCTTGTATAGATGTCCAACCCTCCGAGGTGCAACTATTGGCCTTATAGCTCTCTAAACCTTGTCAAACATTATCCACTGTTTTATAATCAAATAAGTTAGTAACTTGTTTAACTTCGGAACACTACCGCCCAACGAAGAACTAAAAGCTAAAACAGCTGGTCGTAAGTTAAGCGACGTAAAATAATGGACTGAGTGAAGTTACAGTGCGGTTTGAGAGTAGGCAGCAGAGCCTCCATTAATAAAATTAGCGCAATGCTTTTGGCATTGCTTTGTCGGCAACAACCATTAGTTTTAACTAATGCTATACCATCGTCCTATCTGCTTGTGAGTAGGTTTGTACAGGTTAAATGTTGCACCCTATCTATAAAAGCAGCTACAGTAGAATGCTGTGTTGCCAAATTGCCGATTTTAATAAAAAAACTTTTGTTATAGCAGTCGCCAGCGATGCAGCGCGGTCTTGGGGAGCCAGTGCGGTCTTGGGGGTTCCCCCCATGAGCAACTGGCGTGGTTTCCCCCACTCGCGCTTTGCATGGCTGACAGGGCAGTTAGGACATGACAAAAGTCTCACACCCTTTGTAAGCGATGCAGCGCGGTCTTGGGGGTTTCCCCCATGAGCGACTGCATCAAGAAGCGCAAGAGTTTGACTTCTGACTTCTGACTTCTGACTTCTGACTTCTGCTATATCTGTTAGCCATTACCCATTACCCATCCCCAATTTGCTGTTGATGATCAGGACATAGCAAATTCCTAATTACCTGGGGAATCTCCTCAAAATGCTCCAAGAGAAAATCCATCAGGGCAAGATGGCGCAAATCAATTGGCTGGGGGCGGCGATAGTTGTGACCGCTGGAAAACCAGCGCTGAACGGTGGCAGTTGAGCGAGAGCAGATACTAGCGATTTGTTCGTAATTCACATCCCATTTATGATAGAATTGTCTAGGAGTCATACCCAGTTGGCAGTTGCTGTAGAGTTCAATTAGATCTTGCTCTCGTTGAGTTAGAGTCCGGGGAGGGGTTCTATATTGATCATCGAAACGGTATCTCCCAGAGGGAGTTCGTAGCACATTGGGGGATTTCAAATAATTTCTAGGGCCAAGAGCCTCAGTGCAAGTCCAAGAATAGGAATCTTGATAGTTGGTTGTTACCGTACGCTTAGGATGCCGAGGTTCAATGTCTTCTTCCCAAGCGGTGTCAGCAACGATCCAAGCTGCACTAGGGGAGTCTTTGTCAAGCCAGATCAGGTAGCAAATTGCCCATTGGCATTGATGCCTGGCGTAGGCGTAGAAGAATCCAATCACAACACCCCAGTCCATTTGACCGTTTAGAGGTCGCCACCTAATGGGTGAGCCTGTTTGATAACGGGGTGTTGCTTTAGGGTTCCAAGTAGCTGGGGGGTCTATTGATGGTGGCGCGATTTCTGTTTTAATGGGGTCAAACACTATATCTGATTCGACCTCGCGGATGGTATTTAAATAACTGGCTATCAGTTTTCCGGTCAGATTCTGAGTTAGGTGCTGGATGAGGACGGTAGCTAGAGTTTTTAGTTCTGGTTCTTCTATATCCATTGACTCTGCATTGAAGTCGGCATCGCCGTAGTGCTTCAAATGGGACAACAGTTGTGTGATGCCGAATTCGTCTAAGGCTTGCTGATAGGTAGGAGGCTGATCGCTTTTTTCTCTAACTGTTTCTACCATAGGAAACTTGCTGGTAATTACATCAATATTATACTTTTATGTATCAAAAAATACATTTTAAGTACAAATCAGGTAAATTTTGACATCAAATAACAGTTGAACTTATAATAGAGATTATGAGCAAACGTATACAAGTAACCTTACCAGACCGGATTGCAGACGATTTACAGCGATGGGCTGATTACGATGGACGCCCTCTATCGAACCTTGCTGCTTACCTTCTAGAACGTGCTGTTACCGAGGCAAAGAAAGAAGATGTTGAATGGGACAAAGAGTCTTGATCTCCACCAACGGTTGATTACGCCATGAGCCAGAGCGCGCTAATCGTGCTTTATCTTAATAACTAGTATGGCTCTTGTAATCTAAGCTAGAAATATCAGCTTGTAGGGTGGGCAAAAACAGTTTGTTTTTTTGAGTATTCTAGATTAGATTACTTGGCCCACCCTACTTTAATGGGGATTTTTTTTAGACGCAAGTCCCTAATCTAAGCTAGAAATCTCAGTCTGTATAAATTCCAGGATAAGTTTAGGTTGCAACGCCTTAATAATCCTCATTAAGGCGTTGCTGAATACTCTATTCAGCAATGCCTTAAAAGCAAATACTTAAGCCGCAACGTTAATCTTCTGGTAGATTTTCCCTCACCCATTTACGCCAAGCTAAAATCATGGTAGTGTCATCCTGGGTTTCTGCCTGCTGCAAAAACTGATTGATAATCTCTACAGAGAGAATCTCAAAGGTGAAATTGTCCTGACAACGAACATATTCTCCATTTTGCAGCCGGTAAATTTCTACAGTTTGTCCTATATAACGCCAAACTTCAGGCACTCCTATCTGCTTGTAAATCCCAAATCGCCGACTGGATGAACTGGTAATATCGACTTCAATCACCAAGTCTGGTGGAGGATCATTGGCTAAATCTACTGTCCTGCCTTGAATACAGTCAACATTGCCGATGTAGTAGCAAGAGTCAGGTTCTGCACCATGCTCTAAATCCTCCCGATTCAGGGTTGTAGAAGCAAACCCTTTGACCCGAAGATTAAGTTCTTCGGTTAAGGTATTCACCATCCGTTCTAGCAGCTGCTTGTATGTCTCATGGCGATCTGAGGGCATCGTGATTTCTAGCATTCCTTGAGCATAGGCAAGACGCGAGGCTCGATGATCTCCTAAGTCTGCCAATAGCGCCTTGTACGTCTGCCAACTGACGTTTTGTAAGACAATTCTCTGGGTAGTTTTGACAGGTGAATCCTCATCTGAACTAAAAGTACTGGCCATTGATGCAGTGATTGTTGTGAAAATGCGATTGGCCGTAGGCCACGCGGGGCGCGTTCGCACAAATCCTTAACAGCAATGCAGCGCCGACCTGTAGGGGTTTCTCCGATTCGCGACTGCATTAAGACAGCAACTTAATCCAATTGGTCTAGATTAATACCTAACTCACGCAGTCGCGCCGCCAAACGTTCTGCTCGTTGCTTAGCTTGTGCCAACTCCTCGCTTGCTAGAGGAATCAAATTCCCCTTAAGGGTTATCCAGCGTAACCATAATCGAGGGATATCGCGAAAACTGCCACGCCACAAACCTAAACTTAATCCCAACTCCGGCATCAGTAACCTGCCCTGATTTAGCACTGCGGGTTTGTAGTGATCACCAACCAGATCAAACCCTTGTAACTTGTTGGTGTAGCGATGCAGAGGTGCGACCCGTGGCGAATTAAATTACGGGTCAAGGGCACCTAAGCGGTCTTGGGGAGGCAGCGCGGTCTTGGGGAGGCAGCGCCTTCATGCGGGGGTTTCCCCCATGAGCGACTGCCGTGGTCCCCCCCGGAGACGAAACCTTAGACAGGGGAGCCTTTATGGTTGGTAGGTTATGCAAAAAAGGGTTAAAACTTATTGATTAAGGCTCCCCTGTCTTACGGTAACTTCAAACCATGAGCGACTGCCGTGGTTTCCACGGGGCTGAGAAGGTGCGGACGCAGGTTCCTCACACAGAACCAAAACCATGAGCGACTGCATCAAGAAAGGAAGGGAAGTCATAGGTATTGTCGATTGTGAATAACTCGATTTATCGTTGTATATCTTGGTTCCAATAAGAACCTCCTGGTAATTGAGTTAAATAGTCATTAATAAATAAAGGTAAATCCTTTTTTGAATGGAGGTATGTCAAAGCCAGCAAATCTTGAGTTGTTTGCCTGAGCTGAGCTCTATCTACTAGTTTTGAAAGTTGAGCTGGAGTATAGGCACCATTGAGAACCTCCACACTCGCCGTGGAAATTGCTGCCTCCAGTTCATTGTCAATCAATGACTGCCATTGATCAGCATTGATAGTATAGGATTTTTGGTTATCTTTGAGATTCAGTTTTTGGATTTCCCGAATGAAATCACGAATTGAAGCTGCCCAAGAATTTGCCAAACGCTCCTCTACTTGGTTTTTAATCAAGTTAATCAATGCCTTGTTTAAATAGGATTCAATCTGATGCAGAGTTGCGCGTTTAGTCATCTGTTCCAACTCATCTACAATTGCTAAGGCATCTGCGTAGCGTCCCTCTAGGATACTTATTCTGAGATCGATTAATTCTTGAGTCATACCCCAGTCCTCACAGATTTATGGTTCCCTTTAGCCTATCGAAGAAACTGCACAAGTCATCTGGCACGCATATTAACTGAATAAAGTCAATAGCACGGTGCTAGGAAAATAGCTTCGAGGGCAAAAAATAGTTAACGGATCTAAGCGATGGCAGTATCGGTTAGATGGGTAAAGTGTGGAAAGTGTGGAAACTGTGGAAAGTGTGGGGGAATGGGGAGGTGTGAAAAATGTGGAAACTGTGGAAAATGTGGAAAGTGTGGGAAAATGGGGAGGTGTGGGAGGTGTGGGGAGATGGGGAGGTGTGGGAGGTGTGGGGAGATGGGGAGATGGGGATAATTTTCAGGGGCTTGTGTAATTAATCCTTGCATCGGCTTTTCCATTAGCCTTTTAGGTATTGGTCAATCCCAAATCCGATGCAAATCCAAGAAAAAACCTGGTAAAACCTCCTGACCAGACAACTCAACAGGATTATCTAATATTTCTACTGTTAAACCCCGTCGATAAACTTCAACTTGGCGTTGTTGGGGATTGATTAACCAGCCTAAATTAGCACCATTTTCGATATACTCAACCATCTTATCTTGCCAAGATTTAAGAGTATCTGAACTAGATCGTAACTCCACTACAAAATCAGGACAAATATTGGGAAAAGTTACTAGCTGTTCATCTGTTAATGTTTGCCAACGTTCTTGACTGATCCAGATTGACGAAAATCTTAACAAGATTATGCTTGATAAAATTCCTAGCAATACAGGTACAGTACGGCAGCAAATCAAATATATACTGATTGGTTCTGCGAGCGCAGTTCCGGTGATAATTTACACACTTTATTCCCTGGGTTACGGGTCGCTGAATGAATGGAGTACACCCCAACCTACTGGAAATTGTGGTGAGGTGATCAGTATGTTGATTCGATATCTGCTACTCGATTAAGATAGCAATTTGCCAGGGATTGAATCCTTGGCTAGAATGGGGGATAATCAGTAAAGTGTAATATTTCTGTGTCCACCACTGGTGGATGTAGATACAGCTAAGCTGTACTGGTGGAATTTTTGTTAATTTATTCGGTCAATGATTGGGGTTAACCAAGACTTGACCGATTTTTTATGAAGGATGAAGGATGAATTTATATTTCCTTGATTTAGAATGGCTATAGGAGACATGATAAATAAAGATCATGGCATATAGTGATTTTACAACCATCTACAAAGTCGAAACGACGTTTAATCTCATTGTTGATGAGGGGAATACTATATTTAATGATATTGCTCCTATCGAGCCCAGTGATCACTTGAAAACGACGCTTAAAGAAAATTTGCCGATCACGAATGCTATAAATACCGAAAAAGCTCGTTCTGAGTTAGTTATTGCTCCGGTTTTACTGGAAGTGCGCCGTCTGCTTGATTTCAAAATCGGTTTTTTTTCTGGCACTGAGTTTAATGTCGATAAAGGAAGTGGATTAAATGGATACTGTGATTATCTTCTTACTGCTTCTAAGGAAATGTATGAAATTCGGACACCAGTTGTCACTCTAGTAGAGGCAAAAAATGAAAATATTAAGGGGGGATTAGGACAGTGCATTGCGGAAATGGTAGCGGCTCAGAGATTTAATCAACAACAGGATCAGGATATTGATGCTATCTATGGAGCTGTGACTACTGGGACGAATTGGAAGTTTCTCAAGTTGGTGAATCAATTGGTGTTTATTGATTTGGATGACTATTATATTAAGGAAATTGATCTGATACTGGGCATATTGGCACATCCTTTTAAGGAGTATCTATAGGATTTTTATAAGAGATGTAAACATAGTCGCGCTTGGGAAAGGCAAGAGGCAAGAAAGTAGCCACTGCATCAAGACATATAGGTATTTTTGGTAATGGAAAGAACTGTCATCGTGTGGAGAAACTATTGTGTTGGTGAGACTGATGGGTTACTCGGCTCTGTTGAGGATTCGCAATAGCTTGCTCTTGGGGTGGAGAAACTATTGTGCTGGTGAGACCGATGGGTTACTCGGCTCTGTTGAGGATTCGCAATAGCTTGCTGTTGGGACAGACAAAACCGACAAAAAAGACTTTTGAGGTGTCAAAAAATCATTTTTGTGGTATACTACACTTCATTGACCATCGTCCTGGACAGACGATGGGGGATTTTTGTTTGGGTAGAAAGTTCTTCTTACCCCATGATTTTTCTTCCTTTATGTGTTGCTTGGGCAGAAGATTTTTCTTCTCCCAGGTTTTTTTATATCTTCTTCACCATTCTTCTACTACCTCAGTTCGATGTCAGAAGTTGGCTGTTTTTTTGAGGAAACAGGAGACAGGAGACTCAATTACAGCAAGTGATCAGAAGACTCCAGAATTTATGGTGATAATCCAGAATTAACCGCAATTGCTGATCAAACTCTGATTAATGACTAATTAACTGGGAAATAATTTATTCTGATTCCTGAGTTCTAGATCAAGTTGGTTATGGGTCGCTCTGATTAAGTTAGTATTCTTGTACTAACTCGACTAACTATAAGCGATCGCAAATCAGCTTCATGTCCGAATCCATGTCAGAATCCATGTCCCAATCCATGTCCCAATCCCAATGGCAAGTCCTAGCGCCACCGGAAATTCCTCAGTGGTTCATCGAAGCTGTCAAATCCCATACTAAGGGCTATTCGGGAGATTATGCTGCTCAACTGCTGTGGCAACGGGGAATACGAGAGGAGAGACAACTAGCTGGTTTCCTCAACCCAGATTTGTATCAACCTACCAGCCCTTTTGATTTTGGACAGGAAATGAAATGGGCAGTAAAACGCCTACTCCAAGCCCGTGAGGCTGGGGCAAAGGTTGCCATATGGGGGGACTTTGATGCTGATGGAATCACGGCTACTAGTGTCCTATGGGAAGGACTGGGACAATTTTTCTGGCAGCACCAACAGCTAAGTTACTACATTCCCAATCGCCTGACGGAATCCCATGGTTTGAATTGTCCAGGAATTGACCAACTGAACGCTTCTGGGGTGAAACTTATCGTTACCTGCGATACTGGCAGCACGAATCTGAGGGAAATTGATTATGCTCACCAGTTGGGAATGGATGTGATTATCACTGACCACCATACTCTACCAGATGACCGTCCGCCAGTAGTTTCTATGATCAATTCTCGCTATTTTGCTGAAACTCACCCTTTATTTCATTTGTCTGGGGTGGCGGTGGCGTATAAGTTAGTGGAAGCGATGTATCAGGTTTTACCTAATATTCCCCAACAACGGTTAGAGGGGTTGCTGGATTTGGTGGCAATTGGTCTAATTGCGGATTTAGTGGAATTATCTGGAGATTGTCGTTACCTGGCACAACGGGGAATTGAACAACTGAAGCAGCAACTGAAAACTCGCTCTCGTCCTGGTATAGCGCGATTGTTACAGTTGTGTAAACGCAGTGGCGATCGCCCGACGGATATTTCTTTTGGACTTGGCCCGAGAATTAATGCTGTAAGTCGGATTCAAGGGGATGCTTCATTTTGTGTTGAGTTACTGACTAGTAAGGATGAGAAACGTTGTGAGCAACTGGCTTTAGAGACGGAACTAGCTAATACCCGCCGTATGTCTTTACAAAAAGATATTACTAAGCAAGTTAAGGATAAACTTGCCCAACTTGATCTGTCTACTACTAATGTGATTGTCCTAGAAGATCCCCAATGGCCAGTTGGTGTTTTAGGCTTAGTGGCAGGTCAAATTGCTCAGGAATATGGACGCCCGACGATTTTGTTAAGTACAGTTTTATTAAGTACTGAAAGTAGCGATAGAGAAAGCAAACTGGTAGAAGCAGGTTTAGAGGATAAACACTCCTATAGTATAGCACGGGGTTCGGCTCGTTCTGTTAATAATATTGATCTTTATGAATTAGTCAATTCCCAAGCTCATTTGTTGCATCGCTTCGGAGGTCATCCTTTTGCGGCTGGGTTGAGTTTGCCAGTGGATAATATTCCTTTATTTAGGGAAGCGATTAACCAGCAGTTGGCACAAAAACTAGGGACGACGGGTGCTTTGATGATGCCAGCCATGGAAGCGGATTTGGTGGTTAAGGTTGCTGAGTTGGGGAAAGCACTATTTGATGAATTGAAACATCTGGAACCTTGTGGGATGGGTAATCCTGTGCCAAAATTGCTGATTAAAAACTGTTGGTTTGAACAGGTTTTGAATCGTAACTCTAAGGATTTGAGAGGGCGAAAAGTACAGTATATCAAAACTAAATTTGAAATTTGGGATGACTCTACGAGTATGGGTTTTCCTGGAATTTGGTGGGGACATTATCAGGATGAAGTCCCTAAAGTTAGATGTAATGCTGTTGTGGAATTAGACTATAATAATTATGAAAAACGTCCAGAAGTGCGCCTCGTTGCTGTGCAACCTTGCCAAGAAAATGATTTTTTCCAATCTTGTTTCCAGGTCTCTAATCAGCTGGATTGGATTTTAGATTGGCGGGGACAAGAGTTAGAGGTTGGCCGGTTGAAGGGTGTTGGCTCTCAAGAGTTACATGTTGGCAAGTTGAAGGTTGAATGTTCTCAAGAGTTACATGTTGGCAGGTTGAAGGTTGTTCGCGAACAACCTACTAACCTTCAACCTCCTAACCTTCAACCTACTAACCTTCAACCTCCTAACCTTCAACCTACTAACCTTCAACCTGATAACTTTCAACCTCCTAACCTTCAACCTCCTAACCTTCAACCTCCTAACCTTCAACCTGATAACTTTCAACCTCCTAACCTTCAACCTCCTAACCTTCAACCTGATAACTTTCAACCTGATAACCTTCAACCTCCTAACCTTCAACCTCCTAACCTTCAACCTCCTAACCGGCAAGGTTTAAGTCCTCTAATGGTTTATGAGTGTCCGACGAGTTGGGATGAGTTACAAGTATGGTGTAGGAGAGCGATACAGGCAGAACGACAATTAGCGATCGCATATCCACGGCCTCAACAACTATCTGCCCAAGACACCTGGAAAAAGTTGCTAGGAATTGCTAAGTTCCTAAGTCGCACCGGTCAATGGGCTACTTTGGTGCAATTGCAGGAGAAGTTGGATTTAAGCGATCGCACTGTTGAGTTAGGACTGAATGCTCTATCAGTGATTGGTTTTGAGGTTTCTTACCAGGACTCGGGGGTACAAATAAGCTGCCATCCAAAAGAGTGGTCTTCCGATTGGCCGTTGGCCACGCTACGCGAGCGGACGAATGTTGCTGGGAATGATGCGATTGCGCTACGCGCACGCTGCGCGAACGCAATATTTTTTGCTGCCATTGAGGAAGAACAGTTCCGACGTCAATATTTTTACCAGGTGCCTCTGTCTACCATTGCCGGATATAGCATGGTTGGTATCAAACAAGATTAGACGTAAGCATTCAGCAATCAGCAATCAGCAGTCAGCAGTCAGCCTTGGCCTTTGGCCACGCTACGGGAATGGCCACGCTATGGGAATGGCTGATCGCTGATCCCTGATCCCTGAGGGCTGATCGCTGATCGCTGATCCCTGATCGCTGATCCCTGATCCCTGATCCCTGAGGGCTGATCCCTGAGGGCTGATCGCTGATCGCTGATAACTGATAGCTGATAGCTAAATGCTTACAATCTGTGACACCTGCTAAACAGTCCACTAAGAAAACACAGACATTCAATTAATTGATACAACCGACTCTCTTTTAAAGAGTATCAACTAATTAAGCCGTCTAAAACTAAGCCAAATTTTTTATAGTTATATCCGGATTAGCCAGATTCAAGTCATCTCAAGGCTTTCAAGTATTTAGATTTTTTTTTAGAACCTGAGGAACCTTTTGTTTATTCCCAACGACTTGTAGAGAAAGGAACAAAAAATTAACGAATTTGAGGAAATAAACAATGCAAGGTTTACTGAAATCTATTTTCACCATTTCTACTTTGGCCGCTACAACAATTGCTCCCGTTTTACTAGGAAATAGTATGGCTTCAGCTAATCCAGGAGCAGATGATCTCAGCGTCAAAGGTACAGATGCTAGCTACATTGGCGTTGGTCTGGCCGCCGGTGTAACTAGTGATGGACAAGGGAATGACCAAAATATTGGTGGTAATATTACAACTCGTCTGACAACTTCAAAGCTTCCCGTTTCTCTACGTGGTGATGTTATTTTCAATGATGATAATACCGCGATTATTCCTAGTGTTTCTTTTGACCTAGGCGTAGCCAAAAATACTAATGTTTTTGCTAGTGTTGGTTACTCTTTTGTGGAAGATGACGGAGACAATACACCCATAGGTAATCAAGATGCTTGGGTGCTTGGCTTGGGTGCTGAAAGCCAAATTGCTAAGGATGTTTTGGTTTACGGTAATACTAAGGTAGGTCTTAACGCTTACGAAAATAGTTCAGGTGAGTCTGTCAGTGTTCAATTGGGTGCAGGCTATCGTTTCTAAACTTAGTATGTCCATTGTCAAAGGGAAAGGATGAAGGATGAAGGATGAAGGATGAAGGATGAAGGATGAAGGATGAAGTATAAAGGATGAAGTATAAAGTGTCAAATACTTCAACTGAGGTGACAACAATCCTCTTGTGCATCTACTCGCTTGAGCGAATCTACTCGCTTCAACCTTCCTTCAACTCTTCCCTTTCCTCTTTCCCGGTATCTGCTTCAATCACACTGAGTGGGTTTAGATAAATTTTAGGATTTATAAAGTTATCGATCCAATGGGCAACGGTAGTATTAGGATCTAATCATTAACCGTAATCCCGAGCGATTTATCGGGAATTATACTTATTCATCTTTTTAGATCCGTCGAACCAATGGTTGTATCTCAGACTCCTAAAGCCCGCAAACCCTCTAAGATTGAAGGAATTAAAGAACGCAGTAACTTCTTGCGTGAGCCGGTGGCAACTGAATTGCTACAGGATACTACTCATTTTACAGAAGACGCTATTCAAGTTCTTAAGTTTCACGGGTCTTACCAGCAAGACAACCGAGATAACCGGGTCAAGGGTCAGGAAAAAGACTATCAGTTCATGCTGCGCACTCGAAATCCTGGAGGATTTATTCCACCAGAGCTTTATCTGACTCTAGAGCAGTTGTCAGAAGAGTATGGTAACCATACCCTACGAGTAACTACCCGTCAGGGTTTTCAGATTCATGGCATTCTCAAAAAGAATTTGAAAGCGACAATTGCGGCAATTGTCCGCAATATGGGGTCAACCTTGGGTGCTTGTGGAGACCTCAACCGCAATGTTATGGCTGCACCAGCACCATATAAAAATCGACCAGAGTATCAGTATGCTTGGGAGTATGCTGATCGGATTGCTGACTTACTTACCCCTCAAACCGGTGCCTATTACGAGATTTGGCTGGATGGGGAAAAGGTAATTAGTGCTGAGGAAGCTCCGGAGGTGAAAGCAGCACGGCAGCGCAATGGTAATGGTACTATTTTCCAGGACAAAGAGGAACCAATCTACGGGGAACACTATATGCCCCGGAAGTTTAAGTGTTCCGTAACGGTTCCCGGGGATAACTCGATTGATATCTATACCCAAGATGTGGGGTTGGTGGTAATTACCAACGACCAGGGAGAACTGGAGGGATTTAATGTTCTGGCTGGTGGGGGTATGGGTCGTACCCACAATAAGGAAGAAACCTTTGCTCGTCTAGCTGACCACATCTGCTATGTGGAGAAAGAGGATATCTACGACTTGGTTAAGGCAATTGTGGCAACTCAACGGGATTATGGCGATCGCGTAAACCGCCGTCATGCCAGAATGAAGTACCTAATCAATGATTGGGGTGTCGAGAGGTTTCGGGAAAAAGTAGAAAGCTACTTCGGTAAAACCCTGGCACCGTTTAAGCCCTTACCCCCATTTAAGTACGAAGATTATTTGGGTTGGAACGAACAAGGAGACGGAAAGCTATTCCTGGGGATATCGATTGAGAATGGTCGGGTCAAAGATGAAGGGGATTTCCGACTCAAAACAGCTCTGCGGGAAATTACTGAGAAATTTGCCCTACCGATGCGGCTGACTGCTAACCACAATATAATTCTCTATGAGATTGACCCCACCCACCAGCAAACCCTGAATCAGATTCTCGAACAGCACGGTATTCAAGTTACTCCAGAAGGAATTGAACCGTTAGTGCGCTACTCCATGGCTTGTCCAGCTTTACCTACTTGTGGTTTAGCGATTACCGAATCAGAACGGGCGCTCCCTGGCATGGTTGAGCGGATTCGGTTACTGCTGGACAAATTGGGGTTAGAGAAGGAATATTTTGTGATCCGAATGACCGGTTGTCCCAATGGCTGTGCTAGACCGTATATCGCAGAGTTGGGATTTGTCGGTAGTGCACCAAAGGCTTATCAAGTGTGGCTGGGAGCTTCACCAGATCAAACTCGGTTATCACGAGCCTATGTCCAGAAAATGCCAGAAAGTGAGCTGGAATCTTTCTTTGAACCAATTTTTGTGCAGTTTCGGCAAGAGCGCAAACCAGAAGAGAGTTTTGGGGATTTTTGCGATCGCATTGGCTTTGATGCCCTTCGGGAATTTTCTGCTAACTATGAGCTAGGTAGCGGTATAGTTAATCCAGATGCCAAGCTAGCAAGTAAGAAATCCTCAGCTAAGAAATCTTCTACTGCTAAAAATCGCCGTCGAATTAGCATTCCCGAAGAAGTCCATGCTCGTCTTAAGGAAGCTGCTGCTAACCAAGGGAAAAGTATGACGGAGTTGGCAGCAGAGGCTCTGAAAGCTTATTTGCCATAACTAGGTTAGCAGGTTTAAGGCTGTCTGTCAGAATGTAGAATGCATAATTTAGAATGTAGAATGTAGAATGTAGAATGCATAATTTAGAATGTAGAATGTAGAATGCAGAATGCAGAATGTAGAATGCAGAATGTAGAATGTAGAATGTAGAATGTAAGCAGGTACACAAAATTAATTACACATTTCAAAAAACTCAAAGGCTTACAATGTAAGGGTTACAGAGATGGCGAGTAGGTAATTAATCCTGCGATCGGTGCTTATAATTCTAAATTCTAAATTCTAAATTCTAAATTCTAAATTCTAAATTCTAAATTCTAAATTCTAAATTCTGAATTCTAATAAATTCTAAATTCTAAATTCTAAATAGTTAGGGATGATATGAATTGGTAGCAAGAGCAGTAGATACTTGTTGGATTAGAGCTTCTTGGGTAGAGGAGTTATCTAAAACTAGATCAGCAAGTTCTATTTTTTGCTGGAGGGGGAGTTGGCTGTTGATCCGGGCTTGAGCTTGTTCTTTAGAGATGCGATCGCGTTTCTGGATCCGTCTGAGCTGTTGTTCTGGTGAGCAGCTGACTACCCAGATTTCTGTCACTAAGTCTGTCATCTTAGCTTCAAATAGTAGAGGGATGACTAATATCACTGTCGGAGCAACTAGCGATGCAGCGCGGTCTTGGGGGTTTCCCCCACTCGCTATTGCATCAAGAAAGGTATCGAGTTCAGATCGGAAGCGATCGCGTACATAAGGATGGATTTGTTGCTCTAACCACTGTCGCTCAGTTGGGTTACTAAAAATTATCTCTCCTAAGCGTTTACGGTTCAGGGTACTGTCACTGTGCTGCACTTGTAAACCGTAGCGCTGATAAATCTGTTTCAGGATTGGTGAATCTGGTTGTACTGCTTCTCTGGCATAGATATCCGCATCTAAAATTGGTAGCCTGTAGGTATCAGCCAGGTAATTCGATACGGTGGTTTTTCCCGTAGCGATACCACCGGTTAGACCAATGATGCGTTTTTGATTCATGGGCGTTAAGTGTAGAATCAGTGGTTAGATCAGGGATGCGATCGCACGTATTGGTCACAAATCCGTGCTACCAGCTGGTGGGTTACCGTGCAATTCCCTTCCCTTCATCCACCCTACAGTAAGTTAGGGCTGAGTTGGTCAGTTTTGAGTGCTTCAGTTTTCTTGTCTAAATCTCATCTAACTTTCATTTATTAGTTAGGGCGATTTCAGGATGGTAGTTCATTCTAATAATTAAGCAACTAAAACAATGATTCAATTCATTTTTGATTACTAGGAGGAAGTATTATGAAACGTCTAATTGTTGGTGGTTTATCCGTATTGTTAATGGCAGCAGCAACTCCGGCTGTGCAAGCAGAAACAACTGTTGTTAAACACAACTCTTTAAACAATGCTCTGCTCAGTCAACGAATAGCCTCTACTATCGCCACAGGAAGCTTTATCACCGTTGATAGAGGGCATCGCACTCAAGGAAATGCCAAGATTGTCAATGAAAATGGTAAACGCTATCTAGAATTCGATCAATCCTTTAAAACTGGTAGTGGCCCCGATGTGAATGTAGTCCTGTATCGGAACAGCAGTGTACCTCGTAAAATTCAACCACGAGACTATGTAACCCTTGCCCGACTCAAGCAATTCAGTGGTGCTCAACGCTATGCTATTCCTGACGACTGGAATCTTGATGAATTTGGCTCTGTAGCAATTTGGTGTCGTCGGTTTAACATCACCTTTGGTTACGCTTCCCTATAAAAGAGGTACTTTCGTCCTGGGTTAATGGGAGTAGGGAGTCGGGAGTCGGGATGCAGTACGGTCAAAGGGAGCTAGTTGCTCATCGCTTCATCCGTTCCGTCGCAAGGTAGCCAGCTCCTGATCTTCCCCTACACCCTACACCCGGTCACCCCACACCCAGCAAGGCTTTTAAGGCTGTTTGTCACCCCGTCAGGAACAATGTAGGCTTGAACCTCCCCATCCGTCGCAGGAATGGGGTATCCTTTGCACAACCACCGTTGGTTGTTATCGACCTGGGCGTAACTTTCCCGCGCACCGTTCCCGTAGCGTGGCCTATGGCCAGGGTACCTGAGTAGGGTCAATACCCAGTTTTTTTTGAGACCCTTACTTTTTATATTAACACTATTTGAGAGGGAAAATTCATCCCCAGAGACGAAACCTGATGGTGAGGGTCGCCTTTATGGTTAAAGATGAAACGTAAGTATTCAGCCGTCAGCCGTCAGCCGTCAGCTAATCAATGGGAGGTAAGCACCGATCGCAGAATTAATTACCTACTCGCCATCTCTGTAACCCTTACATTGTAAGGCTTTGAGTTTTGTAAAATGTGTAATCAATTTTGTGTACCTGCTTAGTAAATAAGCTGGGGGGTGCTGGTACGGCTGGTTGAAAATCCCTGCTGGTTTTACTAATCCGACCCCGTGCAGTTCTCGTGCCTGATCGCTGATCGCTGATCGCTGATCGCTGAATACTTACGATGAAACCTTAGAGGTTGTCTGAGAAGTCTCATTTGCTACATCCAAGCCCCCTAAATCCCCCAATTTTGGGGGACTTTTAGAAGCAAATTGACTCTTGTTCCCCCCAAAGTTGGGGGGCTAGGGGGGCAAAATTCAGTATCAAAAAACTTTTCAGATATCCTCTTAGACAGGGGAGCCTTTCTGGTCGGCAGGTTATGAATAAAAAGGTTAAAAATTTTGTAATAAGGCTCCCCTGTCTTACGGTATAGCAGAAGTCAGAAGTCAGAAGTCAGAAGTCAGAAGTAAAACTATTGCTATACTTAGCTTTGAGACTTTTGTCATGTCCTAACTGCCCTGGCGACTGCTATAACTCCCAAGGCAGGCTATGCAAAAAAAGGTTAAAACTTATTGATTAAGGCGACCCTCTCCTTACGGTAACTTCAAGACCTAAGAGGACGGGGTATTCTTTTCCCTCTCAAACTCTCCCACTCTGATAATTACCGGGATATTGTTGGGCATAATCTTCGAGTTTCTTGACTAAGGTATCAAATTCTTCGTTTGTCATGGGTTAATCTCCTATTGACTAAGTCTGTTTGACCCAGTGTCTAGTTATAGTTAGCCCAAGTTGGTAGTCTTCTTGATCAAGAAAACGCCTTTTTGAGAATTAAATTTATTTGACAATTTAATTATTTCCCCAATTTCCCCGCAAAGATCAGGTAACGCTTAACCCAACGCTCTAGAATAACAGTGAACACTAGGGGTAAGCCAGAACAGTAACGTGCAGCTAAAGCAAGTCATTATTATTCACAAAGCTGGAGACTCCCAAGGAAAACGTTGCGCAGAAAAATGCGCTCGGGAGTTGGAAACACGCCAGTGCAAGGTTCTGATCGGACCAAGTGGCGCGAAAGATAATCCCTACCCAGTCTTTTTAGCTTCTGCCACCGAAGCCATTGATTTGGCAGTGGTTCTCGGGGGGGATGGGACAGTATTGGCAGCCGCAAGACATCTGGCTCCGGAAGGAATACCAATTTTGGCAGTAAATGTTGGAGGTCATCTGGGATTTCTGACCGAACCTATCGAAGAATTTAAAGACACTGAGCAAGTATGGAACCGACTATTAGAAGACCGCTATGCAGTTCAGCGGCGGATGATGTTAGAGGGGGCTGTGTTTGAGGGAAACCGCACTGACCTGACACCAGTTAGCGGACGCTTTTTCGCACTCAATGAAATGTGTATTAAACCTGCCTCTGCCGATCGGATGATTACCTCAATTCTGGAAATGGAAATTGATGGAGAAGTAGTGGATCAATACCAAGGGGATGGACTAATTGTTGGGACTCCCACTGGTTCCACTGGCTATACTGTTTCCGCTAATGGTCCAATTTTGCACGACTCGATTGAAGCGATCGCAGTAGCACCGATTTGTCCGATGAGCCTTTCCAGTCGTCCTTTCGTGCTCCCCTCTGGCTCTGTTGTCAGTATCTGGCCCTTGGGGGATTATGAACTAAACACTAAACTCTGGATGGATGGTGTGCTCGCAACCTCTATTTGGCCTGGACAACGGGTGGACGTGCGTAGAGCAGATTGTCAGGCCAAGTTCATTATCCTACGGGAACAGTATTCCTATTACCAGACCTTAAGGACTAAGCTTCAGTGGGCTGGTACTAGAGTCACCTACAGTAACAACCACCGCAATTGAGTCAATTGCTTAGTTAATGGGGAGAGTGGGAAGTGTGGGGAGTGGGGGGAGTTTGAGGAGTTTGGGGACAAAATTTCAAAAATAAATCATAACGGAGGGTTAACGGTGGGATTTCTGAGTATTCTACCAATCAGCAATGCCCACTAGACATCTCCAAAAATTAACCTCAAACCCTTGCACTGCCTGGGTCAAAACCGAGTTTCTGGAGATGTCTACTTGCTATAATTGTGTCTAGTCAATTATGTTCATTACCATTAACTGTTTTGATATTCAGATAAAAATGACTAATTTTGAAGCAATTCCAGAAACTAAAATTCCTAAGACAATAGAGCAAATCTCGTCTTCATCAATTTCAAGACCTTCAGTTTTAATCAATATCGGTTCTTATTTATTCCTGGCTGGTGGGGTTGGGGTTGGAATGGCCTCTATTTTTATCTCACACCGTCAAATATTGCTAATCGTTAGCGCTGCTTGTGTTGCGGTTTTTCTATTTCTGTTTCTATTTAATCAACAATTGTGGCAAGACTATAAAGAAGCTAATCATCAGTCGCAACTGACCAAAAAGTCTAAACTATGTAGTGGGCTCTGGTGCGGTAATAATTCCATAGAGAATAACCCGATAACTCTAGCGATAGAAAAAGCATTAACCTATAGCCAGGAGTTAATTGACGATTATAAAAAGACCCGCAGAACCTCCCGAAATGCTTACTATGTTGCCCAAATGTTAACCATTATTTTATCGGGAATAACACCAATTTTAGTCTTGCTAGACAAATTAGAAACTGGTTCTGCATTACTAAAGTGGCTCCCAGTAATATTTCCAGCTGTTGCTTCTATTGTTGCTAGTGTGTCTACTTCCTTTCCGTTTCAAGAAAATTGGATTGCTGCCAACACTACTGTAGAATTGTTAGAGGCGGAACAGGAAAAATTTGTCTTGGGAGTTACTCCAGCTTATCGCTTTTCTGATTCACCCGATGGCGCGCGACGTCAACAACAATCACAAAAGGCCATAGAACATTATATTGTTCAGGTGAATAAGATTCATCTCAAGCAAGTGCAATCCTCTGATGGCAATCAGTCAGCGGAGAAGAATGAAGAATGAAGAATTAAGAATGTAGAATGAAGAATGTAGAATTAAGAATTAAGAATGTAGAATGTAGAATGAAGAATTAAGAATGGTGAAGGCAGAATAGTGAATGGTGAATTTAGAATGCAGAATCCAGAATGGTGAAGCTAGAAGCCAGAAGCCAGAAGCCAGAAGCCAGAAGCCAGAAGCCAGAATGGTGAATTCTAAATTCCCAATTCTAAATTCTAAATTCTCTTCAATTCTAAATTCCCAATTCTAAATTCTCTTCAATTCCCAATTCTAAATTCTAAATTCTAAATTCTAAATTCTCTTCAATTCTAAATTCTAAATTCTAAATTCTAAAATATCGGTACTGATGGGTCAGCTACAGACAGTCGCACCCGCTTCCCTACGGGTAACTGAGTGCTAAGGTTGGTGCGAGCGTGGAGTTTTGTGCCGGAAGCGGTTTGTAAACAGTAGCGGTATTCACGACCTAGGAAGTGTCGGTCTTGAATCACTACGGTGGAGTCATCATCAGCCTTGAGAAGTACATTTTCTTCCCTAAGCATCAGCTCCCCTTGCTCCAGCTGATCCAGTTTTGTATTAAGTATGGCATCATTGACTCTGATGGCAAAGGAGCCTACTTCTGTTTCCCATAGGTCTCCTCTGCGTTGGGCTGGTAAAAAGTTGGCTTGGGTGACGAATTCTGCTACAAAGCGAGAGCTGGGATTGGTATAGATTTCTTCTGGTGTCCCCAATTGCTCTAATCGACCAGAACGCATTACTCCCACTTGGTCGGATATCGACAAGGCTTCTTCTTGGTCATGGGTGACAAAAATAGCAGAGGTGCCGGTTTCTTTGAGAATAGCTCGCACTTCCTGACGCAACCGCAGACGCACTTGGACATCCAGATTGCTGAGGGGTTCATCCAATAGAATTAATTTAGGTTGCGGGGCTAAGGCACGGGCTAGGGCTACTCGCTGCTGCTGACCACCAGAGAGTTCGTGGGGATAACGTTTGCCCATGCCAGCTAATCCGACTAATGCGATCGCATCTTCCGTATTACCCTTGACACAGACACCACTCTTCTGTTTCCGATTCTGCTTAAGCCCAAACGCCACATTCTCTGCTACGGTCAGGTGAGGAAATAGAGCATAGTCTTGAAATACCATACCAGTATTGCGCTGTTCTGGTGGTAACCAATACCCTGGCCCAGTCACTTTCCGTCCTGCCAATACCACTAGTCCCGCTTGGGGTCGCTCAAACCCAGCTACAATCCGCAGTAAAGTCGTTTTGCCACAGCCAGATGGCCCCACTAATCCCAGTAAATCCCCTTCATGGAGGGTAAACGACACATTCCCCACTGCTGGCTCAGTGGTTTGATCAAAGTGTTTAGTAATCCCTTCTAAATGTAGAATTGCTGGTTTTGTCATGAATTGATAGTGAAAGTTATTTTGTTGAAGGTTGAATGTTGGCAGGTTGAATGTTGGCAGGTTGAATGTTGGCAGGTTGAGTAGACCTGACAGGATCAGTAGTTTAATCTGAGTTATGGAAAGCTGACGGCTGACCGCTGAGGGCTGAATGCTTACCTACTAGTTACAGTCTCTCCTTGCGCCTTTTGCTAGGAAGCTGCCAGCAATCATCGAGCCAGGATATTAACTCCTGGCGCGGAAGGGTTAGCTGTCTGAGGATACTCCAAATTTGAATCAAAGCCGTGACATTATCGATTTCAGCTCTCAAGGGCTGGTCAGTCTTACAGTGACAGGGAATCTCTAGCTCTTGCAAGCGCCGATAGACTTGCCATCGGTCTCCCCACTTGATCTCTATCACTTGACTGGCCTCTGATTCAGATATAGATGGATCCATAATCAATAATGAAATAGTTTTTTAGTGACATCCTCCTACACCAAATCAACGATTATGGTGTAGGCTTCCCAACCTCACGATTGGGCATTCCTAGTTTTTCTCTTACGAGATTTTGCCTCTGACCTAGATCGGGTCTCCCCAACCCCCGGCAGACCGACTGCATAGGCGTTTTCTATTCCGCAGAGTCCCTGCGTACTGACTTGTTCTAAACCACGCCACCTGATTACTTGGGCAGCTGCATGGTCTCTATCCGTTCTATATCCACAACCATTACATTGATGTACCCGCTCCGAAAGCCCCTTTTTGCCGGTATGAGTTCCACACTTGGGACAGGTTTGGGAGGTGCCATTAGGATCGACACGCCCACAGTAGACCTGGTGCTTAGATGCTACCCACTCCAAGATGTTGAGAAACTGACCAAAGGCGGCGTCGAGGGTATGCTTCCTAAGCATCCCTCTACTCATTGCCAAAACATTCAAATCTTCAACGAAAACCATCCCCACTCCTTCAGTGGAACAAAGATGATTCGCCAGCTTGTAGTGGTAGTCTTTGCGGGTGTTAGCAATGTGGTTGTGGAACCTGGCCAGCTTTAGTCTCACTCGTTCTCGATTTTTAGAACCCTTGTTAGTTCTGGCGTACTTGCGTTGCAGCAATTTCAGCTGGCGGTGCAAACTAACCAGAAATCGGGGTCTACAGATCAACTCAGACTCAGATGTTGCCAGAAAGCAGCTAAGCCCGAGATCAATGCCGATGGCCTTACCATGAGGCTTAACTTCCGGTATCGAGATATCAGAAGAAATAGCAATAACTGCTTCCCATCTATCAGCCTTTCTCAACACCCTTACCTGTTTAACCACAAACCCATCAGGGATAGGTCGATGCAGGTTGATCGGCACTTTCCCCAGCTTGGGAAGTTTGATTTGCCAACCCGTAATTGGGTTGGATTTGAACTGAGGAAAAAGTAGGGACTTGAGTTGCCCATACTTCTTGAAACGAGGAAAGCCAAAGCCTCTTGTTTTAAAAAAGTCCCAAGCATTATGCAACCGACGAAGAGTAGTTTGAAGTACTTGCGAAGGGGCTTGTTTCAGGCGGGGAAATACTTCCTTAGCTTTAGGGAGGGCGTTTTGCTGATCATAATAATTAGGAAAAGGAATATCAGCTGGAATGATGTATTCCGACTGCAAAGAGCAACAATTAACACGACATTTGCGCGAATTTATCCAGTCTTTGATTTCTCCCAATCCTTGGTTGTAAAGCAGGCGAGAAACCTCCAACCATTCGAGCAATTGTTGCTCTTGAATGGCGGATGGATAGATTCGGTAACAGTAGTTCATTGTTAGACTCATACCACTTTTAGGGGTATTGAAACCCAGAAAACTACCCTGGGAGGTTCATGTATCCCCCAGACCCCCCGCTAGTTAAAAGCTGGAAGCAAGCTGCCTTGGTTAAGGGAAGATTTGAGCAGCCAGGGATTAGTTATTGCTAATGCTCATAGACTAGTTTAGTCTATTTAGGTTTCAAATGCAAAGCTTTCTCAACTAATTTACAAAAAAAATATTATTAGGACTTACGAAGTTTACTGGGTTTTGCCCCCCTGCCCCCCAATTTTGGGGGGTAATGATGTCAAAGTCCCCCAGAATTGGGGGATTTAGGGGGCAATTGCCTAAGTCTTGATTATTTCAACAGTTGCCAGTGGGAGAATAGCACTGGAACACCGGGAGATGGCGTGATCAGGAGATGGAAATATCTAGGGCAAGGGGTGTAAGCACTTATAGATAATTTTGTCAACTATAATTGCAACTACAATCCAGCAATAGATGTAGGGTGGGCAGTGCAGCAGACCAATCAGATCAGCTCCCCATCCCATCCCAAAGCACTGCCCACCAACTGCCTGGAAATAGAAACTGGCAAGATGCCAGTTCTACCAAGATGCCCATTCCACTGGGTGAGCATAGCAGTAGAGCGGGCATCCTGCCCGCCCCAACATATATTGAAACTGGCAAGATGCCAGTTCCACTACAATCGAGCAATAGATGTAGGGTGGGCAGTGCAGCAGACCAATCAGATCAGCTCCCCATCCCATCCCAAAGCACTGCCCACCAACTGCCCGCCCACTATAATGAATGACAAGGGTGCCAGATAATTCAACCTTCATAATTCATACAAGATCCTTAAGATGATCAATTGGGATCCCTATCTAGCATCAATCCGTAACACCTACGCCAAATGGTGGCAAGTTTATACCCTCACCGATGTCCAAGGCCGCAAGCCCAAGCCGCAGCAACAGACCCCTAGACTGTTTAACTTTAACCTGATGGTCCAAACCATCAAGTCGGAGCAGCCACAACCAGACGAAAATCGGGAAGAAATTGAGCGCTTACCTGTCCTAGAAGGATTGCTCAAGTATGCTACTGACCATGTTTTACTAGTGGGTCGTCCGGGTTCCGGCAAATCCACTGCGTTATTGCGATTGTTGGGGGATGATGGGATACCAGGGAAAATTCCGGTGCTGGTGGAACTGCGATATTACCAGACATCCGTGTTGGAGTTAGTACGGAATTTTCTGAAACGCCATGATGTACTGCTGGACTCCACCGATATCGAAAGACTATTGTTTGAGGGACAATTCTGGTTACTGATCGATGGGGTAAACGAGCTACCGTCAGAAGCAGCACGTGTGGATTTGACTCAGTTTCGGCAGAATTACCAGAAGCCTACTCCCATGATTTTCACCACTAGGGATTTAGGAGTTGGTGGTGACTTGGGGATTCAGAAGAAGTTGGAAATGCAATCCTTGAGTGTAGAGCAAATGTCGGAATTTGTCCGAAAGTATTTGCCACAACAGGGGGAGCAGATGCTTCAGCAGTTGGGCGATCGCTTACGGGAGTTTGGCCAAACTCCCCTACTATTAATGATGCTATGTGCCCTGTTTCAGGATAAGGGAGAGATACCGTCAAATCTGGGTTTAGTCTTTCGCTCATTTACCCAGTTCTATTCTGATAACATCAAGCAAGATGTTAGGGTTTCCGAGGAATCAAGAGGATTTTGGACTGACTTGCTGCAACAGTTAGCTTTTGTGATGACAACTGGGGATAAGCCCAAAGAGATTACTGTTGCTATTCCTAAGACAAAATCCCAGGAATTTTTAACTAACTATCTAGGTCAGAATGGTTGTATCGATCCTAAAGTTCGCGCTAGAGCTTGGCTAAAGGATTTACTCAACCATCACTTGATTCAACAATCAGGAAAATTGATTGAGTTTCGACACCAAATGATCCAAGAATACTATACAGCCGAATATTTATTGAAGCAATTACCAAGTATCAGCGATCAGGAGTTACAACAGAACTATCTCAATTATTTGAAATGGACAGAACCTCTGGTGCTGATGCTGCAATTGCTAGATGATCAAGCCCAAGCCCAGCGTGTTGTCAAGTTAGGATTAGCAGTGGATTGGCAACTGGGAGCGAGGTTAGCAGGAGCAGTAAAACCGCAGTTTCAGGAGCAGACTGTTGGGTTGGTGCTTGGGTTAAAGGTTCCGAAGTTAGTTAAGCTTCAATTGTTGGGAATAACTGGATCAGACAAAGCGATACCTGAGCTAAGTAAATTCCTGAATCATAACAACTTTGCTATGCGTTGGAGTGTGGCAAATGCTCTCGAAAAAATTGGGACAGAAGCCACCATAGACCTGTTAAGTAAATGCCTGAATGATGACGAATCAAATGTGCGTAGGAAGGCGACATATGCTCTGGCTGAAATTGGCACAGAAGCCACGATTGCTGCCTTAAGTAAATGCCTAGATGATGACGACTCACTTATACGTAGGAGGGCGGCAGAAGCTCTAGTTGAAATGCGGTCACCAGCAACTATCGATGTTTTGATTAAACTCCTTAAATCTCAAGACTATCGTGGAAGTTATAAAGTGACCTATGCTTTAGCTGAAATCGGTGATAAATCAGCTACTAAGGCGTTGATTAAACTGTTGGAAGATAAAAATAATAAGATTCGGAGAGATGCAGCTAATGCTCTCGGAGCAATCGATTCAGAAACGGCTGTTGATGGTCTTCTTACCTGTCTAGATGATCAAGACTTTATGGTACGGATAACGGCAGTGACAGCCTTGAGTAAAATCCAGTCACCAGCAGCTATTGATGGGCTACTTAAATTCCTGGAAGATGAAAACTATAAAGTCTATTATACTGCAGCAGATGCGGTGATAGAAATCTTCTCACTATCCGTTAATGATGATCTGATTAGACTCCTCAAATATAAAAATTCCTATGTGCGCATCAATGCTGCAAAAGCTCTGATTAACTACCAATCACCAGAATCCCTAGTAGTTATTGATCCTCTGATTAAACTCTTTAAATATGAAGAGCATTATGTAAGGTATATTGCGAAACCAGCTCTGGTAGAAATTGGTTCATTAGATGCTATTAATGAACTGATTAAACTCCTAGACGATCAAGACGACGAGCTACGTTACCTGGCAATAGAGGCTTTGGGAGAAATTGGCTCAGAAGCGGCTAGTGATGGGTTAATTAAATGTCTGGAAGATGACCACTATTTAGTGCGTCGTGAGGCCGCAACTGCTTTGGGTGATATTGGCTCAGAAGCAGCGATTGATGGATTAATTAAATGTCTGGAAGATGACCACTCAGATGTGCGTTGGATGACAGCAGAGGCTTTGGGTAAACTTAAGTCAGCAGCGGCGATTGAGGGGTTAATTACATGCTTGGAAGATGAAGAAGATTTGGTGCGTAGTCAGGCAGCAGAGGCTTTGGGGAATATTGGAGCAACGTCTGCGATTGATGGATTAATTAAAGTCCTGGAATATGATGACTATTCTGTGCAGAAAAGGGCAGCAGATGCGTTGGTTAAGATTGCTTCACAATCCGCCACTAATAAGTTGATAAAAATCCTAGAGCATGAGGATTTTGATGTGCGGATGATAGCGGCAGAAGTTATCGGAAAAATTGGCTCACAATCTGCTATTTCAGAATCTGCTATTGATGGACTAATTAAATGCCTGGAAGATAGCTATAATTATGTACCTGAAAGGGCAGCCGAAGCTCTGGGAAAAATTGGCACAGAAGCTACTATTCCTAAACTGATTAATCGCCTCAAAAACGAAGAATTTGTACAAACTAATGATGGCATAAGCTGTGATCAAACCATAAATGTCCTTAACGCCATTCAAGAGCGCTACCAAATCTACAACCCAACCTATAGTCCCAAACCCACTCCCAAACCAATTGCCACTCAAACCATGTACATCCTCCACCTCTCGGACCTCCACATCACCACCCCTGACCAAGCTACCCTTTGGTCAAACCAACTCGCCCAAGACCTAATTCAAGACCTTCAAATCCCTCACCTTGACGCTCTTATCCTCTCCGGTGATATCGCGAATTATTCCACTCCAGAGGAATACCAGGCTGCACAACAGTTTCTCCACAACCTCCGCCAAGACTTTTCCCTAGACTCGAAGCAAATTGTTCTAGTTCCCGGTAACCATGACCTCAATTGGGAACTTTCAGAGGAGGCTTATGATTTTTGGTATCGCAAAAATTACCAAGGTACACTAACAGAGGGTCACTACATCGAAGAAAGTGAACGGGTGATTCTAGTCCGACATGAATCCAAATACCAACAACGGTTAGCCCACTTCAGCGAATTCTATCAAGCTATCAAAACTCAACCCTATCCCCTCGACTATGACCAGCAAGGGATTATCGACTATTTCCCAGACCAAAACTTGCTGATCCTAGGACTAAACTCCGCTTGGGAACTGGATCACCACTTTAGAGCTCGTGCTAGCATCCACTCCGGTGCTCTAAGCAAGGCTCTGGCCGAAATTCGCCGTAACCCAGACTACGGCAACTGCCTGAAACTAGCGGTTTGGCACCATCCCCTCAATAGTGCTGGAAGCGATCGCATTACCGACCAAGGATTCATGGAACAACTCGCCAAAGCTGGATTCCGCTTCTTCCTCCACGGACACATCCACAAAGCCGAAACCAGCCTTTTCCGTTACGACCTCAGTCCAACTGGGCGCAAACTCGACCAAATTGGTGCTGGCACCTTTGGGGCACCTACCAAAGAACTCATACCCGGTTATCCTTGGCAATATAATCTACTGAAAATTAAGGATAATCAGCTCACTGTCTACACTCGCCGTCGGGAAGAAGAAAATGGTGCTTGGAAACCTGATTCACGGTGGACTCAGGGTCCAGGAAAAGGTGGTTTGGATTATTATTCCATTGAGTTGTAGGGAGTTTTATTCAGGTTTAGCTAATTCAGCTAGATAATCCTTAACTAACACTTCGATTAGCATTGGATCTAAATTGCTATGGTGAAATTTGATAGCTAAAGGCACCGTTAGTCTTTGCTGATTATTGTCGTAGGTTCGCTTTCCAAAGTAGAAAAAACTCTGGGTATTTCCACGACCTGTCTGGATAGAAAAACTTAGAAAATCTAAGCCAGGAAGATTACCAACAAATTGACCCAGTTGGTAAGCATAGGAGCTATCCTTATTATTGGGCAATATAGGATTAGCGAAAATACTGTCTTTGGTATTTCTGTATACTTCTGAAAATTCAAGCCATCCTAATTTTGTGGCATTATTGATGATCATTGGTAAAAATCGAGCTTCCCCTCCCACTGCTGTCGGACAAAATAATGGTGGATTATTAATTTGATACCATTTCTGGTTAATAAATCTCCACCAAAAAGGAGGATGTTTTTTCAGGGCTTTAAGTAATTTCCAGATTAAGAAACACGTAAAAGTTGAATAGTCATTTTTGAAATTATCGTTATAATTATTTTCGGCATCGGTTAAGTCTAATCGTAAGGTAATATCTAAATACGGATTTACTACCTTTGTTTCGTCAATAAAAAGGTCTAGTGCCCAGCCGACATAACTATTTTTGTATTGCTCAGTATCTAAGGGTATAGCGTCGTATTTGTCTAAATAGTAATTTAAATCGTCCATGATTTAAGTATTAGTTAAGGCTAATAGTATTTTAGCTAAGCATTCAGCCGTCAGCCGTCAGCTGTCAGCCGTCAGCTTATTGTATTCAAAAGCACCGATTGCGCGTAGCTGTTCGCGTAGCGTGTGCGTAGCACATAAGCTAATCACTGATAGCTGATAGCTGATAGCTGATAGCTGATAGCTGATAGCTGATAGCTGATAGCTGATAGCTGATAGCTGATAACTGATAGCTGACCGCTGACCGCTGATAGCTTCCAAAAAAATAGCCGTAGAAATACTATCCACGGCTATTTCAACTCCACAATAAGTCAGTTGAAATTGTGATATCACTAAGTTCCCAAATCTAACCCGATGTGATGATTTGATTGGCCAAAGGTCACGCAAGGGGGGGAAATCCCCCCAGAAATTTAAAGTGTTATGGCAACAGCCAATACTTAGTTATGGTAGTCATCAATTAAACTAAGCCAATAGGTCACCCCATTAACTCGTCTTCAAAACCGTACGTGACACTTTCGCATCATACGGCTCCTCATTATAGGAACACACTGACATTGGTACCTCTAGAACGGATTCTCATCTAACTGTTTCGAGTTGACTTTGTTTCCGTGCTTAAAATCGTGACAATGAAGGTGTAGTAATTCCAGATTTTCATCCTTGTTACTTCCATCCAGTGCGCGCGGTATTATATGGTGCGTTTCCAATAAATCTCCATCCCTGTTCGCGAAGCGTCGGCTACGCCGAAGGTGAGACCACAATGAGCACATTTCCGGAAACGAAACCTTAGATAGTGGAGCCTTACTACAAAAGACTTCAACCTTTTACGCATAACCTACCAACTATAAAGGCTCCACTATCTTACGGTAACTTCAAACCCTTTTTGTCTTTTCAAAAGTTTTACCTTTCTACTGGTTGCTTCAGGATGTTTACTCAGTCTGGTGCTCCAGTAAATTAGGTCTCCATCATCTGGGCTTTTAGTGTCTTTGACCTTTTTATACCGTACGATTTTGGTCGAGGCATGTAAGGGCAGGTAGTTTTCCTTCCCGGTCATGAACATCCAGTTGTCCTTTCCGATGGTTCCCCAATATTTCTTGATTACCCAGGTTATTGATTTTTTGGGGTGTCTCCTTTTTCCCCATCTCCGGAGTTTTTTCCATAGCAGGTGTCCCAAGGTGCTGTTCGCGTAGCGTGGCCATAGGCCAAGGTTTCTTTACTACAGACTGAACTGTAGTAGTTACACCATCCTCGTATAATGGGTTTCATTTGGCGTATTAATGCCTCCTGTGGGGCAGCTCTGTATTTATCTATGACTTTTGAGAGCTGCCTATAATGCTCTAGAACTTTTTCTTTTGACGGTTTGATGATGGTTTTAAACCCTTGTTTGGACTGGTTTTTACCTACTTTGTATTGACGAATATTGAATCCTAGGAAGTCAAATCCGTCAAAAGTGTGAGTAACCTTGGTCTTGTTTGGTTTTAATTCCAAACCCATGTCATTCAACCATTTGCTGATAATTTTTTGACATTCTTCTACCACGGTTTGGTCTTTGTGCATGATGACAAAATCATCCGCGTATCGGATTAGACTTAATGCTCTCCTATTCTTGGATTTATTTCCTTTCATAGTTTCTGCGAATTGTTTAATCCGTTCCTCCATTCCGTGAAGGGCTATGTTGGCCAAAAGAGGAGATATGACTCCACCTTGTGGGGTGCCCTTTTCTGTAGTAGAGAATATCCCTTTATCCATGACACCGGCTTTTAACCAAGACTTGATTAAGCGTCTGATGGATGGGTAAGTATTTAACTTACTCAGAAGTGCATCATGGTTGATTTTATCGAAACATTTGGCAATATCCGCATCTAGTACCCATTTGGGTTTTCTGCTGATATTTTTAAATGTTGCTTCAATGGCATCGTGACATGAGCGTCCTGGTCTGAATCCGTATGAATTGGGTTCAAAACGCGCTTCCCATTCCGGTTCTAATGCCTGTTTGGTTAGCGCCTGCAATGCGCGGTCGTACATGGTAGGGATTCCTAATGGGCGTTTTTCCTTTCTTCCAGGTTTGGGAATCCAGACCCGACGAGTAGGTTGTGCCTTTTTGGAGATTTTGAGTGAGTCTACTAAGGCGAGGCGTCTTCTTTGGTTAAGATGTTTGACCCCGTCTATTCCGGCAGTCTTTTTGCCCTTGTTCTCCTGTGTAACCCTACGCACCGCAATCATTTTTGCACTCCAGGATTTCATCAGAGTTTTTTGCAGCTTTCTTATCGCGCGGACATCACCACGTTCAGAGGCTCGAAATATTCGCTTTTGCAACTTAAATAGAGTCTTTTCTAACTTTCGCCAGTTGACTTTATTCCATTCCACCGTCTGGAAGCCCAGGGTTTTAGACATATCTATTGGTACTTACAACTATTTCTTTTCCTACAACGTGAGTCCGTCAGCGTATCCTAGGCATTACCCTAGGCGTTGGCTTCTGACTCAATCTTCCCCCGGTGCGACATACGGCTAACTACCTACTCAGAATATTCGACCTTTCAACAGAGTACATATCGGGGTTAATTCGTTCCTGATAACCATTCTATGGACTTTTAGGGTGGTACTTTTCACCGGGAATATATGGGAAATCATTAATTGAGGGAAGAACCAATTAATCCTGTTCCATTGACTTTTGTCTGTGGCGTGTCAATCCATTTCGCCACGTAGTTCTAACGATGATTCAGACGTACCTTTCTCTCGTACCCATGAGTCCTCTGCCTGTTACTAACTTCCCCTGGATTGGTTCCGCTTCACTGTTCGACCCTTGCATTAATCCGTAAGTTCGTTATTTCTTATGAATCAGGGTAGGGCTGTCACTCGGATTTCACGAGGGATGGATTTTCACCATCATGGTTATCAAGTTGTCAAGGTTCAGTTTCCCGAGACCAAGCGGCTAATCCCCCAAAACCCTTGTAGGGCAAGGTTTCTAGTCAACGAATCGCACCTTCCCCGGGAACCTCAGTTTGCTCCAGAGGGGTCCATTCAGCAATCGACCCATAGCCTAGGGAATAAAGCATCTGCATACTATAGATTACGGCTTCACGAGAACCTTTCAGGACGTGCTTAGCGGGTTGTTTTTTGAAATTTTGGGAAAATTTTTTGGACATCACTAAAAAACTGAACTCATTGTGATTTTAGTGATTATTGTAATGATTATAATTTAATTTGTCAAGGGTTTTATAAAAGTTTTTTTGGGGAGTTTTAGGGGTAATTAAGAATGTAGAATTAAGAATGTAGAATTAAGAATTGAGAATTAAGAATGTAGAATTAAGAATTGAGAATTAAGAATGTAGAATTAAGAATTGAGAATTAAGAATTGAGAATTGAGAATTGAGAATTGAGAATTTAGTGCGTAGGATGCATTAGGGGCGGGCTCGCCCTAATTTTCAACACCGAGCGCCAATGTTGGGATAGCCCGCGCCGTAACGCACCACCAAGTAGAATGTAGAATTGAGAATTGAGAATTGAGAATTGAGAATTAAGAATGTAGAATTGAGGACGTTGCTGAATTGAAGTATGAATGCGCAATCATCTGATTGTGGTCAAGACCCCTAAATTCCCATCTTTAAAAAAGCTAAGCATCCGCTAATTCCCCCCAAGCGAGCAATCCCTCGCTTGGGGGGCTAGGGCATGTTTTCAAAGTTTTCCGCAAGATTATGATCCCCCCCAGCCCCCCTTAATAAGGGGGGAGCGATACTCAAAGTCCCCCTTTTTTAAGGGGGATTTAGGGGGATCTCCGAGTTTGAAGACACGCCCTAGGGGGGCGGGGGACCCAAGAAAGTCTTGTTCCCCCCAAAATTGGGGGGCTAGGGGGGCTCAATCATACCCATAATCAGCAACGCCGAATTTAGGATTCTGCATTCTTAATTCTTCATTCTACATTCTTAATTCTTCATTCTTAATTCAACAATTACTTACCAAATCCCCTTCCCTGTATTGGTAGACTCTGAAGAGATACACTGGTTTAATTGTTCACGTAATGTATCATGATCTAAATCTTGACCAATCAGCACTAATTGATTTTTTGGTTCACCTTTCCACTCATCATCTTCAATAGAGAAACGCTTACCACTGAGGTGGAAGATGTGACGCTGAGGACTTTGATCAAACCAGAGAATTCCCTTAGCGCGGAACACATTAGAGGATAACTTATTGTCTAGGAAATCCTGAAACTTCCGAAGCCCTAGGGGCTTGTCACTCTCGAAAGAAAGGGAAGTGAATCCGTCAATTTCTAGGTGATCGGAGTGATAGTGATGAGCGTGATCATGGTCATGATGGTCATGGTGGTGATGATCATGGTCATGGTGATCATGGTGGTGATGATCATGGTGATCATGGTCATGATGGTCATGATGGTCATGATCATGGTGGTGATGATCATGATCTGATGTTTTGCTGTCGAAATACTTATCAGACTCAAAGAGACCAACACTGAGAATTAAAGGAATTGGCACTTCGGCTTTAGTAGTTCTCAAAATCCTAGCATCAGTTTTCATATCTCTGAGCCGGTTTTCCAAGTGGTCTACATTGGCTTGATCGACCAAGTCAGTCTTGTTGAGGATAATAATATCCCCATAAGCAATCTGATTAGTTGCCGCGTCACTATTAAATAGATCGATACTAAAGTTTTCTGAATCTACCATAGTGACAATAGAATCAAGACGAGTCATATCTCGCAATTCTGTGCCCAAAAAGGTTAGCGCCACTGGTAAGGGGTCCGCTAATCCGGTAGTTTCCACCACTAAATAATCCAGCTTTTCTGGATGCTCCAATACGTTGTAAACTGCTTCAATTAAATCATCATTAATGGTGCAGCAGATACAGCCATTATTCAGGGCGACCATATTATCATCAGTATTGATAATCAGCTCATTATCAATACCAATTTCACCAAACTCATTAACAAGGACCGCTGTTTTGACGCCTTCTTGGTTACTTAAGATATGGTTAAGGAGGGTGGTTTTGCCGCTACCCAGGAAACCGGTAATAATGGTAACGGGTAAGCCTTGTTTCGGGGCTTCCATCCCTTGACCAGATGGGGAATCAGTCGGTAAAGTTTGCATAAGGCAACTTGTGAAAACAGTTGAGAATCAAGATATACCAAGATATCGTATTTTATCTAAAACAGCAATTCATCTCCAGCTAACCCTACGGGTATAACGGGAGACGGGGCGTATAAAGTGCTCCCGCAGGTGACCCACACAGCCCGGAGACGAAACCTTAAAATAAGGCAGCCTTAATCATAAAGTTTTAACCCTTTTACCCATAGCCGACCAACCATAAAGGCTGCCTTATTTTTGCGGTAACTTCTGACCCTCATGAATTGCGCTTACTTGACACCTTACACAGAATATATTATAATGTAAGTATATACCAAAGAGTAAATAATGGTCGAAAAAGCTTACCGTTACCGTTTCTATCCAACCCCTGAACAGGAAACTCTGCTGAGGAGAACTCTAGGATGTGTAAGACTTGTTTACAACAAAGCTTTAGATGCTAGGACTTCAGGTTGGTACAAACGCTCCCGACGGATAAGCTACAAGGAAACTTCCTTAATGTTGACAGAATGGAAAAAACAGGATGACTTGTTCTTTTTGAATGACGTTAGTTCTGTTCCTCTTCAGCAAGGATTAAGACATTTACAAACCGCTTTTACTAATTTCTTTGCCGGTCGAGCTAAGTATCCTAACTTCAAGAAAAAACGTAATGGTGGTAGTGCAGAATTTACTAAGTCAGCATTCAAATGGGAAGATGGTCAAGTCTATCTTGCCAAATGTAAAGAACCTTTACGGATTCGTTGGAGTCGTCAGTTACCTGCAAACTGCACTCCAAGTATTGTTACAGTTAGCTTAGACCCATCTGAGCGGTGGCAGATCTCAATTAGGTTTGATGACCATAGAGATTTGAGCTTACCGACCACAGATAAACAAGTTGGCTTGGACTTAGGAGTTACTAGCCTGATCACAACAAGCGACGGAGATAAAATTGCCAATCCCAAACATTTTAAAAAGCTCAAGAAAAAGCTAGCTAAATACCAAAAAGCTTTGTCACGAAAACAAAAAGGTTCTAATAATCGTTACAAAGCCAGGTTAAAGGTTGCCAGGGTGCATGCACAAATCAAAGACTCTAGACGAGATTTTACCCACAAGCTAACTACTCAACTGGTCAGAGAAAACCAATTGATTGCGTTTGAAGATTTAGCTGTGAAAAATCTGGTCAAAAATCACAAACTAGCTCAAGTTATCAGTGAAGCCAACTGGGCGGAAATAATTCGTCAGATTAAGTACAAGTCTCAATGGTATAATCGAGAAGCCATTTCCATTGATAAGTGGTTTCCTAGTAGCAAACTGTGTTCTGTTTGCCTAAATCGTGTTGAGTCTTTAGCTTTGAATATTCGGGAATGGGATTGCCTATCCTGCAATGCTCACCACGATCGTGATATCAATGCATCAATTAACATTTTGGCGGCAGGACTTGCCGTGTCAGTCTGCGGAGCGACCGTAAGACCCGAAGAGAGTAAATCTCGGAAGGCTGGTGCGAAAAACTCCCCCAAGGGGAGAAGGAAACAGAAACCTAAGTCGTGAGTCTTAGGAATCCCTCGTTATAATCTTTGATTTAACCAGGGAGGATGTCAAAAGTATATCTATAGCCCACTGTTGGTGATTTTATCTTTTCTTTGTCATGACCCTAAACCTTTACAATACCTTAACCCGCCGCAAGGAATCCTTTGAGCCATTGGAAACTGGGAAAGTCCGGATGTACTGCTGTGGCATTACGGTGTATGACTTGTGCCACTTGGGTCATGCTAGAACTTGTATTGTCTGGGATACCGCTCGTCACTACTTACAATGGCGGGGCTATGAGGTAAATTATGTCCAAAATTTTACAGATATTGATGATAAAATCCTAAACCGAGCCCGAAGGGAAGGCACCTCTATGGAGGCAGTGTCGGAACGCTTCATTGATGCCTATTTTGAAGATATGGCAAGGCTGAATGTCCAAGAGGCTAATGCTTACCCCCGCGCGACTCATAGCTTAGATGGAATCAAGCGACTGGTGTGTGAGTTGGAACAAAAAGGCTATGCTTACGAAGCCGATGGGGATGTGTACTATTCAGTGCGTCGGTTTGAGGAGTATGGCAAACTCTCTGGCCGCAAGTTAGAGGATTTGCAAGCAGGAGCCAGTGGACGGGTAGATGTAGCCGACTCGGTTGGGCCAAAGAAGAAAGACCCCTTTGATTTTGCGGTTTGGAAAAGCGCTAAGCCAGAGGAACCATCCTGGGAATCCCCTTGGGGACCTGGTCGTCCAGGTTGGCATATTGAATGCTCGGCGATGGTGCGAGATATGCTCGGGGAAACGATTGATATTCATACTGGTGGCTCTGACTTGGTTTTCCCCCACCACGAAAATGAAATTGCTCAATCGGAAGCTGTAACTGGTAAAAGCCTAGCCCGTTATTGGTTACACAATGGCATGGTCAAGGTGGATGGAGAGAAAATGTCTAAGTCTTTAGGCAACTTTACTACTATCCGAGACTTACTCGACCGTCCCGTTGACCCCATGGCAGTGCGGCTATTTGTGTTAATGGCGCAATACCGTAAACCAATAGATTTTACTGATGATGCGATCGCATCTGCTACCAATGGCTGGCAAACTCTCAAAGAAGGCTTGCTGTTTGGTCATAACTATGGTATACAATTAGGATGGCAAGACCAATCAGCCACACCCAAACCATCACAACCCTTGCAGGATGACTTATCAAATAAAACCATAGCGCAACAGTTCCAAGAAGCCGTAGATGACGACTTAAACTTTGCTGGAGGGTTAGCGGTATTGTTTGAAGTGGCCAAAGGGTTACGCCGGGAAGGCAATATCCTCGTACATCAGGGTAAAACCGAGACTCCTGCTTCAGAATTAGAGCAGCAATGGCGTAGTCTCGTGGAATTAGCCGAGGTATTAGGGTTAGAAGCACAACCGGAAGAAGAAGCTGAAGTTTCTACGGATGGATTGAGTGATGGGGAAATTGAAGCACTGATTCAGCAGCGGGCTGAAGCACGGAAAACCAAGAACTTTGAATTAAGCGATCGCATTCGCGATGACTTGCAAGCTCAAGGGATTACGTTGATTGACCAGGGTGGTGGCGTTACCACATGGCATCGCAATTAAGGCTGAATTGTGAAAACTACAGCTGAATTGTGAAGGTTTCGGCTTAATTGTGAAGACTTGAGGGTGAATTGTGAAGGTTGTCCAGAATGCCGAATGTAGAATGCCGAATGTAGAATTCCAAATGTAGAATATAGGATGCCAAATGTAGAATGAAGAATTCCGAATGTAGAATTACCAATTCTTAATTCTTAGTTCTAAATTCTAAATTCTAAATTCTAAATTCTAAATTCTAAATTCTAAATTCTTAGAGGTTGTCTGAGAAGTCTCATTTGCTACATCCAAGCCCCCTAAATCCCCCAATTTTGGGGGACTTTTACCAGCCAATTGATTCTTGTTCCCCCCAGAATTGGGGGGCTAGGGGGGCAAAATTCAATATCAAAAAACTTTTCAGATATCCTCTAAATTCTAAATTCTAAATTCTAAATTCTACATTCTACATTCTAATAGGTCAATTCAAAGTCAAATTCCAGACCAAATTGTGCCATTCTTGATTGGTATAGAGCATCAAAAATACTAGTCTCTTCTGAAGAAAAGTGGTTTTTCCAATCTCCTACAATTCCTTTGCGCATATGTTTGGGGATACCTTCTCGCTGAGGCACCCAATCCAGATTAGCTTTGGGATTGATTGCCATTGCCGAAAATTCACTACCAGCAACCACAGCATCGAGTAAATCGGAGGTTAAGGGAATATCTATAAAGCTAGCAACATCGGTAACGACTTGAGCTAAATCCTTTTTCATGTCTTCGTACTTGACAAACATGACATTATCTGAATCTTGGCTTGCTTTCCACCATTCCCAAACGTGATCGAATATTGAGCCATAGGCCACCTTGCCTTCACGATATAGCGTAATAAATTCGCTCCAACTCCCCTCGTATCCCATTTTGCTCAATGCATGATAATAATAGGAAACAGCATTATCCTTAGGATTGCGAGCCACATAAATATACTTTGCTTTAGTTTCGCCAAACATTGGCATCAAAGACAACGGTAAATGAGTGTGAAAGTAACGGCGATCGCTAGGAGTTTTAATCAGATTCTCTAAACCTCCATAACGAGTTGCTGCACCTTCTAACCAAGGAACTGCTTCACTCAATACTTTGTCCCCTTGCTCTCCATTGTGAGCAAGCAAGTGAACAATCTGCTCCATCCATGTCGTACCAGATTTAGGATAGGCGACAACAAAGGTATCCCGATCCCCGACTCTAAAGTCCTTAAGGGCATCGATTTCCTTCTGGGTAATGAAAGCTGGAAAGACAATTAGACCTTCTGGATTCTTACCGTCTTTTACCAGTGCTTGCTTATAGTCTGCCATGGATTACAGGCTCTTCCGTACTTGTTATGCTAAATAAACAGTATTTCACAGCGGATCACCGGAACAGCGGATCACCGGAACAGTCGTCAGAGGCCGTATTCAGAAAATTTTGTTAGTTGAATATCCTAATTTTACCTGTAAAGAAAGCTTTCTGAGTTTTTTAACTGGAAATTTAGCATAAAATGTACTGAAGACGCCGCATTTCTCACAAATTTAGCGATCGCAAACCCTGAAAGCGTTATTAAATCTGGGCTTGACCCTGATCAAAATGAATAGAAAAAACAATACACTGTTTAAACCCTTACCTGTTTAGGTTGGATTTGACTGGATAAGGGCTACAGCTACTAAAACTATCTTTGTGAGAAATCCGGGAGCTACTTTTGCCGTATCTGGTTAGAACCTGCAATATTTATAGTTATCAGGATTAATTTTGACAATTACGGATAAAATCTAATGACCAATTATGTCTATATAGCAACAAGCTTAGATGGATTTATCGCTACAAGTGATGGCGGATTAGATTGGCTAGAAGAAATACCTAACCCCGAACAAAGTGATTATGGATATGCTAAGTTTATGAAAAGCATAGATGCCATAGTGATGGGAAGAAAAACCTTTGATAAAGTTTTAACTTTTGGTCAATGGGTTTATCCAAAACCCGTTTTTGTATTAAGTAATAGCTTAACAAAGCTTCCAGAAAAAGTTTTTGGTAAAGCAGAAATTCTTCGTGGAGATATAAAAAAAATAATTAATCATTTGAATCAAAAGGGATATACAAATCTTTACATAGATGGAGGTAGAGTAATCCAAAGTTTTCTTCAAGAAGACCTTGTTGATGAAATGATTATTACTCGCGTTCCAATTCTTTTGGGAAAAGGCGTTCCTTTATTTGGAACCCTAGAACAACATCTTAAATTACGACACAAAAAAACTGAAATATATAATGATACTTTAGTAAAAAGCTACTATATAAGAGAGAAAAATATTGAATTATAATTAAAAATATATACAAATAGCATTTACTTTTTCTGCCATTAGTCCAATGAAACTTAGACAATCGTTTATCTGGGTAATTTCTTTGGGATTAGTTGCCCGGGAATTACTTGGCTGATTATCAATCAAGACAATCCTCTGGAACAGTTACGGGAAACAAAAAATTGTCAAAACTGTAATTTAGCAGGGCTAGAACTTTCCAGATATGATTTAAAAGGAGCGAATCTCGAAAAGGCTAATTTAGAAGGGGTTAACTTAGCGGGAGCTAATCTAGAAAAGGCTAATTTGGTAGGGGTCAATTTAGAGGGAGCTAACCTCGAAAACGCTAACCTGAAAAAAGCTAACCTCAGTGGGGCTAATCTCCGTAGAGCTAACCTGAAAAAAGCTGATCTTGTTTGGAGCAACTTCACAGAAGCTAACTTAGAACAAGCTAATCTCCAAGAAGCCAACTTATCAAATATTTTCGCCAAAGCAATTAAGCTCGAAAGAGCTAACCTCAGGGAAGCTAATTTATCAAAAGCCAATCTGGTAGGGATTAATATGAGTGGAGTGAACCTGGAGAAAGCCAATCTCCAAGAAGCAACACTGGCTGAGCTGAATACAAGTGCTTCATTGCCATTCGATCATTATTTAATAAGTGCCAATCTCAGGGGGGCGAACTTGATGGGAGCTAATCTTGAACGGGCTGACTTGAGGGGAATTGACCTCTCCGATGCCAACCTCTCCGACGCTAGCCTCAAGGGAGCACAACTAGACTATACCTTGGAGCTTACTGATTGGGGTTCTCCCAACAAAGTTTACCGTGCCAACCTCAAGGGGGCGAACTTAACCAATACTATTATGCCCGATGGTAGCACCCATCAATAGGGATACTATTAAACCGGGATTAATTTAGCTATCAGCTATCAGCTATCAGCTTAAGCGCTACGCGCACGCTACTTGAGGTGCTATCAGCTATCAGCTATCAGCTAATGCGCGTAGCACAATCGGTACTTTTGAATAAAATAAGCTGACCACTGACCACTGACCACTGACGGCTGAATGCTAACAGATTAAGAAATACCCCGATCAAAATCAGGTGTGATTTTAGCGATCGCGTTTGGCGATCAACTTACGATTTATTTTATCGAAACTTAGCATAATCTTGATCTAAGCTTTACGTTTCTTAACCAAATAGTATTCACAATTCATCTACTATTCCTTTAAACAACGGGAAAAGCCGTCTGGGGCAGTGCCAAAGTTCACAGATGTGATCAGCTTATGCTGGTGCGCATCAAGCAATGCCATAACCTAAAGACAGGATTAAATCCCCAAAATTGTTTAGTTTTATTAAGAAAACCCCAAAAAGACGGTTTTTGTTCACCTTTGGTGTAACCTATCCCTAAGCTTCGGCAAATTTTCTGTATATATTAGCACATTTTGAAATACCGATACGCCATGTTAAGGCAATGTAAGCTATCAGCTATCAGCTATCAGCTATCAGGTATCAGCAGTAGGCCACGCTACGCGAATGGCTGAGGGCTGACCGCTAAGGGCTGAATGCTTACAGGGCAATTATCGGTGGTTGCTCTATATCCAGAAGCTAGTCAAGCGTAAATAGTAAATTTAGTCTATTACTAATAAAACTATGAACCAAAACAAGCGTCAGGCATACTGGCGTGCCAACATCGCATTAATTCGGAATCTCTTAATTGTTTGGGCATTCGTATCCGTTGTATGTAGCATTCTGCTTGTAACATTACTGAACAACGTCAGTGTAGGGAATATTCCCCTAGGCTTCTGGATGGCACAACAAGGTAGTATTTTTACCTTTGTCGTCCTAATTTTTATCTACGCTATACAGATGGATAAAATTGACCGTAAATACAAAAAGTAATGTTTACTGTTGGTAAATAAATTGGGAAATAAATGGCTTTGCTTAACTAAACTATATTTTTATAGTTAGCAATTAAGAATTGTAATAGGGCAATTCTATAGTACTTTCCAATAAAAAAAATACCGTTTTTTTATTACCAACAATCCCTATATAGGGTTTCTCATAGTAATGATGTACATAGGATTTTGTCCCGATTCCCGATTCCCGATTCCCGATTCCCTGCGCGCAGCGCTATAGCAATTATTCAGACAAGTAAATATCTATGACAGTTGAAGCTTGGACCAGTGTATTGGTCATTATTTCCTTTATTCTCTACCTTTACATTGGTTGGCGCTCTCGGGTGCGCGATAGTAAAGGGTTTTTCGTAGCAGATCAAGGTGTTCCCGCTGTTGCTAATGGTGCTGCTACAGCGGCAGATTGGATGTCTGCTGCTTCCTTTATTTCTATGGCAGGGCTAATCTCTTTCTTAGGATATGATGGCTCAATTTACCTGATGGGCTGGACAGGAGGATATGTGCTACTAGCGCTATTGTTAGCCCCTTACCTGCGGAAGTTTGGAAAATACACAGTACCCGACTTTGTGGGAGACCGCTATTACTCGAATGTTGCTCGGTTGGTAGCAGTAGTTGCTGCTATTTTTGTCTCCTTAACCTATGTCGCAGGACAAATGCGAGGGGTAGGTATTGTATTTAGCCGCTTTCTGCAAGTGGATATCGGTCAGGGTGTCGTGATTGGCATGGTAATTGTGGCATTTTTTGCCGTGCTGGGGGGGATGAAAGGCATTACCTGGACTCAAGTTGCCCAGTATGGCGTGTTGATTGTGGCTTACCTGATTCCAGCGATTGCGATCGCAACTCTACTGACCGACAACCCGATTCCCCAGCTAGGATTCACCTTCAGTGACATTATCCCGAAACTCAATCAAATTCAGGTAGATCTAGGTTTCCAGGAATACACTAAACCCTTTGCCAACAAGTCCATGCTGGATGTCTTATTTATCACCATTGCCTTGATGGTCGGTACTGCTGGACTTCCCCATGTGATTGTACGCTTTTACACCGTACGCAATGCTAGAGCTGCTCGTTATTCCGCTGGCTGGGCGCTATTATTCATTGCCATACTCTACACCACAGCTCCCGCCGTTGCTGCCTTTGCCCGCTATAACCTGATTGATAGCCTCCATGACCATACCATTGAGGAAGTGCGTCAGCTAGACTGGGCAACCAAATGGGAAAATACTGGTTTATTGGCGTTTGACGATAAAAACGGCAATGGCAAGATTGAGCTGAAACCGGACAAAGAGACCAATGAAATTAAGATTGACCGAGATATCATTGTACTCTCCACACCAGAGGTAGCCAAACTTGCTCCCTGGGTGATTGCCTTAGTAGCAGCAGGAGGACTAGCCGCCGCTCTATCCACTGCATCGGGCTTACTGCTAGTGATTTCTAGCTCAATCGCCCACGATGTCTACTACCGCATCATTAATCCTAGGGCGTCGGAGTCCCAACGATTGATGGTGGGTCGAATTATGGTAATTGCTGCCATTGCCATTGCCGGTTACTTTGGTATCAATCCCCCTGGATTTGTAGCCCAAGTGGTAGCCTTTGCCTTTGGTTTAGCCGCTGCCAGCTTTTTCCCAGTCATTCTGCTAGGGGTATTTGATAAGCGAACCAACCGAGAAGGGGCAATTGCTGGCATGGTGGTAGGGTTAGTTTTTACCACCGTTTACATCATTGGGGTGAAGTTCTATAGTATGACACCCTGGTTTTTCGGTATTTCCCCTGAGGGGATTGGTACCGTAGGGATGGTGCTTAATTTCATTGTGACTGTAGTGGTTTCTCGCCTGACACCCCCACCTCCAGCAGAAATTCAGGAGATGGTGGAAATGTTGCGAACACCCGGTGATGCTCCCCCAGCCCTTCATGATGTGGGAGAAGAGGAGTTGGATTGATCAAGGTTGAAAGTTGAAAGTTGAAAGTTAAAAGTTGAAGGTTGAAGGTTGAAGGTTGAAGGTTGTTCGCGAAGCGTGGCCAATAGGCCAAGGTTATGGGGTTGTTTGCCTTTGGCGTTCGGTATAGGGTAGGGTGTCTTTGAGAATGTAGAATGTAGAATTAAGAATGTAGAATTCCCAATTCTAGCGTTGCTAAATCTTCGCGCTGAATAGGAGTAGAGTGGGCATCCTGCCCGCACGAAAATAAGCATGAAACTGGCAAGATGCCAGTTCCACGGCTGATGCCCATTCCACAGGTGCGACCCAAGGCCGGGTTCCCCGGCCTAGGAGGCGCGCACCTAAACACTCTTAAAATCATTCCATTATTCAGCAACGCCCAAATTTCAAATTCTACATTCTACATTCTACATTCTTAATTCAAAAGGGTAGGTTGAAGACCGTACCGTCAACCGTCAACTAATTCAGGTGTTTTCTCTGTAGACTATTTGCAGGCACTCAACATGCAAATGGAAGTCTATGCTACGCCTTAAAATCTCCTTAGCTAACTTACTGCTGATTGTTGCTACTGGCTTGACAATAGTCCTGCTGTGGCAACTTAGAGCTTTGCTAGTAGTACTGATGATTGCAGTAGTGCTCGCATCTACTCTAGCACCAATTATTGATAGTGCTGAAAAGTTAAGGATTCCCCGCTGGCTAGCGGTTATTCTGGTTTATTTAGGCTTAATCGCTGGTTTGACAGGGATCGGCTTAGTGATTGGACCAACAGTAGCTGAGCAAATTCAGCGTTTATTTCGGAAACTGCCAACGTATTTGGAGGTTTTAACCTCTTTGTTAGATGCTTTAGCGATTCGCCTAGGGATGACTGAACTAGCTCTGAGTAAAATGTTTGATGCTGGGACCGTTACCTCTTGGGTAATTCGTTCCTCTCAGCAGTTGCTAGTGCAGTCTTATGGATTGACACGGAGTCTTTTTGCTGGAGTGTTTACCGTAATTCTGGCAACACTGCTGTCTGGTTATATGTTAGCTGGCTCTGAACAGTTGATTAAAGGGGGGGTAAGTTTGTTTCCCAAACCCTGGGATGAAAAATTGGCAGCCCAGGTCAAGCCAGTCAGCCAACGGATGGGGGGTTACATCCAGGGGCGAGTGGTGGTTTCAGGAATTTTAGGGATGGCGATTACTGTTGGTTTAAAATTTTTGGGACTGTCAGAGTTTGCCTTGGGTTTGGGTGTGATTGCTGGGGTGACCAATTTGATTCCCTTTTTTGGTCCGGTCTTGGGAGCAATTCCAGCATTGATTGTGGCAATTGCTCAAGGGGGATGGACTTTCTTGTGGGTATTGCTACTATTTGTGATTATTCAGAATCTGGAAACCTATATTCTTGATCCCCTACTGGTGGGGTCTTCTGTGAGAGTTCACCCCTTATATCAGTTGTTGGCAGTGCTAGGTGGTGCAAAGGTTTTGGGGATTCTTGGTGCTTTGATTGTTCCCCCTTGGGTAGCTGGTGCAGCTCTGGTACTAGAAAATTTGTACTTGAAGCCGAAACTGGAGGCGGAACAAAATGCTGCTACTATCTCGCCAGCTTCTGAACCAGACGCCTCAAATGCTCTTTCTTTCAACGGATAGTATGATAACTATACTTTGAGGGATCAGCAATTAGCTATCAGCAATTAGCTATCAGCAATTAGTAATCAGCTATCAGCAATTAGTAATCAGCTATAGCAGTCGCCAGGGCAGTTAGGACATGACAAAAGTCTCACACCCTTTGTAAGCGCAAGAGTTTGACTTCTGACAAATGACTTCTGACAAATGACTTCTGCTATATCAGCTATCAGCCATTGGCCATTGGTCACGCTACTTGAGGTACTTTTGAATAAAATAAGCTGACGGCTGACGGCTGTTCGCCCAGCGTGAGCTAAAAGCTGACGGCTGACGGCTGACGGCTGACTGCTTACGAAAATAGTCAGCCAATTACTAATTACCAATTACTAATTACCAACTACCAATTAACTGTCTTAAGTAATGCTACCTTGGCTAGAAACTTAACACTAAAGTACAGTTAACACTAGGCTGCTCTGATACTCCTAGCCAAGGTAGTAAAAAAAGTTTTGCGATCGCGGATTCTTCGCCTCACCAATCTCAGCCGCCCTGCGCAGGAGACTATTGCCCTGATTATCCATTATGCCATACTCTTTATCGGTGTTATTGTCCTATTGCAGTTGTGGGGAATCGACTTTAGTTCTCTAGCTGTATTTGTCGGAGTCTTGGGTGTGGGCATTGGCTTGGGAATCCAGGGAATTGCTAAAGAATGTGTCAGCGGTTTGGTACTCATTTTTGAGCGTCCGATCCAAGTAGGGGACTTTGTGAATGTTGGGGAACTGATGGGAACAGTAGAAAATATCGGTATTCGGAGTACAGAAATCCTGACGTTGGATCAAGTCTCAATCATTATCCCCAATTCTCGCTTTCTTGAAGCTGAAGTGGTCAACTGGACTCACAATAATCCAGTATCCCGGTTAAAATTACCCGTAGGGGTCGCCTATGGTTCAGATCCAATTAAAGTACGTAGTGCTCTGATTGAGGCAGCTTCTCAACATCCAGAAATCTTAGATCAACCAGCCCCTAATGTATTTTTTACTGGATTTGGAGAAAATGCCCTCAAGTTTGAGTTGTTGGTTTGGATTGAAGACCCTCCCAAGCAGTTCCAAATCAAAAGTGAGCTTTACTTTCTGATTGAAGAAATACTACGTCATTACCATGTTGATATTCCCTTTCCTAAGCTAGATTTGCACGTCCGTTCTGGTAATTTTCCTGTAGACGTTTCACACCAATTAATTGAGTCCCTAACTCAGCTATCTCAGGAATTGACTAAGTGGATGGCTAGACAATCCTATGGTAATAGTCACAATGGTACTAGCCACAATGGTACTAGCCACAATGGTACTAGTCACAGGAATGTTCAAATAAACAATACTTCAGATAATAATTGATAGTTAAGGGAATAGCGAACTTGATATCAGGCCAATGACTAATACCAAATCCGCTTGCCATACCCCCTTTACAAAAAATAAACCAAATCCTTATTATTCGATGAATCTATAGCTGTTTGAATAAGGGGGGTATGGGACAGGATTTAGTATTAATTATTACTTGATTAATAATCCTCCCCAAGCAAGTAATAGAGAAAAAAATATCGCAGCGATCGCCTGTCTACTTAACAGCAATAAGGCAAATCGAAGAGACTGTTCTCGCGTAATAGTTAACAGAGTAACTAAACAAGGTAGCAATACTCCTGCTAGATACACCCCAGTCAAAACCTGCAATGGAGTTAACATAGCCAAGGTTTCTGGTTCGGCAAATAATAGCAGTCCATCTTTGCGAATAGAAGCTAAAACAATAGGCAATGAGGCTTCAGGGGGTAAATTAAACCATCCCATCAAAGGGTTAATAATATTGGCTAAAACTGCGATTGTTCCTAACCAATTCAACACAGAAGCAATAACGGTAATAACTAAAAATATGGGAATTGCATTGAACAAAAATTGATTAATAGTTGACTTAGCTTCGCGCCAAATTACTGACGAATGAGGAAATTCTAAAAATGCTCTTCCTTCGATTACTAGGGGATTCTGATTCGATTTAGCTGTAGGGGAAGAAATGATGTAGGTATATATCAAGGTGGTTGCGGTTAGATACAGCAGGTAAGGAATTATCAAGTAAGGTAACTTAGCAGCACTAAACACCCCTAAAGTTGCGCCAAACTGATAAGAACAAGCCGAACCAAAAGCGATCGCGGAAATACAAGTTCCCCTAGAACAACTAGAACAGGCACGGGTACTAATCACCGCAGGAACATTACACCCCATACCCATAATTACTCGTACTAAATCCCGTCCCGATAACCCAAACGGACGGAGTAAAGGATTGAGAGCAATGGTAATTCGTTCTATTAACCCACTAGCTTTATATGCGCCCAAGAATAGGGCATAGAGAATTACTGTGGGCATCGCCCAAATAAACAGCAACGGACTCATAGTTATCAGTCCATACTGACCTATCAGTATTTCTCTTAACCAGATTGGGAGTTGGGATAAAGGTTTAATAACAGGAGCGATCGCACTTTGGACTATAGGATCTGCTAAAGTCGCAAAGGAGTTAGCACCCCAGACAGCAATAATGGCAGGAATAAGTAATAAAGCGATCGCCAATAAACTGCCCAGTCGAGGATGTTCTAACAGTGTTGGGTGGGGTTCTATATACCAGCCAGCCCTTGTAGGAATCCATTGGGCGGGAAAAGGATTAGGTTCTTGCAGAGAAGCCAAAATATGGTCTTTTTGTTCTGTAGTAATGTGGCGGGCATCTACAGTGACAATGCTCAGGTTAGAAGTTTCCGTCCATTCCCTAATCACTTGTTGAGGAGGACACGGGGTCTGGGGTTGCCCCAGACCCGTGAGATGTCCGTTATGAACCGTCGAGAATACCTTATCCCAGAAAGTAATCACCACAATGCCCCTTTTATCTGCTACTAAAGGTAGTAGATCTGCTAAATCTCGATCTACGTCGGTTGCCTTGACTACCAATAGCACGGTGTCATTTTCTTGTAGCTGTCTTAAAGCTTTCTTAGTAGTTACACTATCGGAACGATAGAGAATTCCAGGGGTATCGATAAAGGTATAGGCTTCAGATTGATAAGTGTCACAAGTCACTGTAGAACCGCGAAAATTGGCACTATAGGGAGTCTGTCCTGTAAGAGCCGCAATTAGTTGGGACTTGCCCGTACTCTCTTTACCAATAACCACCGCTGACTTTTTAACAAACACAATCGTTATTACAGCAAGAAAGGTCATCTAAGAACAAACCTTCTCGGCGATAGGCTTCCAATGGAGTTGGATCGATTCCCAGACGTTGAGCGATCGCATTACCGACTACAGCAAATCGCTGCCGAAATTTGTAAATAAAGCAAAAAATTATATCGCCGTGACGCACCGAAGGACCGACGACAAATAATCCTGGAGTTAGGGTAGACTCATCTTCTTGAGTCAGGGCTGCATAGCCATTTGACCAGTCAAATAGAGGTGCGATTTGTTTTAAACTGCTATCAAACCCCGTACAGAGAATTGGCGGTGTAGAACTAAACCACTGTTCGTACTCGCTCTCCACCACATATCCTTTTTTTACTGCTTTGACTGCTTCAATGTGCTGTTCTCCAATTAGTTCGACCCGACCCATAGAATAAGCTATTTCTAAACGTTTTAGACTATAAGGAGACAGAGAAACACTAGGATCTGAGTCTAAGTTTGACCAGCTACTCTGGCGATCGATTAACTTTACTTTTTTCCCTAATTCTGCCAAATTTGACGCTGCATCTACACCGCTTTCATAGCCTCCCACAACTACAAATTCTTTCCCCTTAAGCTCTGTCCAAGAACGTATTTGGGAATTATGTATACATAATTCCGCCCCTGGAAAAGGATTAAGATTGGGATATTGAAACTCTCCTGCTGCCCAAATCACAAACTGCGATCTCAGCGAAGCTGAGGCACTGCGTGAACGCAACTCGCCTTTAGAAGTTTCCAAGACAAAGCCTTTGCCTTGAGGTAAAGCTGCCATAGTTTTCACATTTGTCTCGGTTTTTATAGGTAGTTGAAAATGCTCTGCTACAGTCTCTAGATATAGAGCGTATTCTTTCCCCGAAAGATGTTCCTTTCTGAAACTGAGGGCAGGAGAAGTATTTAAAACTACTGCGTTGAGATCCAGCAATCCAAAACCATGACTGGGAAACGACGGCGTAATGAATCGCATTTCTTCAGCCCAACGCCTAAAAGAAGCCCCTACTTGATGTCGTTCTACAATGACAAAGTTTTCAATTCCTAAATCTTTTAAGACTACTCCACAGCCAATTCCAGCAGCCCCAGCCCCCACAATTACAACTTCAAAACGATCGTTAGTTTTGTTCACCAGCAGACAATCTCGAATAGATACTTTATGACAATTATAATCATTATATAAAAAAAAAGCTAGCTTTCTAACAAACAATATTAGTGAGGCAGTGGTAAACCATGATTGACATCCTCCCACCGCTAAACTCCTTACGTCGCTATAGGGCGTTGCGAGAGCAAATGGACAAAAAACAACGCTGGACGTATAATTAGAATATTTAAACTAAATACTCCAGAACTGAACTAAGCGTATAAGTGGACTTATATCAAATCCGTTTGTCAAAACCCTTTTATAAAAATCGACCAAATCTTTGTATGCCACGAATCTATGGCTATGCAGATAAGGGGGGTTTGGGAACAGGATTTGGTATGAGACGGCTATTGCTATATGCACCTCAAGTAGCGGATCGTACCGAGCATCGGCTTTTCTATTCTGCTGCCAACGGCACCTTTTACACCTCTCCTGGGTCAATCCCCAGCTGTCGCAGACGTTCTGCTAATCTCGCTGCCTGCTGTTGAGCCAATTCCTTTTCCTGGCGTTCGAGTTGAGCTTCTTGTTCAGCCTCCTGCAACTGCTGCTGAACCAACTCCTTTTGTTGCTGAGCTTGCTGCAACTGTTGCTGAGTCTGCTGCAACTGATCCTGAGCCTGTTGAGCCTGTTCAGAGCCTGTGGGAATCCAGTTCCCTAATTCATCATACCAGCGTAACCATCGACCATTAACCTCTTGGTATGACCCAGACCATACTCCTAGGCCAAGTCCTAATTCTGGCAGCCAAAATCTTTCGTTTTCCAATCTTACCTGTTCATAGTTTAAGCCTTTCAACTCAAAAATTCTTAACTCATTGGTATATCGGCTAAACACCACATAATAAGGAATACGAAGTATACGTTCATAAACCTCCCACTTACTTGGAGGTTGATCGATATCCCGTAGGGTTTGCCCTAAATCTTCTGATTCCGTCGTTGGAGAGAGCAACTCCACTACGATAAATGGACTGACCCCTTCCTGCCACATCACATAACTCAACCGTAAGTCTCGCTGTTCATAAAACCGAGACACCCCAACTACTCCAAACCAATCCGGTCGCTTGTACCATTGAGGATGACGAACATCATAGTACAGATTCAAGTCAGTCCCCACAAAGATCTGATCCCTTGGGTAACTCGGTGGGCAGAAAGTCTCCCGTAATAGCTGAGGTTGAAAATCGTGAAACTCGTCTGGCAAACCTGGTTCCTCTGGATCTTCACTAGGGAGATCATACATCGTCGGTAGGGTTTCCTTGGCCGGACGAGGGGGGTCAGTTTGATACATAACAGAGAATGGGATCAACTAGTTTTAGGGTAGCAACACCTTTGACTACTGATGAACTTATTAAAATTGCCAGAGTTTCAGATACGTTGAGCAGTCAGTAATGGTGCTACGCCCATGCTGTCCTTGTCATCAGCTATTAGTTACAAGGCCAACAGAACCAGACTGACCATAAAAAGCTGACCGCTCAAGGTAAGATGTGCTCCCACTTACGCGCTACCTAATTCTTAACTGGCACCTACACCCACCGCCGTTTTGTCGGATGTGGTTTGAGCAGGAGTTTCGTCAGCCATACTCACCCCATTGCCCTTCTGCCGCCACAGTGATGTACAGATAATCTTCGAGCGATCGCAACGATCGACATATTTAGAGGCAATCTCGATAACCTCTTGCATCAGACCCTTAACCAAGGTGGTTGGTTTCAGACCCATTTCCAAGAAGCATTTATTCTCCACAGCCAGTTCATTTTCCGCTGATTCGTTTCTCGGGTTCTCTAGATAGGCAATTTCCGCCCCAGTGATATCAGACACAATCTGTGCCAAATCCCGGACCCGATGGGTTTCGGTCATCTGATTCAAGATTTTCACCCTGTCCCCAGAAGCCGGAGGATTTGCGATCGCTAACTCTATACACCGCACCGTATCTTGAATATGGATAAATGCCCTGGTTTGACCCCCTGTTCCATGTACCGTCAACGGATGACCAATCGCTGACTGCATCAGGAACCGATTTAGGACTGTGCCATAGTCTCCATCGTAATCAAAGCGATTAATTAGCCGTTCATCCAGCTTTGTCTGCTTGGTCTGAGTTCCCCAAACAATCCCCTGATGCAGGTCAGTGATGCGGACCCCATCATTCTTGTTGTAGTAATAGAAAAACAGCTGGTCCTGAGTTTTGGTCATGTGATAGATACTGCCCGGATTGGCTGGGTACAAGATTTGCTGCTGTACCATTTTCCCCTCATCCGTAGTCACCTGGATATCTAAATACCCTTCCGGAATCTTCATCCCAGCAGTACCATAACCATAGACTCCCATGGTTCCTAAATGAACCACATGTATATCCAAACCCGACTCCACAATCGCAGCTAGCAGATTATTGGTCGCATTCAAGTTATTATCTACCGTGTAACGCTTATGGCTAGATGACTTCATCGAATAAGGTGCAGCCCGCTGTTCGGCAAAATGAATCACCACATCCGGTTGATAGGTTAGGAATAGATTCAGTAAGCGATCATAGTCTTTCGCTACATTGAAGTTATAGAACTGGATTTGTTTGCCAGAAACCTCAAGCCATGTCTTCAGACGAGTGGACATCGGCTGGTAAGGAGTTAAAGAAGTCACTTCCAACTCATTATCAATGTTGCGTCGTGACAAGTTATCAACAATTACAATGTCATGACCACTATCAGATAGATGAAGAGCTGTGGGCCAACCACAAAATCCGTCACCGCCTAAAACTACAACTTTTTTCATCATCATCTCCTGGTTGTTTGCTTACATGGTCTTTTTTGCAATGGTCAGCGAGCTGCGACTATAGCATCGCGCTTTGGGAATTAACCGAGAACCAATCGAGAACCGATATATTTCCATCACCGGACTTCGTCGAGCTACGCTAACATCACCTGATCACCCCAGTGTTACGATTACAGCAATCAGTTTTTTAGATGAAATCTAGTTCAGGGTATCGATCCATGATCTCCGATACCTCCTCCCTTTCAGAAGTCTTCTGATTCAAGATTTCTTTGAAGAAACGAACATAAGTGCTATAGACTTGGGTGGAACCGTCATCATGATCAACAATGAAGAAAGGGGCTGCTTCTACCCCGTGCTTTACAGCTAGATCTAGTCCCTCGCTAGATTGCTTACGCTCATCAGCAACCACAATTTGGTCTATTCGATCCATCAGTCCTTTTTTTTCAAGTTTTTCTACCACATTGACGCACTTGCGACAGAAATTACCGTCCTTGTTGATTTTTTTTACTAACGTGATTTTCATTCTGTAGTATTCAATACTGAATTGTTTTTCAAAAGCGTAATTAAGAAATTATCACAACCCACTCCCCACTCCTACCTAAAAATTAGGATTTCAAACGCAACTTATTGATTGTGCCGCAACGATTAAGTACCTAGACAGAAATTCTTTACCTAGTCTGTTAATTTCCGTGAGGGTTGCTCAAACCCTTACTGTTTGGTGTTCCTTGTTGTTCATTACCTGCTCTGTAGTGTTGTGTAAGCCACACTCTTTTTCTTTCTGCCCTTCCCACCACCAGCGACCTTCCCGTTCATGCTGATTGGGGAGAGTTGGGCGGGTACAGGGTTCGCAGCCAATGCTAACGAAACCTTTAGCGTGCAATTGATTGTAAGGCACATCATTAGTGCGGATATATTTCCACACCTGTTCAGAACTCCAGTTAGCTAGGGGGTTAAATTTAATCAGGGTTCGTTCTTGGGTCGAGAACGCCTGGTCTACCTGGACAACAGGGATATTAGCACGAGTACTAGGACTCTGATCCTTGCGCTGACCGGTAATCCAAGCATCCAGCTTAGCCAGTTGGCGACGCAAGGGAGCCACTTTGCGAATACCACAGCACTCTTTGTGACCATCCTGGTAGAAACTGAACAACCCCTTTTGTTTAACCAGTGCTTCCACTGCATCCGCTTCCGGTAAAATCACCTCCAGTGGAATTCCATAGTGCTGTCTGACTTTCTCAAGTAGTTGGTAAGTCTCGCAGTGCAAGCGACCCGTGTCGAGGGAGAACACTTTCACATCTGGCTTAATCTTGGATGCCATATCCACAAGAACCACATCCTCGGCACCACTGAAAGAGATAGCGATGTTGTCAAATTTGTCAAGAGCCAGTTTCAGGATTTCCTGAGGACTCTTGTGGGCGTATTCGGATTCCAAATAAACAACATCCAGTTCAAACATTAACATCTCCTTACTATATGACAAAAGTGGTTGGACTTGCTGATTATACGACGTATCGATACCGTTATCCATCGTCAGCCTTCAGCTTTGAGCTTATGTCATCCAACCCAAGGGAAGTTCCACGATAGTTCATTCAGAAATTATATATAGCCTATATGTAGCGCTTCCATGACTGAAGGAGATCCGTTGTAAAGAGACTTATAGCGCTTTGCCACCCGCGCTAATTATAAATCGCGATAAATGTCTGCTGTAAATAGAAAGAGTGTGGGGAAAGGTTAAAGGGTAATACATATATTCCTTTCCCCCTTTCCCTTTGAGGTTGTTTCTTTCCCCTTCTGCTTTTCCAATCCCAACCATTTGTACCACAATTAAATATAATTGATAGGTATTTTCCTTTTGTATGTAAGCATTCAGCCGTCAGCTATCAGCTAATGCGCGTAGCGCAATCGGTGCTATAAACTATCAACTAGCAGGCCCTTTCACTGCACGGGGTCAGATTAGCAAAACGAGCAGGAATTTTAAACCAGCGGTACCAGCCCATAACCTTGTTTACTAGCTGCCGTTGATTAGCTGACAGCTGACCACTGATAGCTGAATGCTTACTTTTGTATCCCAGCCTTGTGCTGCCCTTGGTCAAGGGTAAAAAAAACCCATCGATATGTAAGATGGGGATTTCTTGACAGATTGGCCATGAAGGATTTGCCATGACGCATGCTATAGAACTTGTGCCCTCAGCCAGGCTATCGGCAAGGATAACATCTTACGGAGTTTGGGGACATAGGCTCTTTGGCTAAATACATCGTAATGGTTGTGTTCAATCACATTGAGAATTTTCTGATAGAGCATCAATGCAGACCAAACCGGCCAACGGGCGTCACGGCTTAGGGCTCTAATACCTCTTTCTGCTTTGGTATAGTAATCCCTTGCCCGTTGAATTTGGAAACGCATCAGTTCCTGCCAACGGTCATCAACCACACCTTTGAACAAATCATCCTCAGTGTAATTAAACCGTTCCATATCTTCTAAGGGTATGTAAATACGACCTCGTCTAGCATCCTCTCCAATATCTCGGAGGATGTTAGTTAGCTGATTGGCAATTCCTAATGCGATCGCTTCTCCCACCGGATTATAGGAGTTTGTTTGCTGATCCCAGGGTGCTTTACTAGTGGAGTTGTCAACCCCCAGTACAGCACTAGACATTAACCCCACCGTACCCGCCACCCGATAACAGTAAAGATTCAGTTCATCAAAGGTTTCATAGCGACTACGGTAGAGATCCATCTGCTGACCGGCAATCATATCCCGAAAGGGTTGAATATCCATCGGGAAGCGTTCTAGGGTATCGACCAAAGCCACATCATAGTCATCGATGGGATGTCCCGCAAAAATAGATTGCAGATGTTCTTCCCAGTGATCTAAGGTTTCAGGGGTGGTTAAAGCCGCCTGGGGACCATCAACAAGTTCATCAGTTCGTCTGCACCAGACGTATAGTGCCCAGATGGCTCGACGTTTGGCTTCTGGCATTAGTAAGGTGCCAAGATAAAACGTCTTAGAGTACTTCGCCGTAATCTGGCGGCATAATTCGTAGGATTTTGACCGGGAGGCCAGGTTTCTCATGGGCTGAGATTTGGGCAGTTGGAGCATTCTTAGCAACGTTGGAGATTGGAAGCTTTCAACTTTCATCCTTCAGCCCTCAGTACTCGCCCTTGGCATGGGTGAAGAGACTAACGGGGTGTCAATCTCTGGTTTCTGATTGCCGGCTAGTGGTTGAGCGCTGGTTTGTGAAAGCCTAGTGCTGTTGTTATTTATTGCCTGCGATGTCAGCTTACCAGAAAGTACGGCTCCTTCCATACTTGCTAGGTAACGTTGCATAGTGTAATCCCCGCTTAGGAAGAAATTGGCAATGGGTGTTTCTTGGGACGGACGGTGATTCTGCCGTCCTGGAGTTGCCTTATATACCGAACGGGGAGTCTTAACCACGTGGTATTTTACCAGTTGAGCTGAGTTATCAGTACCAAAATGCTTGGGAAACAGTTTCTCCAGTTCTGCTAGGGTGGCATTAACAATTTCGAGATCGGATTTGCCAATCCAATCTTTAGCAGGCGCTAAGACCAATTCCAACATTGAGCGGTCGGGATTGGCGTACTCTTTGCAGGTATTGCTCATGTCAGCATAGACACTAAGCAGGGGTGATCGGGAAAATAACAGATGGTCAATATCCGTCAGCTTGCGGTCAAACCACATCTGCAGGTTAATTACCGGTACCCCCTCTAGCCCATCCAGCTGTTTGAAAAATTCCATTTCACCCCAAGGTTTGGGGATCATCAGCTTTAAAGGGTCTACCGGCATAGCTGATACATAAGCATCCGCTGTGAGAACTTGATCGGGCGCTCCATTCAATCCCCGGATCAAGAACCCACTGACAGTGTTGTCTGAATTGAGTAAAAATTCTTTAACTGGGGCATTCAAACGTACTTCTCCATCCCGCTGTGTGATATAATCAACTATTGGTTGACATAGTCGCTCGGTGGGAGAACCATCCAAGAATGCCATCTTGGAACCGTTCTTTTCCTGTAGGAAGCGGTTAAGAGCAGTCAAAATTATAGTAGACGAAATTTCATCAGGCCCAATAAAGTTTAGTGCCTTAGACATGGCGATGAAGACTTCCTTCTCTACTCGCGGTGGTACGTTCTGTTTTTTCAGCCATTCGGAGAAGGAGTATTTGTCCATTGCTTCCACATACTTTTGCCCTTGAAGCATTGCCGGAATCAACCCTATCCCAAAGCGAATCTTCTCGGGCCAGGTAAGCATGTCGTTATTGCGCAGAATTGCCACAATCCCATTGACCGGAGCTGGTATATCTGGGAAGTCAAACCGGGAGTAAGTTCCAGGTTGATTTGGCTGATTAAAGATCATGGTGTGCTCTTTCCACTGCAACCGGTCTTCAATACCCAGTTCTTTAATTAGCTGCAGCATATTGGGATAGGCACCAAAAAATATATGGAGACCAGTTTCATACCAGTCTCCATCTTGATCTTTCCAGGCTGCCACTTTACCGCCTAAAACATTTCGACGTTCTAGGACAATCGGGGTGTGACCAGCGTCTATTAGATATTTAGCACAGGAAAGCCCTGCTAGTCCGGCTCCAGCGATCGCAACTCGCATGTGATGGTAATACTGTAAATTTTTCGCTTAGGGGTGTTGTTTTAATTATACTTTGCATTTCGTTACATTTCACCCCTCGATCCCAGGATTTTCTTCAGTTTTCCCACACCCCACACCCGCTCACCCCATAGCCAGTCACCCCAACAGGATTACCACAAACCATAGCGCTAGTTTAAATCACACGGAAAATAAATGGGTAGCGGTAGGATACATTGGGATCCCCAAGAATCTTGAGAATTGCCATAATCGGTAGTACCCAACTGAACAGAAATAACAGAGGCAGGAAAAGCCAACCAATTAGGATAAAAGTCAAAGCCCCAAAAATTATCCCGTATAACCATACATTAAAGTGAAAATTAAGGGACTCTTTAGCATTCTCTTGGACTACTTGATCATCGGATATTAACAAGATAGCCAGGGGAATTAACACGGAGATAAATGAAGCACTAATGAAAATTGCTCCGTGACATAATGCTGATAACAGCTTGCGCTTGTCTGGTTCATAGTCGATGTTATTTCTCTGGTCATACACCATAGCTTAGCTCCTTGATTTCGATAATATATTTGATTTTAAATTACCAGTATTTTAGCGTTTATATTCGTATACTATAGGTCGTGAATTCCGTCCAAAATTAGTGATGAAAACACGCCATTGATTCGTTAGTAGTTATTAGAGTTATAGCAGAATTATGGTAACAATAAATGGAAAAACAGGAATAGGAAAATTGGCTGGCTGGGTAGGTCTTTAAGAAAGACGTGAGTGTGGGGTGACCGGGTGGGTCGTGTGGGGCATAGATAAATATACCTATTGGTCGTTAAAAATTATCATTGATTCGTTGTTTTCCGGTTTATATCCTGAGGTGAAGTACCAGGTTTGACCCGGATGTAAAAAATATACCCCTGTCAGGTAGGAAGTAGGGAATAGAGAAATAAACCTGTGTAGGTCATTACTATCAGAAACGCTATAATATATAGAGAATTATGTCAGAATTAAACGAAAGTCCCCTATCTAGTCTTTTTGGATGTCCACTGAACTTGAAGCAGAATTGCTCAACGCTGTTGAACACCGCCGTAACTTTGCGATTATTTCCCACCCGGACGCGGGTAAAACCACATTGACAGAAAAATTGTTACTCTATGGTGGAGCAATTCATGAAGCCGGAGCAGTGAAGGCACGGCGAGCTCAGCGCAAGGCCACCTCGGACTGGATGGAAATGGAGCAACAACGGGGAATTTCGATTACCTCGACGGTGTTGCAGTTTGCCTATGAGGACTGTCAGATTAATTTACTCGACACACCCGGACACCAAGATTTCAGTGAGGATACCTATCGCACTCTGGCAGCAGCTGATAATGCGGTGATGCTGATTGATGCGGCAAAGGGTCTAGAGCCCCAAACCCGCAAATTGTTTGAAGTGTGCAAAATGCGATCGCTTCCTATATTTACCTTTGTCAATAAGCTTGACCGTCCCGCACGAGAACCCCTAGAACTCCTCGATGAGATTGAGCAGGAACTAGGGTTACAAACCTATGGGGTCAACTGGCCGATTGGCATGGGCGATCGTTTTAAAGGAGTTTTTGACCGTCGAGAACAACAAATCCACTTGTTTGAACGCACCGCTCACGGCTCCCGGGAGGCGAAGAATACGGTAGTTAATTTGGGAGACCCCCAGATTGAACAGCTGCTAGAACAAGACTTATATTATCAACTAAAGGAAGAGTTGGAAATTATCGATGGTGTTGGTCCAGAGCTGGATTTAGAGCTGATTCATTCTGGTCAAATGACCCCTGTGTTCTTTGGCAGTGCCATGACTAATTTTGGGGTGCAGCTGTTTCTGGATGCTTTTTTAGACTATGCCATGAAACCAGAAAGTCGGAAATCCACAGTGGGCGAGATTCCTCCCACTTATCCAGACTTTAGTGGGTTTGTGTTCAAGCTGCAAGCGAATATGGACCCCAAGCACCGGGATAGGGTGGCCTTTGTGCGGGTGTGTACGGGTAAGTTTGAAAAGGATATGACTGTCAGCCATGCTCGCACTGGTAAAACCGTCCGTTTGTCAAGACCCCAAAAGCTGTTTGCTCAAGACCGAGAATCCATTGATGTTGCCTATGCCGGGGATGTGATTGGTTTGAATAATCCAGGGGTGTTTGCTATTGGGGATACGATTTACAACGGTAAGAAGTTGGAGTATGAAGGGATTCCTTGCTTTTCCCCAGAGTTGTTTGCTTATTTGAAGAATCCTAATCCCTCTAAGTTTAAGCAGTTCCAGAAAGGGGTGAAGGAGTTGCGGGAAGAAGGGGCTGTGCAAATTATGTATTCCGTTGATGAGTCGAAGCGGGACCCAATTCTGGCAGCAGTGGGACAGTTGCAATTTGAAGTAGTGCAGTTTCGCCTCAGAAATGAGTATGGCGTAGAGACCAGGTTGGATATGTTGCCCTATAGTGTGGCTCGTTGGGTAGCCGGTGGCTGGGAAGCCTTGGAAAAGGCTGGGCGTTTGTTTAATACCGTGACAGTCAAAGATAATTGGGGACGTCCAGTGCTATTGTTTAAGAATCAGTGGAATTTGCAGCAAGTCGCAGAAGACCATCCAGAGTTGGATTTGAATTCTAGCGCTCCTGTGGTGTCTGGTTCTGAACCCAAGTCTACCAAAACATCCGGGAATGTGAGAGCCTCCCTTTTCTAAAGGGAGGATTAAACAGACACGACGGGGTAAACCCCGCAGTGTCTGCGCGCGAATAAGTTATAATAAGTCGTATACCAGTAAAGCGTTTTACCTTGACGACGATAGCCGATACTTTTTAGCTACCAAAATCTACCAAGGTAGACCTTAGCCCGCCAATGCCAGCTGATTACGAGCGCCAGGGGGTATCTCCGCGCTTCACGAAGAAATATTCCTCGTGCGCCATGAAAGTGCGTAAACCAGATCCAATGTCACTACAAAACCCTTGGTTTTCGGGAAATTTATTTAATTGACACAAGATCGTGGCACTAAGAACATAGTTAAAGTAAGCGCAAATTACTTGAGGCAATGGCCAAGCTTTGTGATACTTTTGCCTACTGTCCACTAACCTCTCAAAAAAAATGGTGAAAAACCCAAAAGATGGAAACCGTCAAAAAAAGAGGTATAACTTAAAATGGCTAGGCAATTGATGGCGAAAAGTAACCACACAGTTAGATTAAATTCTGACCAAGGTGGGTAGGGGAGTTTGACACTCTCATATCGGTTTAGACCGAACAAGAAGTGAAGAGGCGCGGTTTTAACCCGCCTCGTAACAACCTTTCTTGATGCAGTCGCTCATGGGGGAAACCCCCAAGACCGCGCTGCATCGCTGTAGAATCCCCCGTATTTTAACCGGGGGAGATGTCAAATAGCATTTATCTGACGGGGTGATAAGCAGCCTTGTTAGCCTTACTAGGTGTGGGGTGTAGGGTATGGTTTCTAGCCAACGAATCCCACTACCCCTCTAGAAACTAGAGGATCCTAGGCACGAACGAGCCGCACACCGTTAATCCTTAATAAGACCTTCGACGCCTAGAACTACGGGGACGTTGTCTCGAATAAGAGCGCTCTTCATCCCTCAATTTACGACTAACTTGGACAAAGACATCTCGTTGCAGGTAAGGATAGTCATTTACCCAAATGTCTAAGCTAGGAATATAAATATCACTGGTCTGGGCAATCTTGCCTAAGTCAGGCTGATTGGACATGACCAACATCTGAGCAATTTGTCCAGGTGAAATATTTTTGTGGAGGCGTTGTAGGGGAACTTGCAGCTGACTCATAAATCCAGTTTCATCTTCCACTTCTAGATTTAACCGTCTCTCCCGGTGTTCCACAATTACCAACTCACCCTGCTGATTGACTTGTTCTTCTGTACCAATCAACTCCTCCGTCACAAATACATCCTCGATTCGACCCTGCCAGAATCCGCTATAGGCATATCGGCGCAGCTTCAGGTTCCGCATACTTGCCCAATATACAGGACCCCACAACCAGTAAAGCCCTGCAGTGATCTCGAATAACACGCGGAAGGGAGCAAAACCTGAACCAAGAATCAAAGCTAAAATTAAAATCACAACGACTGCGATTAGAGAAATTAACAGTCGCCTTAAAAAATCTCGAAACTTACCCCAGTAGTAGCGATACTGGAGTCCTGTAGCTAGGACGGGAACGATTTGTTCAAACTTCTCGCGAGTGATGGGAATTAGCATGGGTTTTGTACTTAGTTCTTAGTCCTTAGTCTTTAGTTACTTAGTATTTAGTATTTAGTTTTTAGATTTGTTGTGATTGATCTCAATTTTGACAAATCACGAATGACTAATGACTAATGACTAATGACCAATAACCAATAACCAATAACTGGTCACAAAATTTTCTCTAACCCATATAGTAGACCCTTGAGCTGGGTAACTTTGCGAATCGCGAGCAGTACTCCTGGCATATAGCAGGAACGGTCGCTGGTGTCGTGACGTAGGGTGTAGATTTGACCAGGGGCACCGAAGATGACTTCTTGGTGAGCAATTAAGCCAGGTAAACGCACGCTATGAATCCGAATGTTGTCTTCTGCAATGCTTCCCCTCGCACCTTTTAGTTTTTCGGTTTCTTCTACCATTGCCGGATTATAGGTTTTACCTGCTCCAGCCATGCGTTGGGCGGTTTGAATGGCAGTACCGCTGGGAGCGTCGGCTTTTTGGTTGTGATGGAGTTCGATGATTTCTACGTGGTCAAAGTATTGGGAGGCTTGCACAGCTGCTTGTTGCAGTAATGCCATACCAATGGAGAAGTTGGGGATAATTAGGCAGCCAGTGCTGGCTTTTTCAGCAAATTCCGAGAGGTCTTTGATTTGGTCGGGACTCAGACCAGTGGTGCCAACTACAGGCCGGACACCGTATGCGATCGCAGTTCGGATGTTGTCGTATATGCTGTCAGGGTGGGTAAAGTCTACCATCACCCCTTGGGTTTTTTCTTGGGTAGCCAGAACTAGATTGGCTTGCAGGTCATTGAGAATGGGAATTTCAACTGGTTCGCACCCGGCAACTTCTCCGGCGTCTTGACCTAGATACTTAGGATTGGTATCAATGGCACCGATTAGGGTTATGTCTTGGGCAACAGATACAGCCTTAATCACCTCTCGACCCATTTTTCCGGCGGCACCGTTTACAACTACTGGAATGGGATTTGAATTGGACATGGTTTCAGGATAGTTTGGGGCTCTGTCAAGGGAATTCTAGTGTATATTGGGAGTTCTTGGGGGAGTGGGCTTAGGGGATGGAACCGTGAAGACCCGAGCGGACACCACGGATAGCACTAAGGGTAGATGGGTTCAAATCTTGCTTTTCGTTATTAGCCCCCGTTATTAGCCCCCGTTATTAGCCCCCAAATTCATCCCAAATTCAAGTTTACTATGCTCTTTATCGGTGAGGCTAATCCTGAAAGAAGCGATTAGTGCTGTAGTAGTAGGGTAGGGCGTGGGTCAGCTCAATACCTATTCTGCAAACAAAGTCTGGCTGAAATGAATTGTCACGGCTATACTAGCAAAGTCAGTATATGTTTGTAACTAGCTTAACTTGGTATATGAGTAGTACTCTTAAAGTAGTTCAACCCTCCGGCATTCTAGATGGTACAAAAGCTGCCAGTTTTCGTGAAGAGGTTAATCAGCTGGTGCAAGCTGGAGGAGATATTATTTTGATTGATTTTCAAGATGTTACTTTTATGGATAGTTCTGGTTTGGGAGCGTTGGTACTTGCTCTTAAAACTGTTCGTGCTGCTGGGAGCACCATGTCTATCTGCTCAGTTAATGAGCAAATCAAAATGTTATTTGAACTGACCAGCATGGACAGAGTTTTTGAAATATTTTCTACACGAGAAGATTTTGAAAGCGAGGTGCTTTCTAGAAGATAATTCTCGGGAAGTCTATAGGGCGAACGCTGTTGGGCGTAGCCCTTTTCCAATCCTAGATTTTGTTTTCAGCTGTTGGGCATTTAAATTGGATATTATTCAGTTAGGAAAAAAAAACTCAAACCCTCTCCCCTGCTCCCCTGGTTCGCTGGTTCCCTGCTGTCATAACCATGAAATTTAAATGAAGACCAGCTTAATGAAGCTAGGAAGATGTTTTATGAGAATTCCCTAAAGCTTGATTAATTCGACATAACCAACTATCCTCCGATTCAGGAGTCAGGAGCTTCGATTCAGGAGCTTCGATTCATGATAATTGATTTTTCAGGAATTTTTCGAAAAAATTGGCGAAAGAATCCACCAATCCTTGTTTATACTCCTACTAAGCTGGCTGAATGCTTCTGATGATTTACTGCCTTTCAGTCTCCTGTATTATCTTCAAAAGCTGCCAATTTTTGACATTGCCCATTGCCCATGGGCGCACGCTACGGGAACGGCCGACGCTACGGAAACTGAGGTTGATTACTCCAGGGAAAGGTGTTCATACAAAATTGATTTCCAGTAACGATAAATCATCATCAAAATAGTGTTTAGGGTTCACGGCTTCCAGAGATTTCAAAATCAAATCTAGGTGACAAGCACCATTGTGATTTTGCTTACACTCTGCCAGTAACCTGATGAAGGGCTCAAGTCCCCAAACGTTCCCATTGGATTGGTTAATCTCGTAAATCCCATCGCTGAATATATATAGGGTGCTCGATTCAGTAATTTCACAGCACTGATCAATGTAATCGGCATCTGGGAACATACCAACGGGTAAGCCAGGGGTTTTTAGACGTTGTACTTCCATCAAGGAACCATGGGTCTGAGCAATTAATATTGCGGGTGGATGTCCTGCACTAGCATAGACCAGTTGACGCTTGACCTGGTTATATACCCCATACCAGACCGTGAAGTACTTATCATTTCGCTCAGTGATCTGGAAGGTTTGGTTCAACCCTCGTAGAACATCACTCGGTTCATAGTAGTTAATCGACTTTAGAGCCCGCGACCTGAGTAAATTTAGCACTGAAAGTGTGGGCAAGGCAGCTCGTAAGCCATGTCCAGCAGCATCCAGCAGATAAATTGCTAAATGCTCTGAGTCTAGCCAATAATAGTCAAAGCCATCACCCCCCAGTTTCCGGGAGGGAATAAATCGGGTGTCAATGGTCACCGATGGTTTGATCATCCGGTCTGGAAGAATTGAACTAACATACTCTGCTGCCTCTGCTAATTCTCCCTCCAACAACTGCTTTTGGTGCTGCAAATCATGACTTAGTTGGTGTAACCTCAAGCCAGCCCTGACTCGTGCGTTCAACTCTGCTATTTCGATCGGCTTACACAGAAAGTCATCTGCTCCAGCATCTAACCCCTCTACCCGGTCTTCAATGGAATTTCGAGATGTCACCAGAATAAATATGGTGGTTGAGAGTCCCGGCGTTACCTTGAGTTGACGACAGACGTCCAATCCATTCATACCGGGCATAATCCAATCGCAAATGACTAGCGCTGGACGTAACTTTTCTACCTGCACCAAACCTTCTTCACCGTTGCTAGCTACAGCTACCTCATAACCCTGGTGGCAAAGGGCCCGTTTCAGTAACATTTGCATGGCTGGATCATCATCAATAATCAGAATTTGGTTCATGGCACTGAGGTTCTACAAATTACTTTAGGATTTATCAATACACTGACTTACAATTAGGATAGCCAGTATATTCTGTGGGCTGAATTTCACGAAACCTAGATCAGACCCCAAGACAAGTTAGACTGAGTTACTTTTATTGATGGCATTCCCTATTGGCGTATCGGATTTATTTGTTCTAACTTCTCTGTCTTGCACCGCTTCCGGTTTCTTCCCCCTTTTCTAAATCTCCATCAATTTTTGCCATTTTGGGCAACAGCTTATAGAGGGCAAGACCCCCTAGAGGGCAAGACCCCCTGGCTTGATAGAAAAGGGGAAAAGAAACCCCATTTGCGCCAATGGTTTTCCCAGTGCTTCTGGCAAAGCTTCTAGAAAAAATTTTCTTTGAAGGCAATTCTTTAAAGGCAATTGAGTATTAGTCCATGGTACAGGGAGATATAAATCTAGGTTAAACTGGATTCCTTGATCTTAGAGTACCCAATGGAAGAGAATCAGGCTTCAATGTGGTTGATGTATGTGGTTGATGTATGTGGTTGATGTAAAAGATTTTGAGGAATTGAAAAAATTGAAAACATCTATCCAACAATTTCCTAGCGACCTTAAGGCGTTAGAAAACGCTTTGGGATGGTTTGACCAGTTCAAACCATCGTCTGTTCGCCAAAAAGTCTGGTTGCAGTGCCAATTAGCTCTCGCTGAAGGATTTACCAATGCCGTTCGTCATGCTCACAAAGATTTGCCAGAAGAAGTTTCGATTGATGTCGAAGTTACTTTATTACCTGAGTGTTTAGAGTTACGCATCTGGGATAAAGGCCCTCCCTTTGATTTAGAACAGCAGCTGAGAGACCTCAAGCAGCAAATGAACCCTCAATCTGGTGGTGGACGTGGCATCGCTATACTACAAAAAATCGCTGATCATCTCAGCTATACCCGTACCGATAACAACCGGAACTGTTTGTTAATTGTGAAGTGTTATCAGGAATTGGGAAACAGGGATTTAAAAACTTTTTGTAAAGAAAATGTTAAGGAGTCTCGATTACCAATTGTCAGACCGATGGATTAGCATGATCAGATTGGTGACCTCAGTGGCTGAAACTCTGATGCTGTGCTAGTTAGAGCTGATTCGTAAAGAAAATCTAAAGAGAGAAAAAGTTAAGATTACATAGATGCTAAACTAGCTGAGGTTGAATGAATTTCTCTCAATGACACGTCTGCCTCAAATTGCTGCACCCACGAGAAAGGTTGAGATCGAGACTCCGAGGTGCTCGGCTGCCTCTTTTGGAGTGACATATTTTTTCATTGACCGTGAACCTTACTAAATCTAGTATACTTAACTTTAGTAAAGTTTGCTAAGGCTTAGTAAGATATCTGGCTAATAGTTGCACCTCTTTGAAGGGTAATGTCGAAAACCTCAGGGTGAATGACTATCGACGTCTTTGGGAAACCAATGTTTTTGGGGTACTGAGTACCATCTACGCCACCTTAGATGACCTCAAGAAAACTAAAGGAAGACTGGTCATCATTAGTAGCGTAAAAAGTTACGTTGCCTTGAGTGGCGATTCTCCCTATAGTATGAGCAAATTTGCGATGCGGGCTTTGTGTGAGTCGTTGTCTCAAGAGTTGGCTCCCGATGGGGTGTCGGTCACACACATTTGTCCAGGGTACGTTGCTACTGAAATTCGTCAGCTAGACAATCAGGGAATTTGGCATTCAGACTGGGAGGATCCTATTTCCCCCAGGCTTCTGATTTCTGCTGATCAAACTGCCAAACAAATTGTTCAAGCTATTTACCGACGACAACGGGAACAGGTAATAACAAACTACGGCAAGCTGATTGTCCTGATCAAACGTCACATGCCTTGGTTGCTCTCATTGCTGATTTCAACACTTAAAATCAAGGTAGCTTCTAAGCCGTCACCAATTAAGCAATGATATTTTTTACTATAGCAATTATCATCTCATTTTCCAGAAAGTTGTCTCCGACTACCTGTTTTTGCACTTAGCCATACCTTTAGTAACCTGAAACTAATTACCAGATCCCTTTTTATTGCCATAAAAAACTGTTTTAAACTCCAGAAAATCGCTCTTTGGACTATAAAGCGTATAAGTAGCCTTTCCTGGTTCTTTGCCTACATTTCCTACACCAACAACTCTTCTTTTGGGTGCAGTAATAGTTTGCACGGGTTGCTGGCGATCTAAAGTCATCACCGAACTATTTACCGAACCTCCTTGTAGTTGATATTCAAATACTTGACCCGAACGACCACAAAAGAGATGATTTGCCTGGACTCTTTGCAAGCGGTCTAGCATTTGCCAGGGTAAGGTTTCGGGGGTTAACTCATCGCTGACGCTAACAGTGCTACCGTGAATTAACAAACAATCTAATTCAAAGAAGCCAAAATGACAGTTGCGTAACCACTGTACGGTTTCGCGAGATACCGAATCCCAAAGAAGTTTAGCGGTTTCTTTACCAAAGCGCTCGATTAATTCTGTCGGTTCTGCTGTCGAACCCAAACCGTGTAAAGCAAAGCATTGTTCTTCCCACCAGCCGAAGCATACTTGGGGTTCTAATTCTCCAGGTAAAGGATTCTGAATTCGTTTAATTACTTGTTCGCTATCTTGGTTAGCTGCTACGATATCGCCCAGAATATACAATGCTTCCACCTTAACGCGCTGGCGTTTGATATCTGCCAACACTGCTTCGTAAGCTGCGATATTTCCTTCAATTCCGCTTAAAATTGCCCACATTGATTTTCAATTTAAATATTTAAGTAATTTAATTTACCTCTCACACACATGAGTAGGATCGTCGGCTTTTTCGGCAAATTCCAAACCTCTAGCCAAACGCCAAGCGAAAATCGGTGGTAAACCAGCATCTAAGATGGCAGCGCAGGTTGTTTGATAGTCATACTCCACTTCCCGCAAGTTTACTGCTTGTGTTTCCGTGTCATAGATAACATAGGTAGCATTGGGACGACCATGACGGGGTTCGCCTACCGAACCGACATTGATAATTCGCTTCAGGGGAGTATTAAAACTTATGGTTGGTTGTTCGTTTCCACTGGGTTGACGAACTTTAACCTGTAATTGTCCAGAATCTAGGGTGCGGACATAGGGAAAGTGGGTATGTCCGCAAAATAATATATCTGCATCGCTGGAGAGAACTCTTTCTAAAGCAGTGAAAGCATCCATTTCGGGTAACAAATATTCGTGGTTGCTATTAGGACTACCATGTACGAAACAGAGATTATCTTCTTTGTAGGTATGGGGTAGTTGGGCTAAATATTCCCTAACTTCGGCATTGACGTGCTTATTTGTCCATTCGTGGGCAATTTTACCTCTTTTTTCCGCCAACAGGGAAGGATAACTACATTCACAAGCATTTAGTCCTTCTACAATATCTTCATCCCAACAACCCTGTACAGTGGGAATATCTAAAGAACGAATTTGTTCCACCACTGCATTAGGATAGGGACCATAACCCACTAAATCCCCCAGACAATAAATCTTTTCTGCTTTTTGTTCGTCAATATCCAGTAAAACTGCATCTAAAGCTGCATAATTACCATGGATACAAGATATCACTGCTATTTTCATACCACTTCTACCTCTGGTTCACTTTCTAAAGACTCTTTTACTTGTTGTTGGTAATAATTAATTGCCGATTCGGGAAGACAGCAATCTCGGACAGTTTGAACAATTTCAGCTTTATCTAAATTACTACCTACTATTTCAAAACCACTAAAACGATCTGGTTTACCATTTAACCAACGGGGTAATTTTAAAGGTTTAAATGCTAATTCCGATTCCCCTAGTATGAAGTCACCATAATAAATTTGTCCATCCACTAGGTCGAAAATTCCTTTTACCCGAGCTACCTCACCGTAAGCACCTTGAGTAAGTTCCAGCCAAAAAGTAGCTAAACTATCAAAATCTACAATTTCCCCCGTCAAAACCCCCCGATGAATCTGCAAAGCTGTGGTTGGCTTACTGATGTTATTTCCTGGAATAACTTCATCCGCCCAAGTATTTAACTCTGTACTATCTGTATCGCCGGGGATTATGGCTACTCGATGGGGGTTCAAAGTTTGCAGTAAAGGTTCAATTCCGGCTAAATCCAAATACCAGGGAATCTCTAGATAAGTTATGGTTTTGTCTAATTCCGCTTCTTCCCCTGTCTGATAAAGTTTTAGTTGAGGGTATTCACTTTGGAGATATATTGCATCAATGGGTACGGAATCAGTTTGAGGACTGAAATAACCTACAGGTTTATTGGTTTGGGCTATTTGTTGACCAATCCAGTGGGTTTTACCGCCACCGGTCGGACTGGCGACAGCAATAATCATAAGCAGTTTTGTTGATAACGATAATTATTGTATCAAAAAAAGAGATGAGCTTTATACCCATCTCTCATGCTGTCACGCGAATTAATTAATGCATTGAACGGTTGTAGTGAATTAAACTCATAAACTCCTGACGGGTTTTTGGATCATCTGCAAATACGCCTCTAACCGCACTAGTGGCAGTCCAAGAACCAGGTTTTTGGACTCCTCGCATTACCATACACATATGGCTTGCTTCCACTACTACCGCCACCCCTTTTGGTTTTAATAATCCTTGAAGGGCATCGGCAATTTGGGCAGTTAATCTTTCCTGTACCTGCAAACGTCGTCCGTACATTTCACAAATACGAGCAATTTTTGACAGTCCGATTACCTTACCGTCGGGAATATAAGCGACGTGAGCGTGACCGAGAATAGGTAAGATATGGTGTTCGCAGGAGCTAAATAGGTCAATGTCCCGAACTAAGACCATTTCATTGGTATTTTCGTGAAATACTGCCCCGTTGAGGAGTTCGTCTAAAGATTGATGATAGCCAGAAGTCAGAAATTTTAAGGCTTTGACCACTCTTTTAGGAGTATCTTTCAAGCCTTCGCGGTCTGGGTCTTCTCCCAATCCTAACAGTAAAGTCCGTACCGCTTGGCGCATCTCTTCTTCAGAAACGAGAGGTTGGTGGGTGGTATTTAGTTTTGGTAATTTGCGATTAATTTTATCAATCTGGTTCGGTTCGGACTTACCTAAGGTCATGAATTTGAATTAGATGAAATTAAACAGTAACAGAAGTAGCCAAGCAGTTATTTAACTTTTGGCGAAGTTTATCGGTATCTATAATGATAACCGATAAAGACTAGCTGATTCGTAAATTCGCACTAAACCTTGTAGGATAAGGCTTGCGCTACAATAGCAAAACTGAACTATTTAATAACCAAAAGACAATCATACCAAGGCTTTCAGACTTTTTGAGATTTACGTTACGAATCAGCTGTTAATTGCGATGCGGCTTTGCCGACGCTACGGGAACGCAACGACTTCTGTTTCTTTTGCTCAAAGCTAAAATATCGCAATCAATAGGACTAATGTACCCCACATTCCGCAGGTGGGTCAGATCAACAAATAATATTTTTGGCAGGGAGCACCGAGAAACTGTAGAATCCCTTGATGCTCTTGGGTTAAGTTGATAATCTGTTGAACTCCATCAACAAGACCTATGTGAATCGACTGAAAACACTGAAACACCCAACGCATTGTTGGGGTAGCCGTCGGCTTACCTAATTGATTGTCAATGGTTTGTTTGGTTCTGCTGAGAGCTTGGCGTAAGGCTCTGTGAGCCAGAGTATAAACCAACAAACACAGACCCATCACCATGTGCGTTGGCGGCTACCCGTTTAGGAGTTTTGAGAAAGACACTGTAGGCATACTCACATCGGGTCTTTGAGAAAACGGAAACCCCTCTCAGTGCATTGTTGCCCTTTGTACTCACAGAGGATCTCCTCTGGGCTAAGTTGTTTCGACTCCAAGACATTGGTGGCTTGAACGAACCGTCCCGCCCTTCTTCGAGCCAGGGCAACCACCTCTTGTTTAACTTTCAAAGTCCCTTGGAGACGATAGTGATAGCCGTCTGGAGGTTGTCCTATTCGCGGTCGTCCCGGTTTGTGGTAGTAAGGATGTGGCACGACTTCGAGCTGAGACAAGCGCATGAATACGCAACTGTTGATTCAACTTTTCCCCTGCCCTGAAGGCATCAGCAGCACAGGCGAAGTCCTGTTGCCCTAACTGCAACAGTAGCTTTTGAGCCGACTGCTGATGCTGTTGGATTTTCTTGTTCTTGCTGCTTGAGGTCAGCTTCTTTTCTAGCTTGACTCTCCCGCTTCCGGAGTGTACTCGAAAAAGCAAGCGAGCGAAGCTGAATAATCATTAGTTACCATGTTCAGTAACACTCGGCGGATTGTGCTGTATGATGGCAGTCGGTTGACTTGAAACAATTGGCTCAACTCCTCACGATTGTTTCAATCCAATCAGCGTACGCTAAAAATCTTTTATTCCCTGCAGCTACTGCTAGGGTAAAGATAGCCAGACATATAGCCACGCTCGTGTCAACATCCGCTGCCCTAATCGAGCATCTGGTAAATCAGAAAAGGCTTCTAAAATAGCAATTTGACCCATTGATGTTGATTCTCTTGTGCCCTTGTGCCGGGAGCAGGTCTTGCGTTGCAGAACAAATGAACTATGTACCATCACAGCAAGCTTAAACCCATGAGGGGGCATAAGATTTAGTACAAATGTTCGGCATTTGTGACATGCTCCCTGTTGTGCCAAAGCATCTTATCTTACCATCTAGAATGAAATAGCCCTGTACCAATTACGGAGAGGAGGTTTAATTTTGAAGTGCCAGGGAAGTAAGTTTTAAAAAATTGTAACTGCCCAGATAGGGTATCTAGATAAAGACAAGCGGAATGTGGGTTTAAAACGTCGGAATCATGGTAAACTGAAGGGGGATATGAACTTGCGATCGCACCATAAAAACCTGCCGACAAGTTGAGACTTCACCGGACTGGAACCCCAATTTTCGGCAAACTACGAGCAATAATCACTAAGTGATCGCCAGACAGTAGTGTTTGATCTTTAGGGGGATTAATTAGGGTTTCCCGATTTCCATTGCTATGGCGCTCTATTGCGATCAACGTTGTATCAAACTCCTCTTTCAACCGCCGAGCAGCTTCCCAGAAGGAAATGTCAACCCACCTCTGTGGTAAAACAATTTTGTAGAATTGGTTTCCCACTTGCACAGTTAGCAACTCTGCCAGCACATCTACAGCCCCTAGGTTCCGAGCTGAGGTAGCAATTAAGTGACTGGCTAATTCATCAACAACAATAACATCTTCAACTCCCGCTACTCGCAGTTGGACATTGTTTTTCCGGTCAAGGAGTTGAGCACAAGTGTAGATTCCGGGTTGGAGTTTTTCAATGGTCAAGGCAGCTAGGACTGTCCGTGCATCCCGGTCTTGGTCACTTCGAGGACGGGTAGAATCAGCAAGGAGGATTGCCCGTGAGGCATGATAGATCCCCACACTTTCGAGGACATCAATAGTAGTGTAATCACCAATATAGAAATATATTTGGGAACGGTTAACTCCTTTGAGTTCCCACTCTGGTGTGTCGGTAAACTCTGCCACAACCACCATTGGATAGTGCTTGAGCTCAGAGTCTGCCTGGAGTTCCTCAATGAGTAGGTGACCACCTCGGTTCCAGCCGCAGATAACAATGTGATTGCGCAGTTCATCCAGTTCCAAGTATTTCACCTCCATAACTGTTCTAAGTCGTTGCACCATTACTGCTGAAACTACACCGGTGAAGACGGCAAACATAGTTAACCCGCCAATGACTACCATGAGGGTAATCAGACGCCCAGCATCAGTCTGGGGTTCACCACCAATGGGTTCTCCTGATATTAGGGTAAAAAAACTCCACCATAAAGAGTCTCTTAGGGAAGCAAATGACTCATTCTGTCCTCCCTCCAGCAGATAAATCCCTAAAGCACCGACTAATGTAATTAAGCCGATAATCAGAAAAACTCCAATCTGAGCACTAATACTGGCAGCGAGTGAGGAAGAGATACGGTTGAGGTTACGGTTTACCAAAATTCCGACTCTGAGCAGCCTTAACATCCGTAAAACTCGCAATAAGCGGAATGCCCGGAACAAAGGCAGCACAGCAACAATATCCAGCCAGTAGTGACGCAAGAACCGACGTTTGTTTCTTGCCACTAGGTAGCGGATTGTTAGTTCTACGATAAATATGCCCGTCAGTAGCTCTTCGCTTACATAGACCAGTCCATATATGAAACCTGCACCCTCTAGACTTGCTTCAACAACCACTAGAACTACCGAAAGTAGAATTAGCAGAATGAGGGTGAATTCAGTTTGGGGAGCATGAATGAACTGGTCAAGACGGGACTTGATGGTTGATGACAAGTTAAAGTCTTCTATATTAAATGGAATTCACTCCATTTAATATTAAGAATTTTTAATTCTGAATGCTTCCCCCACCTGAGTTTTCATGGTGTGGGTATCCGTCTTAATTACAAGGTTTTATCCCTCGCGACAGGCGGCATTCTCGCGCCTGTTGCCAGGACTTTTGCTGGACTATTCCCCCAAGTCGTTGTCTTGATGCAATAGCGAGTGGGGGAAACCACGGCAGTCGCTCATGGGGGGAACCCCCAAGACCGCGCTGCCTCCCCAAGACCGTAATGGTGCGCTTTCCGTAGGCGAATTAAATTCGCCACGGGTCGCACCTCTGCATCGCTTCCGCTGTGGGGCTTATGCTTAGAAACTTTCACCTAGAGTCTGACGTTTATAAACCGACAGAGCGAGGAAAAACAGGTTTAATTTCCCTATCGTGAGAGGTCGTGCCTCCAGTTTGCTCAGAATCTCGTTCTGCCCTTTGCCGTACCACTCAAGATAATTCAATTATATCACAATTTGCCGCTCCTTGACCCCCACCTGCGTTCTCGTGGTGGGGGAATGCGTCGCTCATTTTTGTTCAATTTCCACAGGTTTGCTCCTAGCCGGTTGTACTACCCTCGGAAACTCTTAAGAGTCAGCATCAATCAACTCAATCTTCCTACCAGCGGGGGGATTAAACCTGGGCGGCTCTAACTGAGTCGGTGGTTTGACGATACCCGATGGTGAGGTCACTTCCGGTGGTGGAACCACAATTGGGAAGGAGCGAACCGGTGATGGCGGTTTGACCACTGATGATGGTTTTACCACTGATGGTGGGGAGGGAGCTGGTTTCGGGATCACCACTTGTGGGGGAGATGGAGGCGGAACCGGTCTTGGTCGTCTTACGGGCACAGGAGGTGGGGGAGGTGGGGCTAAAATCTTGCGCCATGATTGAATTTGCCGTTGGGCTTCCTGGTAAGGGCGAGTACCAGACGGAACTATGTTTGCGATCGCAATGGATTCAGACAGGTTATAGGCAGAACGACTTCTGGCTATGGATAGGATTTTGTAACTCCAGCGATTGACTACTGTTCTCGCCTCGCTACGGGATTTGGTTGAGGTTGGCACTTGCCTAGCTACTCGAATCGCTTTTCTTAGGGCTTGTGGAGTTCCAGCCTCAGCAATTTGGTAAGCTTCCCGTAAACGCTGCTGACCCTCTAGTTCTAACTTCCAGCTTCTGACTTTGCTTTGGGCTTCATTGTACAGAGCCCGACCTGCCTTAATTTGTTGGGCAGTTGCCACGGCTGCATATAGATCACCCCGGATTGCCAGAGTGCGTGCTTGGTCTAAATAAGGTTGGTCTTCTTGCTGCTGGATACTTCTAGACCACTGATTAATTTTACTTTGAGCTTCCTGGTAAAGACTACGACCTCGGGAAATTTTACGGGCTTCTTGAACAGCAGCTTGCAAAGAATCAATGCTGCCATAACTAGCCAGTTGTGCTGCCCGTTCCAGGAATGGCCTGTCTTCGATCAGCTGAATTTGACGAGTCCAATCTCGAATTTCGCCCCGTGCTTCCTCATAGCGGGGATTACCACGAGGGATCTGTTCCACTTCAGCTACTGCCAGTCTTAAGTCACTAGGTAAACCCGAGGTAGCATAGGTTCTGGCTCGCTCAAGTCGCGCCACATCTTCTACTTCTCGTTGCCAACGGCTAATTAATTGCTGCCCTTTCTTATATAGGGGACGTTCTGATCCCAGCTTTTGGGCAGATGCGATCGCTTCTTCTAAATCCCAGGTTGTACCAGACTCAGCACGAGATAGGGCATGAGCTAGGTCAATTAAATCCGATTTGAGTTCAGGTACTTTAATCGTTTCGGGAAGTTTATAGGCAATGTCAAGAACTTCGGACCACTTACCTTGCTCTAGCTTGTTCTGAGCAATCTCCACCAGCTTGTTGCCAGAGTCTTTAATTAAATCCTGAGCTTCTTTGTAAGCATAACTTTGCTCTGTGATTTCCTTAGCTTTTTCAATAGCTGCCAGGATCTTCTCTATATTGCCACTTCTACTCAGCTCATAAGCCTTATCCAGCTTAGCCGAGTCTTCCCGTCCCATCTTAATCTTATCCGTTAGCTGGTTATACTTAGCCGTAGCCCAGTAGTCATTGTCCACATAGGTCAATCGTACTGCTTCGCGAAATGCTAAGTTCCAGTTTGATAACCTCAACTGTTTTTCCGCTTGCTCATAAACTCCCTCTGCCCTCGACCAGATTTTCTGCCAACGTTTTACCCGCTTTTCTACTATCGCGCCAGCTACGGATTTTGAAGGAATACGTTTAGCAATCTTAAGAGCTTCACTGAGCTGACCAGCTTGAAACTTAGCTTCCCCAATCTCTAGGATTACCTGTGACCACTCTTCGATATGTTGGTTAACTTGTGGGCGTAACGGGTGATCTTCGGGCAGGGCATCCACTAATGCGATCGCTTTTAGCAACTGGGGGACAGTTTGCTGATTTGCTGCCACCTGAGCACAAGATAGGCGCATCGATGCTGAAGCCGTTGGCCAAAACACAGCACGGCAGTTTGGTACAGCTGGCAACCTTAACAACATCATTGCTGAAGCAAATCCAGCACTACCGAAAAGCAACACAACTAAAGCTGACCAAAACTGCCAACTGCGAGGCAAGAGGTTTTTTACTCCAGTCGTTTTTCCTGAGGGAGCTTGTCTACCGGTAGTTTGTGCTGTGTTTAATCGAGAGTTAGCTACTGGTTGACCAACCCCAAATTTTTCTGATTGCTGGGGGGGCTGTGTCGATGGGTTTCCTCGGTCAGGATAGTTTACGTTCGGTTGAGTAACCGGCTGGCTCTGGTTAGGTTGCCAGCCATTAAACTTACCTGAACTTGAACCATTTGAGGTTGGCCAACGGTCTGGAAATTCTCTATTTCTGGTCATAATTCACTTCCACACTCCCTACACCGGAAGACAGCAGGTTGTTTACAGCAACCTCAGTTGTTGAGATTTTACCCACCTTACACATATAGAGTCTACACCCTATCTTATAGTAGTGTTCTTATAATTCTGGTTGAGTTTATATGCTGATCCATATTTCTTGCAATCCTTTACAAGTCAGGATTCTAATCTTCCAGTTACAGTAGGAAGTCCAGTAGCTACTGAGTTTACAATTCTTTTATCAATTGAGATAGTTGATCGGGATTGGCATGATAGACCTCTGAGCAAAAATGACAAGTTGCCTCAGCGCCACCGTCTTTTTCTATCATATCCTGAAGTTCCTCTTTTCCCAGCATTTTCAGAGCCCCCAACATCCGGTCAAAGGAGCAACCACAGTTAAAATGCAGCATCTGGGTTTCTGGAAAAATCTCTAGCTCCATATCCCCCAGCAACTGTTCAAAAATCTCTGGTAAGGTCTGGTTAGCTTGGAGCAGTGGTGTAAAACCTGATAGTTTGGTAATGCGAGATTCCAAAGTTTGAACTAATGCCTCATCCGTTGCTGCCTTAGGCATAACTTGGATTAAAATCCCCCCAGCCGCAGTGACCCCTTGAGCACCTACGAATACACCAACCACCAGCGCTGACGGGGTTTGTTCGGAATTTAGCAGATAGCTAGCGATATCATCACCTATTTCACCAGAAACCAACTCTACTGTACTCGAATAGGGATAGCCATAACCCACATCCCGAACCACGTATAGGAAACCATCCCTACCAACAGCACCACCCACATCTAATTTGCCCTTCTTATTTGGTGGCAGTTCCACCTCTGGGTTGTCTACATAACCTCGAACTTTACCATCTAATCCTGCATCCACCATAATTCCACCCAGTGGACCATTGCCATTGATCCGAATATTGACCCTCGACTCGGCTCGCTTCATACTAGAAGCCAGCAGAAGACCTGCAGACATGGTACGACCTAGGGCAGCCGTTGCCACATAGGAGAGTTGGTGACGTTGTCTAGCTTCTTCCGTCAGGCGTGTAGTAATCACACCAACTGCGCGAATACCCCCTGAAGCTGCTGTGGCGCGAATTAACTGGTCAGCCATAGAAAACTCTTACACTTCTTAATATAATTAATGTTTATTTTACAAATTATCGAGAAAGTATCGAGTCCCTTGCTTGCCCTCTCCTTTTAGCCGAGGCATTAAAACAACAGACGGGATTTATCCCATTGGTTCATTCACACTAATTACAAATATTTCCTACGAATAAGGACGATCTAACCAAAATGCTAGGAATCTTTCAAAAAAGTCATCTGAGGATTGAAGTCGAAGCACCACAAAATGTTATCCGGGAGAGTCTGCTCTATACTGCGCAACTGCACCAGTGGTTGTGGCCGGAGAATTTATCTTCCGAGTTACCCGAACAGCTAGATTTAGGATTGACCTTTACTTCTTCCATCGGGCCAGTAGCAGTACAACACAAAGTTGAGCTTGTTCAGTCGAACTGTTTAAGACTGCTCTTGAGTCAGGGAATTGATGGTTATCATGAATGGTATTGGGGAGATGGTTGGGTACAATCTCGCCTAGAAGGGGTGTCTTTGTTACCATTAAATTGGGGTCAAACCTTAAGTTTGCTGAGGCTACGTCAGTTTGTAGAGCAGCATAGAGCCTCTGAGGGCTAACGTAAAAATTGATCTAAAGCCGCTTTCAACTCCTCAATTTCTACCTCAATGTTGCCCTGCTCAGCGGCTCGACCGATACACTCGCTTAAATGTTCATCCAGGATAATTCGTGCTACTTTATCCAAAGCTCCTCTAACTGCAGCAATCTGTACCAAAACATCAGGACAGGGGCGACTTTCTTGCACCATAGTCTTAATCCCTCGAATATGCCCCTCGATTCGAGACAGGCGATTGATAATTCGCCTCAGAGATTCTTCATCATGAACGTGACCATGGGTATGTTCACTATGGTTGTGATTCAGTTCTTGAGTCAGGGCATATTCTCTATCTTTCGAGATCATAGCGGTTTTATTAGTTTTATTAGTCCAAGGTTAACCAACTTCCTGGGTATATCATTATTGATAATTATTAAGCTTAACTTCTTCGGGTCTCAAGGGCTGATCACCCCTTGAGGTCAACCTCTCTCACTCTCGGTGCGCGCCTCCTAGGGCGCGAGGGATTGCTCGCGCCCTTGGGTCGCACCGTCTGGAACTCGCCCAGGTACTACTAACGTCATAGTAATAACTCTCAAAATAGCGATTAGATGCTTGTAGCAACTAATCCACAATCCTACAAATCTGCCTCGAAACCCACTCCTGGCTCTGGGTGGGAGGAATATCAGGGAAGGTAAACTTGAGTTAGGGGTTAACACTAAGGGTCAGCAACAACTGACTACTAACCACTAGCCAAAGCCAAGTAAATCCCATGGGTTTTAGGTCGTGGGATTGGCTTAGCAATAGTATTCCCCAAAATTAACCAGAAGAATACGATAATACTATGTCATCAACTAAATTTTCGATTTGGCTTCGCTCAATTAGTAACTATCTCTTGGCTATTTTACTTGGAGTCTTATTGACAGTTGGCGTTTATCGTGTATCTCCCTCCAAGGCTGCTCCTGTACCCAGCACAGACTCAGTAACTCCGCCACTGATCGCCCAACAACTGCTAAGTCCACAGCAAGCTAGTAATAGCAGTTTTGTAACAGCAGCGGTGAATCGGGTTGGAGCAGCAGTGGTGCGTATTGACACCGAGCGCACAGTTTCCAGGCGCGTCGATCCCTTGTTTGATGACCCCTTCTTCCGGCGCTTTTTCGGTGATGACTTTTCAGCCCAAATTCCCCAAGAAAGACGTTTACAAGGTCAAGGCTCTGGCTTTATCATTGACAACAGTGGCATCCTACTGACTAATGCCCATGTTGTGGAAAGTGCAGATAAAGTAACCGTTACCCTCAAGGATGGGCGCAAGTTTAATGGTCAAGTCAAGGGTGTTGATGAATTCACTGACTTAGCTGTTGTCAAAATTAACGGTACTTCCTTACCGATTGTCTCTCTAGGGGATTCGAGTCAAGTTCAGGTTGGAGATTGGGCTATTGCTGTTGGTAACCCCCTAGGGCTAGATAATACAGTGACTTTGGGAATTGTCAGCACCATAGGACGCTCCAGCGCTCAGGCAGGTATTCCCGACAAGCGACTAGACTTTATTCAAACCGATGCAGCTATTAATCCTGGAAACTCTGGTGGTCCGTTGTTGAATGCTACAGGGGAAGTTATTGGCATCAACACTGCTATTCGGGCTAATGCCATGGGAATTGGTTTTGCTATTCCCATCAACAAAGTCAAAGAGATTTCCAACAAACTAGCCCAAGGACAAAAAGTTGTCCATCCATATATCGGCGTTCGGATGACAACCCTAACCCCGGAACTAGCACAAGAGAACAACAATGATCCCAACTCTGTTTTACTATTACCAGAAATCAATGGTGTCTTGGTAGTTCAAGTAATGCCGGATACACCAGCTGCTGATGCTGGTATGCGTCGTGGGGACATAATTGTTCAAATTGATGGAACACCTGTTACTAATGCTACACAACTACAGCGTCTTGTGGAAAATAGTGGAGTGAATAAGGTACTAGAGATAAAAGTAAGGCGCGGTAAGCAGACTACTAGCGTGTTTGTCCGCACCGATGCACTAAAAAATCCTACTTAGTGATTACCAGGGATTGACACTCCCCGTTCTTACAGGACGGGGATTCTTGGATCAACGACTCGTCTTGCGTGAGCCAGGTCGTAACCAGGAACAGTAGAGGACAAATCTCCCGGAGCGTTTAGATCATTTCAGAGCCAGGTTTCGGTGTGCCCCACCGTACCTTTTTTTTATATATAGATAGATACTTTTTTAATCTAATTTTTTTCATAGACGTTGTCTTGATGCAAAGCGCGAGTGGGGGAAACCCCCTTTGGCGGCGCTGCATCGCTTAAGTCGTGCTTACCAAATTACGCAATATGCATCTGATACATATTTTTTACGTTGCCTACTTATTTTTAGATAGTATTTATCTAGCTTTTTAGTTTATTTTTAAGTATTAATAAATAACACGCTGTGTGAAAACTGTCAAGTTTTAGCTTAAAAAGAAAGCCGTCCTATAAGGACGGGGCGCGATTACCCAATTTTTTCGGTAAACTCACAGCTGATGATGGCTGACGGCTCTCTCACCCTCATTGTTCTGCTTGAATTTAGTAGCCTTTATGATGGAGGTGCCCAATAGCAGGAGTCAAACCTAGGTGCAGAAGCGATTACTGGACGGAACTAATATAAAATATACATTGCTAAATCTACCCGATGATCTAGCACAGGCAATCGCCAACACCCAGAAAAACATTGAGCTGCAACCAGATAATCCTGAACTTTATCTAGCATTGGGAGAGCTCTACTGGCAACAAGGTGAGTGGGTCGAATCAATTGCTTGTTACCTAAAAGCGATTAAGATTAAACCGGACTGCGAGGAATTTCACGAGCAGCTGTGGTACCTATTGTTGTCTGCTCAGATATTATCCCAGGAATTAGAAGAAATTGATCGCTGTGCCCGTCAAGTGATAGAAGCAGCCACCATTTATAAGCAAGCCCTTGCGCTAGAGTCAGATGTGTTATCAGCGCAACCCCACGAGGCGCTGACAAAACAAGAAGGACTTGCTGAAGCGATCGCGGATTACAACTATGCCATCGAGAAGGGCATTGAGTCAAAAATGACAGGGACAATCGCAGACATGGTGGTTGCTTTGGCTGAGAAATTAAAACCAATACATTGGCAATTGCGCCAAGATTTCCAGTTCCTTGATTCCCTCCTTAGACAGCATCATATCCCTTACTGGGCTATTTCAGGAACTTTAATCGGTGCTCTGCGACACGAAGGAGTCATTCCCTGGGATGATGACATTGATATTGAGATGACAGAGGCAGATTTCCAGAAATTATTTACTTTAGAAACTCTCCTCAATGATCATGGTTTCTACTTTAGAAAGATCGAAAAAAATCTTTACAAAATAACTGACGGGATTGAAATTTATATCTATGACCAAAGGAGATTGCCCTCTGAAGGGGGACATCCTCAGTATCCAGATCTCGATGAGATCTTTCCTTTGCGAGAGTTTCAATTCTACAATTTTAAGATTTATGGACCCAACCAGGCCGAGAGGTATCTCAAAAGAGGATACGGGCAAGACGTTTTAAAGGTTTGCAGGATTTGGAATCATCGTTTGAATGTCGCACTAGGACCTGATCACGATCCGAAGCGATATTCATTGAGCACAAAAAAGGTTAAAATTATTTTAAATTTAGTTTAAAGGTTCGTTAAACGTCGTTAGATAAGGCTATTGAGCCTTTGCACTGGTTTCCCTAACTCCCCTGATTTCTTCCCCACCATGGAAGGGCTGGGAGCTAGGTAAGCTTGTCATGTCTCTAAACACTGCTAGTCAAGTAGTGCTGAAAGGCTATGAGCCGACAGCAGCATCAGGGATTAGAGAGCTAATCCTGAGTTAACTGTGTTTTGAGTGGCTCATGATCGATTGAGATCCTTAACAAAGATGAAAATCTTGCCTATCCCCTAGACCGCTTTAGTCAAACATTGTTGCAATTTTAGGATGCCAAATGAAAACAACAGCACAATTTATAAAAACGACAGAACCTAGAAAAGCAACGCAACTTAGAAAAACTACACAACCTAGAAAAACTACACAACTTAGAACACTGCTGAACTCTAATCAGTTAGAGTTTCTGATAGAGGCCCATGATGGAATCAGCGCTAAGATTGCTGAAGAGGCAGGCTTTCAGGGCATTTGGGGCAGTGGCCTCAGCATTTCTGCCCAGTTGGGTGTGCGTGATAACAACGAAGCAAGTTGGACTCAAGTCTTGGAAGTAGTTGAGTTCATGTCCGATGCCACTTCTATCCCAATTCTGCTGGATGGGGATACGGGCTACGGAAATTTTAACAATGTGCAACGCTTGGTCAAAAAATTAGAGCAGCGTGGTGTCGCTGGTGTCTGTATTGAGGACAAACTCTTCCCCAAAACCAATAGCTTTATTAAGGGCACAGCTCAGCCCCTGGCTGACATGGACGAGTTCTGCGGCAAAATCAAGGCCGCTAAAGATGCCCAAAGTGATGATGACTTTGTCCTGATTGCCCGGGTAGAAGCGTTTATTGCCGGTTGGGGGCTCTCAGAAGCATTAAGGCGAGCCCAAGCCTATTACGATGCCGGAGCGGATGGCATTTTGATCCACAGCTCCTTGCATGTGCCTGATGAAGTGTTGGCCTTCAAACGGGAGTGGGGCGATCGCTCGCCAGTGGTGATTGTACCGACCAAGTACTACGCAACACCGACTGAAGTCTTTAGGGATGCTGGCTTCTCTATCGCCATTTGGGCGAATCACCTGCTCCGAGCTTCCGTTACCATGACCCAAAAGGTGGCTCAGAGGTTAATGCTAGAGCAGAACCTGCTGAATGTTGAAGACGAGATCGTCCCTGTGTCTGAGATCTTCCGGCTTCAAGGGGTTGCCGAACACCTGGAAGCGGAGCAGCGCTATTTACCCCAGAACGCTGCTGCTGGGATCCGCACGATTCTGCTAGCCGCCTCGCGCGGGATTGAATTGGGTGAGTTCACTAAAGATAAACCCAAGTGCATGGTAGATCTGCACGGTCAACCCCTGCTATCACGGATTGTGGAAGAGCACCACAATGTCGGTATTCAAGACATCACTGTGGTGCGTGGCTACAAAAAGGAAGTTGTCAACTTACCTGGCCTCGATTATGTAGATAACGACGACTATGACACCACAGGTGAACTCGTTTCCCTGAGTCGAGGCTTGCAGGAGTTGCCCCAGGATGGACAGGATTGGATCATTGGCTACGGTGATGTTCTGTTCAAGAAGTACATTCTGCAAATGCTGTCAGGGGTTGATCATGACTTTGTGGTCATTATAGATTCGAGTCAGCACCGCCAAGCCGAGCAGATCCGACCCGATTACGTTGCCTGTTCTCTACCCGACTCGACTCAGGCATTTTATCAACATGTTTATCTACAGCAAATCACCCCTGACCTGCCCGAGGGCGAAATCTGTGGCATATGGACCGGATTGCTGAAAGTGTCCCAACAGGGGCAGCAGAAATTACGGGATACCCTTAATAATCTGCTCCAGTCAGAGCAGGTGCGGCAACAGGGACGAATGCCAACTCTGATTAATGGGTTGATCAGCCATGGCCATCGGGTACATGTGCTTTATATCAAAGGGCATTGGCTCGATATCGATCAAGTCGAAGATCTGTTCAAGGCTGGAAGTTTCTAGATGATCAAATCCGAAGACTTTATCCGAGCGGCTCAGGCAAAGGGGTTTGGGTTATACACAGGGGTGCCCTGCTCCTACCTCAAATCTTTTATTAACACTGTGATTGACTCTGATCATCTCCGCTATGTGGGGGCTGCCAATGAAGGGGATGCCGTGGCGATCGCCTCCGGTGCCGAGTTGGCTGGAGTGCCCAGTGTGGTCATGTTTCAGAATTCGGGGTTTGGTAACGCTGTCAATCCCCTCACTTCTCTGAATCAAACCTTTAAAATTCCCATCTTGGTGATTGTGACCTGGCGAGGACAACCCGGTGGGGCACCGGACGAACCCCAGCACCAGCTGATGGGAGCCATTACTCCCCAATTGCTAGATCTAATCCAGGTGCCATGGGAACCTTTTCCCACGGAAATAGACCAGGTTGAGCCGACTCTAGACCGGGCAGTTGCCCATATGCAGGAGCATCAGACGCCCTATGCCCTGGTGATGCAAAAGGGTTCGGTAGAATCTTGCCAGTTAAGCTCTCAATTAACCGTCAAGCCCCTCTCGATCACCCCTGCTGAGGCTCTCCCCCTTCCACAGAACCCCTCCTTCACCCGTCGTGACATGCTGCAAGCCATCCAAGCTGCAACTGGGCCTGAAGACATTCTGTTGGCCACTACGGGCTACACCGGTCGGGAATTGTATGCCATTCAGGACCAAGCTAATCAACTTTACATGGTTGGTTCCATGGGATGTATCTCCAGTCTCGGCCTGGGCATGGCCCTGGCTCAGCCCCACCGTCGGGTGATTGTGGTCGATGGCGATGGTGCCGCTTTGATGCGCCTAGGAGCGTTAGCCACCGTTGGCTATGAACGTCCGCCCAACTTGCGGCATATTCTCCTAGACAATCAGCGCCATGAATCCACAGGGGGACAGTCCACGGTGTCGGCCTCCATTGATTTTGGTGCGATCGCAAAAGCCTGTGGTTACAAACAAGTTGCTGTAGCCACAACCCCTGAAGAGGTGAAAGCTTTGACCCAAGACCCATCCGAGGAATTAATGTTCATTCACGCCAAGATTAAGCCTGGTATTCCTGAAAAATTACCTCGGCCCCACATTACCCCCCTAGAAGTTGCTCAACGTTTACGGCAGTTTATCAAATCGCCGTAATCACACCTTGATTCGATCTCAATCCAGCCAAACTCTAAGCTTTACATCAACATGAACCGGACCATCTTACTCAACCCTGGCCCTGTTACCCTAAGCGAGCGGGTGCGCCGTGCCTTACTCCAGCCAGACCTGTGCCATCGTGAACCTGAGTTTGCTGAGCTGACCCTAGATATCAAAGCCCGCCTAGCCAAGGTGTATCCCGCAGCCGCTGAGGACTATGAAGCGATTTTACTTACCGGTTCCGGCACTTGTGCCGTAGAGGCAATGCTATCAACCCTTGTGCCTCAGGATGGCAAGGCTTTAGTGGTAACAAATGGGGTCTATGGTGAACGCATGGCAGCAATGATCAAGGCTCACGGTAAGTCCCTGGAGGTGATCAAGGCTCCCTGGCACGAGCCAATGAACCTGAAAGAGGTTGAAACCTGCCTGAGCCAGGATTCAGCCATTACCCATGTGATTGCCGTTCATCACGAAACCACCACTGGACGGCTCAATGATGTGGCTCAGTTGGGTCAACTATGTCAGCGCTACAATGTCGCACTGCTACTTGATAGTGTTTCCAGTTTTGGGGCTGAGGCCATTGAGTTTGCCCCTTGGAATTTAGAAGCCTGTGCTGCAACGGCCAATAAATGCTTGCATGGTGTGCCTGGTCTATCCTTTGTGTTGGTAAAGCGATCCATTTTCGAAACTCGCCCCTCTGCCGCTGGGACCGTTTACTTAGATCTCTATCGCTATCATCAAGAGCAGGCAAGGGGCTATTCGCCCTTTACCCAAGCAGTACAGGTGGCTTATGGGCTCCAGGAGGCTCTCAAGGAAATGGAGGACATGGGGGGACAGTCGGCTAGAAACAGCTCTTACACTGAGCGTGCTCAGCAGATTTTGCAAAGTCTGCAAAATCTCGAGATCAAACCGCTCTTGGATGTGCAGGATTATAGCTGTGTCCTGACTTCTTTCAAATTGCCCCCAGGCTACAGCTATGACCAAATCCATGACACGCTCAAAGAATCCGGTTTTGTGATTTATGCGGGGCAGGGGGGACTCAAAAACCAGATTTTCCGGATAGCTAATATGGGCGATATCCAACCGAGTGATCTAGACCGTCTGCTGGATTGTTTTCATGGCTTGTTTAAGAATTAACAGGGAATATAAATTTAAAATGCTAGCTCCTAATTTTTGGAGCTACACACATATTTTTTATAGTTTTGGAGAGGTCTTTTTCGCAGTAAAAAATGGAAGCTATTTTTTTAGATTTTGATGGGGTAATCGTAGATTCTCTTGAAGAATGGTATCACATTGGCGTACTTGCATATCATGGTATCGACAAACCTCTTCATGATAATCAACATAAAGAATTATATAAAAATAATTGTCATCTTATTTACTCAGATGCAGATGAATATTGTTTATTTAAAGCCTTAGAAAATCAAACTATAAAAGACTTTCACAAAATTCGTAAAGATGTAAATCAAAAAGAAGTAGATAGTTATAGTAAACAATTCAAAAAAATTAGAAATTTTTATCAAAATCATCATTTAAATTGGTGGTGTGGGTTACATAGTCTTACAGATTATGGAAAAACACTGACAAATCCAAAAAACACCAAAGATTATTTTATTCTAACTCGTAAAAATATGGATGATGTTTTAATTTTAAAAAACTATTTCAATATTAAAATACCCGATCTAAAAGTATTTGATTATAGTCATTCTGTAAAATATGGCGGTAAAGTAGATTTTATTGAAAAGTTTTTAGATAACCATTCAGACTATAATCAGGCTGTTTTAGTTGATGATAGGATAGAGAATTTGTGTAAATCTTCAAAAGTTAAGTGTTATTTCGCCTCTTGGGGTTATGGTAAAGGAAATAATGAATTTGAAACATATACGGATAGTTGAACAGTAGTCAAACTTATTATGAAGTCTACATTACATATTTCAAAAAAATCGATAGATAAATGCATAGAAAAAATCATAAAAAATGAAAAAATAGACGGTATTGTCATAGGTCCAACTGTCTATTCCATGAATTGTTTTGCTCCCATTTACGACCATGTTAATAAAAATAATCTCCCGATAATTGTACCAAAATTCCCTTTAATTTATTCAAATATTGAGAAATTAAAGTTTCCTGCCAGTGGTCAACGTTTTTTAGTTTTTGGGGGGGGAAGTCTCATAGATTTTGTAAAAGTTTGTGCTCAACGGGATAAAATTTATTTAACTGTTTTGTTATCTTCTATTTCAAATGATGGTTTTTCATCTAATTTTAGTTCCTTAAAGGCCGATGAAACGTCATTTAATCAGAGTTATCCATCAAAAGCACCTCAGTCTGTTTATGCTTGTTTGCCCTTATTAACTAAGCACATGCCACATAAATTTTGGGTTAGTGCTCTGGGTGAATTATTATCAAAATTGAATGTTTGGGAGGACTTAAAAGTTGATAAGAAAGTCAAGGAATTTGATCAAACACCTTTTTATCAAATTGAACGATTTATAAACAAATACACGAAACGTAATGAAAACTCATTAATCGAAATAATCAAACAGCTTTACTCATTTTCTTTATTAATGAAAAATGATAGTAGTTGGTGTAGCCGTTCTGAACACGAATTTGAGAAATTATATGCAGCAGATAGTAAAATGTCACACGGTCAATTAGTTTTAATGGGTGCTTTAGTTGCCATGAAGATAAGATGTATATATAAGTTACCTGATTTATATGAGCAGTTATTATGTTATTGTCAAAAATTAGAAATAAGCTTAGAATTAAAACAAGGATTTGAGGCTATTATAGAATCAAAAACTTATAAAAGACTGAAAAAACTATCTTCAGTACGACCTGAAAGATTTGGGTTGTGGAATATTGTAGATTCCACAACCGTTGACTGGAAAATTATTATCAAAGAAATAATCAAGGAGTTATAGATATCGTGATTAAACCGAATCACATTACCTTATTTAGATTGATTTTAATTTTTATAGCTTTTGTTTCATGGTATCTTGTTCCTCCTCAATACTATCTGTATATTGGTGTGTTATTCTATATAGCATTTTTATTGGATGCTGTTGATGGGTGGTTAGCTAGAACCAAGAACTTAAAAACAGATTTCGGTAAGTATTTCGATCCTATTGTAGACTATATAGGTTTCCTAGCTTTGTATGTCATTAGCATTGAGATGGGAATTCTCCCGATATGGTTTGTTTTTCTAGCTCTGACAAGAGACTTTTTAGCAACATTTGTAAGACAGATATTAAATTTAAATAATATTGTGATTGAAGCAAATGTTATTGCTAAATTAAAAGCCGTATATATTGGTTATCCGTTGGTAGGGCTTTATTGGTATAAACTTTATGGGTTTTCAAGTCAATGGTTGTTTATTGTTATTGGTTTACACATACTACTAGAAGGTCGAATTTTTGGATATTCCGATCCTTTAGAAAATCGTTGGAATTCTATAATATTGTGTTTCACGACTATTGCAGTAATTACATTAACTACATTAAGACCTGCAAGTGAGAGTCTTTCTGACCTGACTGTGTTATTCATACTTATAACTCAATCATTGATCTGGGTTTCTGGTATTCAATATTTATGGTATGCCAGAGAGTATATTATTCAATCATTTGATTCAAACTAATCACTTTCACTAGTTTTTATTTTCTGTAGAAAAACAGTTAATGCTATGCTATAGTAGAAATTAAAATATAGGTAATTAAAGTTAAAATTAAAGAGAATACTTAATGAATAACAATCAACAAGCCCAATTCTTAGCAAAGTGGTCAAATAAATGGAACACTGAGAGCAGCGAGGTTGAGAAGGAATATGATACTTTAGCTCAAGTGTATGAGGATAAAGTCTTGAATTGGCAGTATGCTGGTCATCAGGTTGCTGCTGAACTGATTGCAAAATTTGTTGCTACCGATGGCAAAATTTTGGATCTCGGATGTGGAACGGGACTTGCTGGACAAGCTCTTCGAGAACAAGGTTATCAAACCATAATTGGAGTTGATATTTCTGGTAAATCTTTAGACATTGCTAGGGATAAAAATATTTATACTGCTTTATATAAAGCAGATATACAGCAAGCATTGCCATTTCAAGATAATGAATTTGATGGAATCATTTCCACTGCTGTGCTTACTAATATGGAAACGTCAAATGTGTTGTATGAGTTTTGCCGAGTAGTAAAGCCGGGAGGATATCTGGTGTTTACAAACCGAGAGGATATCCACTCTCAAAAAAAATTCGACGTTACCTTGCAACAGATGGAGTCAGAAGGCATTTTAAAACAAGCCTATCTTTCGCCACCACAACCCTATCTTCCCAATAATCATGATTATGCAGAGAAGATCAAGATTCTGTATTGTGCCTATGAGGTGTGCATTTGATGTTTCTCCGGGCTATTGGCGAAGCTTGCGCCTTAGCCCATAGCATTGGAGATTCTAAAAGGTCGTTAATTCACGTCCTTCTAGAAATTAAAACATGGAGGCTCTCAACTCTGTTTCTTGTAGGCATAAACAAAGGTAGTTTGCCCCAATTTTTGGCGCAAACTTTCCCGTTGCTCAAGATAGTGAACGATGCTTCCATCCTTGTTCATATTTCCAACTCGCTCCAATGCTTGTTCTAATTCCCCTTGCTTCGCCAAAGACCAAGTAGAATCACCATTCCGATAGGTTTGCTTGAGGGGGCCTTCTGGGTCAAGGTAATTGTCACCTTGCATAACAGCATGAATTGGGACAACAATGCCCCCAAAGCAAAAGCCAGCTTGATCCAATTTCTCAGTAATGCATGCTATTGGTGGCATACGTTTAGCGATTCTCGATACCGCGTCTGGAATCAGATCAGCCCACCAAAATCCATCATAAATCTGGGGATGACTGCTGGTATTACACACAAATACGCCTTGGGGACGCAGCACTCGATACGCTTGCTCAAACACCTGGTCCAGTTCAGGAAAATTTTCCTGAGCTGCGTCTTCCGAACCCAAGTGATGGAGAACCTGGTTACACATTATCCCATCAAAGGTTTGATTCTCATAGGGAAGATCGATAAGACTGCCTTGATCTAAGTGAATATTGGGGTGATTGCGGAACTTTTCTTTTGCTTGCGCCAACATTCCCCCATTGAATTCTAGACCCCACAGGCTATTGACTTTGCTATTCAACGTCTGGATATAGTTTCCAGTACCACAGCCACCATCCAAGATCACCTGTTCTGGCAAAGGACGAGGGGTAGTCGCAAAGCAACCCAATAAAATCTCAACCCCGATTGGGATACGAGTCGTGTCGTAGTTTTTGGATGTATCCTGATAGTTTTCATATTCTTTAATCATGGCTTTGCTTTTACAATTTTCGGTCTTATCGATGATGTTTTATGTACTCATAATACTACACTGAGGTATACAATAAATATGTTTTTATGGGCGTTGCTGACTGAATTAAGCAATGAATAGCAGTGGGGTGGGCATCCTGCCTGCTCGGGAATTGTAAGAGGCAAGATGCCCGTTCCACAACAAGATGCCCGTTCCACAACAAGATGCCCGTTCCACCAATATGCCCATTCCAAAAGTTTACCCCCCTCCAGGATTGATCAACTTAAAGTTAGCCTCAGAAATTAGATCACATCATTATCCGCTTAACTGTTCAAGGGGGTAGAATTAGGAACGAGAATATTACACACAATTAACCATAAAAAATATTAACGATGAAAAAATACATTAAATATATCCAAGACTCTCGGGATATCGCTAGATTATTAAATGGTGTAGAATCCGAAAATTTAAACAACTTATTTTGGTATGACTTACCCTTAAAATATGCAGTCAGTTGGCGCGGAATTTTTCACATATTTAACGCACACATATTCCAACGAAAACGAGATGCGATTGCCAAAAATTACGACATCAATACTATTTACTATTCCCACAGGGAAGAAGATGGTATCAACCATCCGAACCCTAGTGTTTGGTACTGTACATCCCTCAACAGTAAACCGTGGTTTGATGATAACGATGAAATTACCTCAATCCTCGAACAAAATGCCGAAATAATTATATCTGAGTACAACAAAATAGATGAATATATGAAAGAACATCCCGATAATGTTAGCTTAATGGGGTCAGGTCAATGGAATGGTATATTTATTTTTTCTACTGGGCGAGAGAAACAAGCTATAGCATATTTATGCCCAAAAACACTTTCAATACTCGAAAAATTACCCCTTTGTATTAACTTTGGTTTTGTGCTGTTTTCCGAGTTAGTTTATGATAGTCATATATTGCCCCATAGTGGTTCTTCAAACTTAAGATTGAGATACCATTTAGGAGTGCGCATACCCGAACCAGAAAGTGCAAAAATACGAGTAGGAAATGAATGGCGCTTTTGGCACCAAGGTAAAGCTATGGCGTTTGACGATTCATTTGAGCATGAAGTATTGCATCAAGGGGAAAAATCAAGAGTTGTCTTAGTTATCGATGTATGGCATCCCTCATTAACTGAAGAAGATATCAAAATACTCAGTCATCCAGTTTTTGCAACTTATGGTAAACTGTGACGGATAAATATGACGTTATTCAGTTCTATTTGCGAACGCTTAAACTGGTCAATCAAATAATACAATCTGAATAATTTATATTAATATAATATAAAAATTTTAATGTGTTCTATATAAACACCATAGAACATGATTTGTATCTTTTCCCAAATCATAATTGCTGAATAGAGATGCTCACTGTAGACAAAGTAATACATTAGGGTGTAACATACATATTGTTTTAGAGCTATTTAAAGATTAGACATTGCAGAACAATTGGCACGACATCTGGAATCGCAGACAGGCTGATCACGTAGAGCAGCCAACTTTAGTTTCTTTGCTGGTTGCAAATGGCTACGATCCTCCCTGGTCATCAGGTGTGCAAGAGTCTGGCTGGATGGCTTATGGGAAGCATATCGCGGCTCGGCTCAACATCACCCCAAAGGATTCATTGTTGGAAGTTGGGTGTGGTGCAGGTGCTTTTCTCTATCCGTTTTACCAACAAGGAAACCCCGTCGCGGGAATTGATTACTCAGCTAACTTGGTCAAGATTGCCCGAGCGGCCATGCCCCAAGCCACGATCAGCCTAGGAGAAGCAATTGATCTACCAAGAGACCGTCAATTCGATGTTGTGGTGTCAGGGGGGGTCTTCCATTATTTCCCAACCTATGAGTATGCAGCAGAGGTCCTCCGGGGCATGGTTCAAATCGCCCAGAAAAGTATCGGCGTTCTTGATCTTCCTGATCTGTCTAAGCAGGAAGCAGCAATCAGTGCCCGGAAAGCAGCCATCGGAGATGCGGAATATGAGGAGAGGTATCGGGGACTCGATCATTTGTACTACAGCAAGGACTGGTTCCAACAAGTTCTAGCAACTGAGTCGGTTCAGGTAACGACTGAAGATCAGTGCCTTCAAGCCTACGACAATAGCAAATATCGTTTCAATGTCTTGATTCATAAACACTAATGGAAGTAGAAACAGCTGTTATTCTAGCTGCTGGTATGGGCATTAGACTGCAGGAACTAGGGCAATCGACTCCTAAAGGGTTTCTCCAGTTGGGAGAGCAACCCATTATTGAGGAATCGATAGAGCGCCTGACTGCCTGCGGTATGCAGCGCATCATCATTGTCACTGGTCATTTATCTGACTTTTATGAGCGTCTGCAGCAACGTTTTAATGACCAGATATTGACGGTTCATAACCCACACTATGCCGAATCAGGTACCATGTATTCCCTCTATTGTGCCCGTGATCTGATTGAGGGTGATTTTCTGTTGTTGGAATCAGATCTGATTTACGAACAGCGTGCTTTGACAGCAGTCTTGAACTTTCCTAAAGACAATGTCGTCTTGCTATCTGGTCAAACCAATGCTGGTGATGAAGTGTATGTAGAAACTTCAGGTGAGACAATCGTTGCGATGTCTAAAAATAAGGCTGAACTGGGGAGTCAAATTGCCGGTGAATTGGTCGGTATTTCCAAAATATCCCAGCCTTTGTTTCAAAGTATGTTGGCCCAAGCCACCGTAGGATTTAAAACGAGCCTCAAGCTGAATTATGAAACTGATGGGCTGATAGCAGCAGCAAAATCCTATCCAGTTTACTATACGGTGATTAGCGATCTACTCTGGGCAGAAATTGATGACCGATACCAGCTTGCCAGAGCAACAGAGCAAATCTACCCAGCAATTCTCCAGAAAGATGCTCAGTGACAGCACATTGGCAGATGGCCTTTATAGCACTGCGCGCTGTTATATTTACAGATCCTGTCAGGCTGCATCGACTACCTTGTCAAGATTAAAATCATACTTAGGCAACTCTTTCCTAATGGCCGTCTTCTCTTTGTGCCACCAATGCTTGATGGGGTTGAAGTCAGGGGAATAGGTGGGCAAGAACAGTAATTAACACCCAGGTTTTTCGATCAGTTCCCTAATGTAAAAAACCTACCCCTGTGAGTGCCCCATCTCCTCATCTGGATCTGTAGTCCTACTTTAAAGAATTGGTATTACTTTAGTTCGGGGAGAGTTCAAGGTTTCTGAGCAGATACAACTAGGGCTGACATAGGCAGAAGCAGTCGATTATTTTGCCTATAGCTTGCCGTTTCCTGGTGAATCGCTGCCCGTATATTGTCAAGGGATTTACTAGTTTGAGCGCGCAGTATACCACCTGTTCTTGCAGTGCCTTTATAAAAAGCATCAAAAAGTTCATCGGCACTGCTAAGTTCCCAGAGTAGGGAAATTTCCTGCACAGAAGGATTCTTAAATCCTAAATTTTGCAAACACTTGAAGCAATAATCCGGTTCACTAAATAGAAAAAATGGCGGCCCTTCTGGAAGAGTAACCTCTGAATTTTTATAGGTCTCAATCGCCTTATTCATAATCTTCAACGCTATCGATTTTTCTGGCTTACTCCACACAGTAAAGCCAAACTTGGCCTGGCTACGAATTACCCGAAATGCTTCACCCAGTGCCTTTTCTGGTTCAGCCAAATGCAAAATTCCAAAGTTCATTACGGCTGCTTGATATCGAGATTCGGCAAAGGGTAATGATTCGGCTTCCCCCTGAAAAAATTCGATCTGGGGATTGAGTTGCCTGGCTTTGGCAACCATAGCGTCTGATAAATCTACCCCCGTCACCTTACATCCTCGCTTCTGGGCCTGGGCAGCGACATAACCAGGACCAGTGGCAATATCAAGTAATTCCATATCCATTGCCGCATTTACACTATCGAGCAGAGTGTCGATAGTTTGGCTAGTCAGAGACGAAAAAGAGGAATGGTATTGGTCTACTGACTGTTGCCATCCACAATATTCAAATTGTCTAAATTCCTTGGGATTATTGGTGGGTATTGTCATCTTTCGGTAATCTTTTTGGTAGCTGTTAGGTAAGAGGATATCTGAAAAGTTTTTTTATACTGAATTTTGCCCCCCTAGCCCCCCAAATTTGGGGGGAAAAAGAGTCAATTTGTTTCTAAAAGTCCCCCAAAATTGGGGGATTTAGGGGGCTTTGATGTAGCAAATGAGACTTCTCAGACAACCTCTAAGCATTCAGCCGTCAGCCGTGAGCTATAGCAGAAGTCAGAAGTCAGAAGTCATTTGTCAGAAGTTAAACTCAAGCCAAACTGTAGTTTGAGACTTTTGTCATGTCCTAATTACCCTGGCGACTGCTATAAGAGCTCACGCTACTTGAGGTGCCGTCAGCAGACTTAACTCATATTAAATGAATGGTTACCTGTTTTATTCAAAAGCTTTTCCCGTAGCGTGGCACAGGCTACTTGAGGTGCTATCAGCTATCAGCCAAAAGCCTGTGGCTACGCTACGGCAACAGTTTATGCCCATAGCGCAAGCTACACCGAACAGCTTTTGAATAAAATAAGCTGACGGCTGATAGCTGACGCCTGAATGCTTACATGGCGTTGAGCCAAAATTAGCCTTAATGACGAGTGTAAGAACGCTCGAAATGGGTTTTAACTTGATGGGCAACTGTTGCTATAACAACGGCTGAGCCAGACCCTAAACTAGCTATTAGTTCAGTCCCAGAACCATCCGTAACTATTGCCAAAGCCGCCAATGCGATCGCTACTCCCACAAAAGTCGTTTTTAACCGGTTGGTTACCTGATAGGCTCGATTGCAGGAACCACAGATTTGAGTATGTCGCCTTAATCGGTCTAGGGGAGCTGGTTGCTGATTATCCTCTCGTTCTTTCTGGGATAGCTTCCTGGTGGAATAGCCTTGATAAAAAGGTAAAGACGTTCCGAACTTATCGAGCCACTTGCGATACTCAATCAACAACATATCCGATGTTTTGAGTTGTAAATACAGTGAGTTTAGGCTTGTTCCCAACCGCTCCACTTCTGCCTGCTGTCCCACCACAAGTGGTAAATCTTCTTCTAAGAATTTGTCTCGGTACCAGTGTTCCATCCAACGAGGCTGTAGCTTCAGTTTCCAGGTAGAGTGATTATTATAATTCCTGATAATAATACGGCATTTGCCTTTACCTAGAGGAAGGGAATAAAGTGCTGCTCCACCGATACGAACTGATTTTTCCCCACTTGAGCTTCTGTAGGTCACTAAATTGGGAGCAACGAAATCAAGGTTTACCCATGGGCTATTCTTTTGCCTGGTTTTTCGGTACCTGCCTCGAATCCCAAAAGTAGAACTTTCCAGGACTTCCATTTCTAAGGGTTGAGCGTATTTTCGACTACTTAGGGTGCCCTCGTGACTGATGTAGAGGTGAGAGGGATCGAGGGCATTTTCTATAAAATAGGTTTGGTCGTAGGGGAGGTCTATCATATAGTCTGAGCTGGCAACTGTAGGATTGTCCAAATCCGCTACAGTTGGGATTCCCTCTTGATCAGCAGCTTCAGGTTTCCCCATCCATACCCAGACAATACCTTGCCGTTCCACAACCGTAAAGGATTGCACACAGGCTTTGGCTGGAATCTTGGCATCTTCTGGTAACTGGGGAATGTGTAAACATTGACCATCTCGACCAAATTGCCAGCCGTGATATAAGCACTCAATTTTACCATCAATGATTTGTCCCTCTGAGAGTTTAGCGGCGCGGTGAGGGCAGCGGTTTGTTAAACAGGCTAGCTTACCATCTTGGTTTCTGAACAAGACCAAAGGCTCGTCGTACAGGGAAAAGCTGTAAGGACGGTCTGTGGGCAGGTCTTGCACAAAGGTAACAGGATACCAGCACTGCTGCCAGTTGAACTCTTGCTGTGTTTCAGCTATAGGAGCGGTGCCAGTTTTTTGTACTGCTTCTGGTGTTTTGGTATCAACTCTCATAGATAACTTCCTCTATGAAACAACTGACCATCAAAGATGGCGAATCTGGAGCTTTTTCGGCACTGACGCCAGCAATACTAAACCTTTAATGTCAATCTTAGTACTAAGGCTTGCTAGACATTGCCCACCCTATTTTTAGACAATCACGCATTCCTGTGTAATCAAATCAGCTGTGCGGGTATCATCCGTGAAGTTAGCAATCCCTCTCTTGATCCGATCGGTGCTGTATCTCCAACTAAGGATAAGAGTGCTATCGTGGCCAGGCTCAAGGGTTTCTGGCACGTTTATGGAAATTCCGTCGGGAAAATCAAAGATTAATCGACCGTCCTTCGGCCAATGGACAGGGTAATCTGGCAGGGGAATTTCATCAAATGTGCCTGATCGTAATACCAGGGTATCTATCGCCTTAATGCTCGGATAATCCCGATTACTTACCTCTGGTCTCTGATTAGACCAGGGAAATGGGACAACGTCAAGTTTCACTTCCCGGAACAAGGAAATCCTGGAGAGTACACATGGATTGCCTGATTCCTTGGAGCGATCGGGGAAATAGCTAATTACCACACTGATACGACGGTTCCCTTCCAACAGGTAAATCTCGGTCAAGTTGACCTGGTCTTTCCTAAAAGGTCTACTCAATATACCAGAGGATTTAGATGAAAACATCGTCGTTGAACTCAGATCGATGGGGTGAGAGATACCTGGACCGCATTTTTCAATAATCCACGTATTTTCTTGGACTTTCGAGGGATCGTCTTGGTTAAGAAAACACACATAATGCTCAATTTGAGATGCATCTGCTAGAGGAGTAAATCTTCTTGTGGAATCAAGGACTTCATCAAGACTTCCGTTACCCTTATATCGAGAAAGAATTCCTTTCCAGGTGAATCCATGATCCTTAATAAAACGATACCATTGTCGGAATAATTTTTCCTCTGACTGGTCAGTTGACTGCTTGTCCTGAATCTGATCACGATCATTCATGGTTCTTTAGTCCCTCTAGTCTGACTTAACCTACTCTAAGTTAACAAAGAAAGCGATTGGCCGTAGGCCACGCTACGCGATCGCTATACTCGCACCTATATACTCGCACCTACAGGATGGCATAGCTCTCGCGATCACCAAGTCAACTCCCTGATGCGATCGCGTAGGGGTTCAATGCTCGCGCATCGCATACCCCAGATTCATAAAACAAATGCGTTCGCGTAGCGGCTCAATGCTCGCGCATCGCATTTTTTTTCAACCCCTTTCTTTCTATTAAATAGATAGCAGTTATCAATCGGGTGAGTTACCCAGCCCTTGGGATTTTAGGGAGTAGGGAGTAGAGAGCAGGGTAAGCCGATAAAAAATTGAGCCAAAATGTGATAAAAGGCAAGTATTATGACCATAGTAATCTTTGATTATCAGCACTATTGTACTTTTTTTCAATAGTTTTTTTCAATATTGTTAGTAATAATTACTCCTTACGGCGGTTTGCATAACTATCAGGTACACATTGTTTCTCCTCTTCCCACTTCCGACTTCCCACTTCCGAACGCGCCCCGCGTGGCCCACGGCCTCAGTCCCTGCTCCCTGCTCCGAAGTCCCTACAAACCCAAAACGAAAGTACCTAACTGAAGTGCAAACCGCTGTATTAATTTTGGCTCTCCTACAATGGGTGTGGTAAATGAGTAGTTTAAATGAGCGATTACCCCTTCAATAGCAAGGGATTCAATGAACTAAAAATGCCATTTTAATAAAAATGCATTTTTAAATTACTCAAAAGCTTACTTAGTAAGGTTTACGGCGATTATTTTATACTAATTTATCATAGCCACTCTAGGAGAGCCTTAATTTTTGCCCTTACCCTGGGCAGCACACTAACCCCTATTTACGCTGCCACAGCCAACTAATACCGCCCATAGCTACTGCCAATACCCCAAACAGGGAACTTGGTTCCGGAACAGTTTTCACCTCAGCAATCACAGTGACATTAGGATCTAATTTTGCCCCTGTATCGAATACAAACTCAAAAGCGTTGGCATCATCTAGAAGATTAGCGCGCAAGAACAAAGCACTCCAACGGGCAATGGTTTCAATCGCTTCATCCTGAGCTAGAGTGGGATTGCTAAAATCGGGTCGCGCACCAGGGGGATTATTAACATTAGTAATACTAAAGTGATTGGCACCTGCAACGGTAATCAATGCCTTGGGAGGATCTTGGATTAACTCAAAAGTCCCCAAAGCTTCCTCAGGGGTTGCCCGAGCATCGAGGCTTCCTTGAACTAAGGCCACAGGAATGCCATCATTAGCCGTAGGAACAAATTCCATTAAGAAGGGATCGAATCGATTTGTACCGTAGAAAGCACCGGCCATAAGTGCTTCTGGACGATTAAAATCATCCAAACAGAGGGGAAAAATACAGGAATCTTCAATCGCGGTTAAACCGACTGCCCCCCCTTGGGAATGACCGAGTAAACCTAGCTTCTCGGTATCCACAATACCCGCAAGCTGGGAATTATAATTCTCGCTTTCTGCAATAATAAAGTCGAAAATCGAGTTAATTTGCGAAGCTTCAGGAAGCAATCCTTCAAAATTAAACTGGGGTAGAGATACCCTATTGTTAGGAACGACAACCACAAAGCCGTAGCTAGCAACCTGAGTCGCAAAACTAGAGTAGAAGGATTTGTCTACCAATCCACCTGGCAAGAGGATGGTAGTGGGAAATAATTCCTTGCTAGTCCTAGATACAACTGGAAAGTAAATGTCTGCCGGATTGCCATTGGTTGTAATGGTAGTACTGAAGCTATCAACTTCAGAAAAAATGGGTGCATCACTGAAAGTGGCAGCAGTGGCTATTTCTGCAGTTCCGAGACTCAGAAAAATAGCACTAGATAGGCTAAGGGAGTATTTTATTCGAGAAGAGGAAAAATTAATGAATTTTGTCAGTTTTATTACTAAAATAATGTTGCCAAAAACACTATAATTTAGCAAATTTTCCGCGCACATTCTAGTCCTGGTACCCTATAGGGATAAGCTGTAAGGACGGTCTGTGGGCAGCTCTTGCAGAAATTTTTCTACCAATTATGGTTCTTCAGTACCTAGTATGCTAAAATATTAGTTAAAATTCCAATTAAGTAAACATCTGGATTGAAAGTTTTTAAAGTTTCTGAATCCATAAGCTGAACGTTTAATAACTTTTAATTTGTTATTAATACCCTCAACCACCCCACTAGTTGTTCCCATCAACAGATACACTGGAGCACTCCTAAGGGAGAGAATATCTAGGAGCCGTATGAGGGGAAACCTTCACGTACGGTTCTGAAGGAGAGGTGCCCCGGATAATACCGGGCATCGACTCTAACCGACTGATATTCCAGGTGAAGTAATGACGACTATGACCAAGTATTGGTTATTGCCATAACACCTTGTCTTGATGCAGTCGCTCATGGGGGAAACCACGCCAGTTGCTCATGGGGGGAACCCCCAAGACCGCACTGGCTCCCCAAGACCGCGCTGCATCGCTAATTTTCTGGGGGGGTTTCCCCCCTTCACCAAGGGTTTTGGAAACTTCTGACATATGTGATTGACATAGCCGTGGATAGTATTTCTACGGCTATTTTTTTTGTAAGTATATGCCCTACGCAGACGCTGCGCTAACAGCAATCAGCGGTCAGCTTTCAGGGGTCAGCGGTTTGCAATTGCTGTTAGGTACTTTCGTTCTTAGTTTTTAGGGAACAGGGAATCGGGAATCCCACACTCTCCCTTTGACTCTAAATGTAAAAACCTACTCCCTCGGTGCGCTAATGCACGTCAACTTTTGCCTCTTGCCTTTTGCCTTTTGCCTTGGGCGTAGCGCTATATTGACAAGATTGGTTTGGTCGGTAAAAATAGCGTTGTTTGCCTTGAAGCGGATCAGCAATTACACCCGAAAAGCCTTAATTATGAAAAAAAGAACGTTCTTAGTTTTCCTATCGATTCTCTTATCAGTGTTTTGCCTAGGAGGCTTTGTGGGATGTCCCCCTGCTGCTGCGGACTATGACCCCTTACTGTCTTGGAATCAGGGTGCGGCTAAGCAAACGATTTTTGACTTTGTGCAAGAGGTTACCAACCCCAACAGTGATAACTACGTTCGTCAAGGCGATCGCATCGCGGTCTTTGATAATGATGGAACCCTGTGGAATGAAAAACCCAAAAATATTTACGGGTTATTTATCAAAGATATGCTAGGGAATGCCTTTTCAAATAAAAGGAATGCCATTTTTGAAGACCTGAAACTGCAGGGATTAACACCGGAAGACTATAAACAGAAGGCGAGGTTCTTTCTGGATAATTCAAAGCATCCAGACTTTGGTATTCCATACATAAAGGTTACTTACCAGCCCATGGTTGAACTGGTCAATTATCTCAGGAGTAATGATTTCAAGGTCTATATTTGTTCTGGGGCGGGACTTGATTTCATTCGCTCCTATGCTGAAGATGCCTACGGTGTTCCCCCTGAAAATATTATTGGTACCACCGTCCAAACCAAGTTTATTACCAAAGACGATGGCTCTCATGTTTTGATTAAGACACCAATACTGGTCAAACCCATTAATAATAACGAAGGTAAAGTAGTGGACATTGACCGCTACATTGGTAAAAAACCAATTATTACCATTGGTAATTCCGATGGTGATTTAGAAATGCTTCAGTACACTGACGACCAAGACGGTCCAGCTTTGATGATGCTGGTTCACCACGATGATCCCCGCGAATATGTATACGATACAGGTGCCGAGAATGCTCTCCGGGAGGCCGACGCTCGTGGTTGGACAGTTATCAGTATGAAAGAGGATTTCTTGACACTCCCCGGTCATTAGACCCGGGGATTCTTCGCTCAACGACCCGACTTGCTGAACCTGGCCGGAACCAAGAACAGTAGAGGTCAGATCTCCCGAAGCGTTGGGATCTATGATCCAGGTTCCGGTGTGCCCCACCGTACCCAAGGCTCTCTTTAAAATATTGATCGCGGCGTTGTGGTCACGGTCTAGTTCACAGCCACATTCGCAGACGTGGGTTCTGGTTGATAGTGACTTTTTTACTACCTCGCCGCATTCTGAGCAGTTTTGGCTTGTATAAGCAGGATTCACTGCAACAGTGACTCTGCCAAACTTCTGACCAAAATGCTCCAACCATTTCCTAAATTGATACCAACCAGCGTCATTAATAGATTTAGCTAGACAGTGATTTTTGACTAGATTCTTGACTCTCAAATCTTCATAGGCGACCAGGTCGTTAGACCGGATTACGCAACGTGCCAGTCTCTTGGCATGTTCTTCACGTTGCCTACTTATTTTGAGGTGCTGCCTAGCTAATTGATTAATGGCTTTTTTTCGGTTGGATGAGCCTTTCTTTTTCCGATAAACTCGGCGTTGATAAAACTTTAAGCGCTTTTCACCGGCTCTATAAAAACGGGGATTAGGTTCGGTATTTCCTCTAGAATCGGTGTATAATTCTTTTAGCCCTACATCCAATCCCAAAGTGGCATCAGCCGGTTCTAATTGTTCTTTTACGTCAACAGAAACGCAAAACTGAATGTAGTAGCCATCAGCTCTTTTTACTATGCGAACTCGCTTGATTTGATTCTTGTCGAAGCGCCACAAATCCCATGTACCCTTGAGCTTTAGCTTTCCGATTCCTTTTTTGTCACTGAAGGTGATTCGGCAAAGCCGACGCTTCGCGAACGACTTTTTGTCAGGGGATAACTTCCATCCTGACTGCTTGTATTCAACCGATCTACAATGATTTTGGAATTTCGGAAAACCTTTCTTCCCAGGAACTTTTTTCTTGCAATTCTCAAAAAAGCGAGAAATCGATGACCATGCTCTTTCAGCCGCAGCCTGTCGAGCCGTTGAGTTTAATTCATTAGCAAAGGAAAACTCTTTAGCCAGTACTTTACTGTACTTGCTGAGGTCATATTTCCCTGTCCCTTTGTTATCAATCCACAGACGAATGCAGCTATTGCGAATAAATTTAACCGTCCGAATAGCCTCGTCAATAGCTAGATACTGATGAGGGTTACCATATGCTTTGAACTCAATAATAATCATTGACCTTCGATCACGCTACGCGAACGAATTTCGATCTCTTTTGATATATTGTTGTGCTAACACGCCTAGCATAATCTGTCAAGTCCTCACCAAGTTTTTTTTCACGGCGACTAAAGTCGCTATGAGCTTTCATCCCCGGTTTAAAAACGCGGGGCTTTCAGCTTTGGGAGTTACGTAACAGTGTTTGGAAACGAAATCCATAAATCCCAGAAAGAATTTCAATCCGAGAATGTATCTGGATATCAAACAGAATCTAAATACGAAGGATTAATCCGATCAGTAGTTTGTGATCGGTATCCTAGACAGTAAATGCCAAGCCTGAGTAACCATGGCTTCACTCTGTAATCGCTAATTTCAGGCTTTGGCAAAAGTCTCCAATGGCTGACAACCCTTCTGATGGCGTCCCATCTGCCAAACGCTTTACTATAGCGCTACCTACAATCACGGCATCTGCTCCCCAATCTTTGACCTGCTTAGCCTGTTCTGGCTCGGAGATACCAAAGCCAACCCCGATCGGCTTATCGGTTACATCACGCATCTGATTGAGTAAGTCTTTTACCCGTGATTGCAGCTGAGTTCTCATCCCGGTGACACCGGTAACACTGACTAAGTAAATAAAGCCTTGAGACTGTTTAGCGATCGCTTCAATCCGTTCTGTTGGTGAAGTTGGTGCCACTAACAATATCACTTCAATCCCAAGCTCTGCTGCGGGTTTCAGCAAAATTTCAGCTTCTTCGAGGGGTAAATCAGGCACCACTAACCCTTTCGCCCCCACTTGAGCAATCTGCTCTAAAAACGAATTAATCCCTCGGTTGAGAATGGGATTGTAGTAGGTAAATAAGACAATTGGCGCTTGTAACTCTGGGCTAACCTCCTTTACCATTGCCAGAACATCATCCAACTGCACACCTTTTTGTAATGCTCTAGTAGCAGCAGCATGGATAGTTGGACCATCGGCCAAAGGATCGGAATAGGGTACTCCCAGTTCAATGATGTCAGCACCAGATTGGTCGAGTACCCGCAAGGCTTTGGCTGTGGTTTCTAAATCGGGATCCCCAGCGGTAATAAAAGGAATCAGAGCACACTGGGAGTTAGATCTCAGGGATCCGAAGCAATCGGAAATTTTTGTCATTGGTCATTCGTCATCTAGTTTTGCCCCTGCCCCTCCTGCTTAAGAGGGGATATAGAGGAATCGCCCTCTGCCTTAGTCAAACGCTTTTCCTGTTCCACCTCTGCTTGGAGTTGGGCAAGTTCTTCTGGTGTCATTTCTTCGAGCCGCTTTTGCAGGACAGCATCTTTATACTCTTTCACCTGCTGGTTATAGGTCATGGTTTGGGTCAGGGCTCGAAACAAGTAGGTTAGCACCCACCCAAATAACCCCCCAACCAAGAGGACTTGACTCCAAATCCCGGCTTTAATTTGATCGTACCCAGCCAGCTGAAAGATCAAGTAGGCTATGCCGCCAGCAGCAAAGATACCAAGGGCAATTCCAATCGCGTCAATTCGTCGCATGAATTACTAATGATCGCTTAAGTAACTGACTTACCCTTGTGGCTGACGCCGCTTGGGGCGGAGGTTTAAGATTGGACTGAAGAGTAATAAACCTGGAAAGAATAAGAAGACCAGGAAGTACATGAAGCCTCGCTCGAAGGAGCTAACAACGTACCACCGTTTCTGTAGGTAAAGATAGATGGCGAGAGGGAATACCAATAAGTAGGCTCCTGCCAAAGACAGGTACAGTATCGCAGTAATCATAGAATTTTGGTTTAGGACACAGAAGACAAAAATGCGATCGCGTAGCGTGACCTACGGTCAATCGCTTTTAGCAGCTCCTACGGAGCATCGCGTAGCGTGACCATTCGCTTAGCGTGGCCCAAAGGCCAAGGTCAATCGCTCAACCCTACTATACTACCTTAGGTCGAACATGCTGCCCTGTGTTGCCCCAAAGCCAGAGTTTGCCCCCTCTTGAAAATTTCAACAACAGTATACTTGCATAGTAGACCCAGTTCATGTTTAAATAGAAAACAGTGAAATCACAGAGGTTGATGGGTAAAGACAAACCCACAGCTATCTAACTCAACCAGGGGGCGTGGCGGAATGGTAGACGCTACGGACTTAAGGAAATTGAGCACTGATAGAGAAATCTGTCATGTGAATGCTCTCAAATTCAGGGAAACCTAAGTCTGGTAACAGATAAGGCAATCCTGAGCCAAGCCGGGAAAACCTCTCGGAAGGTGCAGAGACTCGACGGGAGCTACCCTAACGTTAAGCCGAGGGTAAAGGGAGAGTCCAATTCTCAAGAGCCAGCTATGGCAGTAGCGAAAGCTACGGGAGAATGAAAATCCGTTGACCTTAAACGGTCGTGTGGGTTCAAGTCCCACCGCCCCCATTTTTACCTACGAAAGAGATATTTTCAGAGCAGGGAAACAGGGTTTGGTGATTAATTAGATTAATCAGCCGAACTAGAGAAAATTAATGATTAACCCAGCAGCGGACAAGACATCCTAAACTTATATCACTTCATCGACTGGTTGACACTCCCCGCCCTGGAAGGACGGGGATTCTTGCTTCCACGGGGTGACTTGTTTAACCAGGCCGGAGCCAGGATAAATAGAGGTCTCCTCTCCACAAGCGTATTTGGTCTATGACCTAGGTTTCGGTGTGCCCCACCGTACCTTGTCTTGATGCAGTCGCTCATGGTGGAGACCCCCAATACCGCGCTGCATCGCTTTCTTTATCTATTTAACTAGATACTTTTTTATCTAAATTTTTCATAGACATTTAAGTCGTTAGACCCAATTACGCAATATGTAAGCTCTACATATTTTTTACGTTGCCTACTTATGTTTAGATAGTATCTAGCTGGTACAAAAGTTTATTGCTTATACTTTTACAATAGCACACTAGCGTGCAAACTTTCAATACGAAGTCTAAAAGAAAAGCCGTCCTAGAACCACGAGGCTTTAAACCCAATAATTTTGGTAATGCACTTACCTGAAGGACTAGAACAAGCCTTTAGTGAAGAACTTAACCAGTACGAACAGGAGGTCAACATGAAGTATGTCACGAGTATCGAAAGGTTGGGAATTAAGCAAGGTCGTCAGGAAGGTATTTTAGAAGGTCGTCAAGAAGGTCGTCAGGAAGGAGCTGAGCGACTGCTACTACGATTGCTTCACAGGCGCTTTGGAGACCTATCCCCTGAGATTCAAGCTCGTGTTAAGGGGTTGAGTGTCGAAAAGTTAGAACAGTTAATGGATGTGGCCATTGATGTAGAATCTCTTGAGCAATTAGTAGAGCATCTGCCAGCACTACCGGAAGCCGCTGATTAAAACAACTCCTGATATATAAATCCAAATTCTGTTCCATACCCCACACCCCACACCCTATAGCCTAGATTCTGTGTAACCATTGACTATAGGGATGCTGAACTAAATTGGAGTTGAAGTATCTCGGATCATCAGATACTTCAATTCCAATCCATTCTGGTAGTTCAATATGCTGATTTTCATCAGTTAGTTCAACTTCTGCCAAAATTAATCCTTGATTATCCCCAGCAAACTCATCCACTTCCCAAATCAAGCCAGCGTGTTCAATTTTATAACGAGTTTTCTCAATTAGGGGACCCTGGCACAAAGTATCGAGCATTTCTTGAGCATCCGAGCCTGGGATAGGATACTCATACTCTTTTCTAGAAAAACCCACCTTTGGACTTTTGATAGTAAGATATCCTTGATCTCCCACCAGGCGCACCCGGACAGTAGTGCGGTTGGTTGTACGAATGTAACCTTGGCGATAAACACTACCAGTGCCTAGTTTCCGCCACTCTTCGCCTTTTACTAGAAATTTGCGTTCGATTTCCGTTGCCATAGGTACAAAGTATAGTGTGTATAGTGTGTATAGTGTGTATAGTGTGTATAGGTATTATTAGTCATTGGTTACTTTAAAATTGACCATTGTTCATTAACTATTGTTGATTGTCAATTTTAAAATCCGAGCAAGTCCGAACCATTATGCTTATTGCTATAGTAATCAAAAACTTGACAATCTTGCCTATTTAGTTAGCAATACCTTCATAGTCAACCACCAGACTTAATCCGGATTCATTTATTGTCCGACGAAATATAAAAATAATAGAGCAAATTTTATAGAGTTACTCATATATAAACTCATCCGTGCGACTCAGGTAAATAACTAATGTACATAAAATTATTAGGATAAACGTCGATTTACCAAGAATCAAAAACCCAAAATAGTGGAGCAGCAGCATTAATTGATGAAATGAAAAAATTTGCCAAATTAGCTGAAGAGTTAGAAAAGCAAACCAAAGAGTCTAGCGAACAAGGCTATTCAGGCAAAGGCCATAACATCTGGTGAACGAGTATAGTTAGGATAAAAGAACTATACTCACACTCTTATTGATTGGCTAAACTAATGTAGGGTAAACGAGTGTAGGGTGAACCAGTCAGTGAAAGATTTTCAGGTTTAGCAATCGGGATGACTACGAGCAAGATTTTCGGCGTTGCTGAATTAAGGAATGAATTCGCGTTCATCTGGTGAAAGTTAAAGCCCCCTAAATCCCCCAACTTTGCGGTGCGACCCAAGGGCGATTTACTCGCCCTAGGAGGCGCGCACCGGAAGGGACTTTGAAGGTCTTATTCCCCCCAGAATTGGGG